>DATFQY010000130.1:0-39241 GCA_035263845.1 Thermoanaerobaculia bacterium | reverse complement strand
GCGAGGATCACCGCGGGGCAACGCCCGCGGACGCCGGAGGCCTGGGCAGCTCCGCCGCCAGCGTCTCGAACTCCTTCGCCACGTCGGAGAGCTCGCGCCGGAGAGCCTCGACCCTCGCCACCTGGTAGGACGCCGGCTTCCCCTCCCAGCGCATCATCGCGCCGTAGACGTCGTCCAGGTGCTCGCGGATCCGCTCCTCGCCGGTAATCGCCCCGCCCTCCTTGGTCGCGACGATCTTCTTCTTGATCTCGTCGAGCTTCGCCAGCGCGTCGGCCGCGGCCTTCGCCGCCTGGGCGTCCGAGCCGGCCGCCTTCGCCCTCTGGCCCGCGGCGGCGCGGGCCTGCTCGATCCGGTCCACGAGCGCGCTCATCTCGCCGAAGAGAGCGTGCGCCTTCATCACGGCGTCGAACTGGGCCTTCCGATCGGCCGCTGAGTAGGGCGCGCGCCGGTCGATGCCGATCTCGAGCTTCGTCTCGGTCGTCTGGCCGCCCTTGGTCAGCCGCACGGTGTACGTCCCCGGAACGACGCGGGGACCCTGCGAGGATCCGAAGGCGAGCGTGGCCGCGCGCGGAACGCGCGGAGGCTTGACGCGCATCGGCCAGTACACCCGGTTGAGGCCGCGGCGCTTGGAGGCCGTGATCGTGTCCACGAGCTTGCCTTCCGCGTCGAGGATCTCGATCTTGATCGGCCCGAAGAGGTGGCGGCTCCTCTGGTAATAGGTGATCACGGCGCCCGCGGGCGGGTTCTGGCCGGTGAAGCTCGCGTCTCCCTCCGGCCATCCTCCCTGCGCCGGCATCCTCTGCTGGAGGGGCCGGCCGGGCAGGAACGCGGCCTCGCGCGAGAGGACTTCGTCGGTCACGTCGCGAAGCGGCGTCAAGTCGTCCACGATCCAGATCCCGCGGCCGTGCGTGGCCAGCACGAGGTCGTTGTCCCGCGGGTGGACCTGGATCTCCCGCACCGCGACGCTCGGGAAATCGGCCCCCTTGAACTCGGCCCAGCGCGCCCCGCCGTCGGGAGAGATCCAGAGACCGAACTCCGTGCCGACGAAGAGGAGCGACGGCTTGACCGTGTCCTCCTTGACGCAGTGGGCGTAGCCGCGCACTCCCTGCTCGGGCGACACGATCCGCTTCCAGGTCTTCCCGTAATCCGCCGTCCGGTAGACGTACGGCGTCATGTCGCCGAAGGTGTGGCGGTCGAAAGCCGCGTAGGCGACGGCCGGGTCGAACCGGCCGGCCTCGACCCACGAGACCCACGACGCCTTCGCGAGCCCGGGCACGTTGGCGGCGACGTTGGTCCAGGTCTTTCCGCCGTCGCGCGTCAGCTGCAGGTTGCCGTCGTCGGTGCCGGCCCACACGAGGTTGCCGTCCTTCGGAGACTCGGAGATCGAGTAGATCGTGGTGTGTTCCTCCGCCGAGGAGTTGTCCACCGTGACGCCGCCGGATTGCTCCTGCTTCTGCTTCTCGGCGTCGTTCGTCGAGAGGTCCGGCGAAATGCGCTCCCACGTGTCGCCCTGGTCGCGCGAGCGGAAGAGGAACTGGCTGCCGATGTAGATGGTCCCCTTCTGGTTCGGAGACGAGGAGATCGGCGTGTTCCAGTTGAAGCGTAGCTTCTCCTTGTAGTCCGCCTTGGGCTGGATGTCGCGCGCGGCGTGCGTGCGCGTGTTCACGCGCCCCACGTTTCCTCCCTGGGACTCGGCGTAGACGGCGTCGGCGTCGGTCGCGTCGGGCACGGTCCAGAAGCCGTCGCCGCCGTAGAGGTTGTCCCAGCGCCCGTTGGTGATCCCGCCCGGGTAGGACGAGTCGCCGACCCAGGAACTGTTGTCCTGGAGCCCGCCGTAGACCTGATACGGGTCCCGCATGTCCACGGCCACGTGGTAGAACTGCGACACCGGCAGGTTGTTCCCCTTCCACCAGCGGCTCCCGCCGTCGTAGGAGAGCCAGAAGCCGCCGTCGTCGCCTCCGATCATGCGCTTCGTGTTGTCGGGATCGATCCAGACGTCGTGCCAGTCGCCGTGCGAGCCGCCGCCGCTGCCGGAGAAGGACCGGCCGCCGTCCTCGCTCACGGTCAGGGTCAGGCCGGGCTTGAAGAGGCGCTCCGCGTTGGTCGGGTCCACGATCAGCCGGCCGAAGTAGAAAGGCCGCCAGACCATCCCCTGGCTCTTGTCGCGCGCCTGCCAGGTCTTTCCGCCGTCGGCGGAGCGATAGAGGGCCGAATCCCTGCATTCGACGAGCGCGTAGACGATCTTCGGGTCCGACGGCGCGACCGCGACCTCGACGCGGCCCCACGGCTTGCCGGGAAGGCCCGCCTCCTTTGCCGCGGCGACGTCGGTCCACGTCTTTCCGCCGTCCTCGGTCCGCATCAGCGCGCTCGCGCTCGGCGCTTCGGGTCCCTCGCCTCCGGAGCGGAACGTCCAGCCTTTCCGGCGGAAGTCCCACAGGCCGGCAAAGAGGACGTCGGGGTTCTTCGCGTCCATCGCCAGGGAGGCGCACCCGGTCGAGAGGTTCGGCCCCTTGAGGACCTGCGTCCAGGTCTTGCCGCCGTCGGTTGTCTTGTAGACGCCGCGCTCCGCGCCGTCGCTCCAGAGCCGGCCAGGGACGCACGCGTAGACCGTGTCGCTCGAGGAGGGGTGGACGAGGATCCGGATGACGTGCTCGGAGTCCTTCAGGCCCATGTTCTTCCAGGTCTCGCCGCCATCGGTGGACTTGTAGATCCCGTCGCCGACGGAGACGGAGTTGCGCATCCAGGACTCGCCCGTGCCGACCCAGACGGTCTTCGGGTTGGAGGGATCGATCGTGACGGCGCCGATGGACTGGACGGACTCCTTATCGAAGACCGGCTTGAAGGTGGTGCCGCCGTCGGCGGACTTCCAGACGCCGCCGGAGGCCGCGCCGACGAAGATCGTCGTCTTGCCCCCCTCGTTGCGCGCGGCGACGGACGCGATGCGGCCGCTCATCGTCGCCGAGCCGATGTTGCGGGCGTTCAATCCGGAGATGACTCCCGAGTCGAATCCCGGCGCGCGACCCGCGGGAAGAGCCGGAGGCTTCGCGGCCGCGGCCGCGGGCTCGGCCTGGGGCCCCGCCGCGATCGCGCGGACCACCGGGGTGCCGGCCGCGGGAAAGTGGAACAGGGCGTCGTCCGCCGTGACGTTGACCTCGACGCGATCGAAAGTCGTCCGGCTTGCCCGCGGCCGCCCCGGCCGCCCGGACTCGATGGAGAAGGGCATCCAGACGCCGGCGACCTGCTCGTAGGATCCCAGGTCGGTTTCCGTGATCTGCTCAGCGCCCCGGACCTTGCTCACGGTCACGTTGCGGATCTCCAGGAAGTAATCGGGGTCGAGGTAGACGTATTCGACGTCGCCGTCCTTCAGGTTGACGCGCAGCTTGTGCGCGGCCGTGCCGTCCACGTCCTCGGTCCCGAGGTATTCGACTCGGTGTCCCTTCTCCTTCCAGCGGACGAGCGGGCCCTCCAGGTCCGCCTCCTGAGCCACCGATTTCAGGTCTTCGGCGGACGTCTTCTGCGGATCGCGGCGTCCCTGGAAGGGCTGGACGGTCCAGCCTTCGGTTCCGTCGTACGCCTCGACGGCCGTCAGCCCCTGCAGCGTCGTCTCGCTCCGGATCATCCCGGGCCGCTTGATCAGCAGGCCGAAGGCCGCTTCGATGGAGAAGTTGCCGCCGCCGAAGATGGCCTTCCCGGTCGCGCGGATGGACTGGATCGCGGTGATCTTCGCCGCGCCTCCCTTCGCCTCGATCGCCTTCGCGACGACTTCGTCCACTGTCATCGGTTTCGCCGCCGGCGCGGGCGCCGCAAGCAGGGCCGCCAGAAGGAACAGAACGTTCATGTCGTCTTCTCCTGATTTGGGACGGCAATCATAGTGAAAGGGCTGCCAGGACAACCGAGACATCCTGTCCCGCCCCGTTTCTCATCAGGACCCGTGGTCGCCTCGTGGCGGCGATCAATGACCCGCCGGAATCCATCGCTGAAACCACTCCAGGTTCCTCTTCATGGACTCCCGCTCCAGCATCGGCTGGTAGTAGAGGTGCGAGCTCCCGGGATAGATGTCGAACTCCACCGTCTTTCCCAGCGCCTTCAGCGCCCGATAGAACTTCCACGCGTTGGCGATCGGCACGCGCAGGTCCCGCTCCCCGTGCTGGATGAGAAGCGGCGTCGTGACGTTCCCCGCGAAGCTGAGCGGCGAGTGCGCGAAGTACGACTCCTTCGCCTCCCAGGGCCGCTGGAAGTACTCCGCCATGACCTCCCCGCCGTCGGAGAGGTAGTACTGGTCGGCCAGGTCGGCCACCGAGGCCGCGCTCGAGGCCGCCTTGAAGCGGTTCGTCTGGGTGATGACCCAGTTGGTCATGTAGCCGCCGTAAGAGGCGCCCATGATGCCGAGCCTCTCGGGGTCCGCGATTCCTTTCGCGACCAGTTCGTCCACGCCCGCCAGGATGTCCTTGTAGTCCCCCTCACCCCAGGAGTTCACGATCATCCGCTGGCCCTTTTCCCCGTAGCCGCCGCCGCCCCGCGGCATCGGGAAGAGGACCGCGTATCCGGCGCTCGCCATCGCCTCGGTGCCGTAAGGGTCCACCTGCCCGACCGTCTGCATGAACTGCGGGAAGAGGCCGAAAGTGACGCCGCCGCCGGGGCCGCCGTGGCAGTAGACGAGGAAGGGCAGCTTCTTTCCCACGCTCCAGCCGGGAGGCGTCAGCAGCAGTCCCCAGATTTCCATTCCGTCGAAGGAGCGCCACCGGACGGCCTCGAGCTTCCCGAGGTCGAGCGAGGCGAGCTCGGGATTGACGTCCGTCAGTCTCTTCGGCGCCCCCTTCCCGAGATCGAGAACGGCGACGTCGCCCATCCCCCGCCCTTCCACCGAACGGAAGGCCAGGCGCGAGCCGTCCCGCGAGAGCGAGAGGTTGTAGGCGAGGACGGAACCAGGGATTCTCTCGGCCTTTCCGCCGTCCGTCCAGACTCGGACGACCGGCTGGTCAAACATGTGTTCGCCCCTCGCGAAGGTCCCGTCGTTGGCCAGCGTGAAGAGGGATTTGCCGTCGCGCGCCCAGACCAGCTCCGTGATCCACGCGTCGTCCATCCCGTAGACGCGGGGCGCGCCTCCGCCGCGGGCGTCCACGACCGAGAGGCCGCGCGGCGCCATGATCTCCGAGCGGCCGTTGGACGACACGAAGGCGATCCGCGCCCCGTCAGGAGAAAACTGCGGTGAGCTGTTCATCCCCGGCCGGTCCACGATCGCGCGCGGTGATCCCCCCTCGACCGGGACGGCGTAGATGCGCGTCGCGTACTGCGCCATGAACCCGGTCGTGGCTGCCGACGCGTAGGCGATCTCCTTGCCGTCCGGCGACCAGGAGAAGTTCTCCACGTACTGCCCCGGGGGCGAGAGAACCTTCGAGGACCCGCCGATCGCTTCCACCCACAGACGCCGCGCCGCCTCGGGCGCGTCCACCCGGATCACGAACGACTTGTCCTTGCGCTTCCTCTGTTCCTCCTCCGACGGCGGATCCACGGTGACGTACGCGAGGCTCTTCCCGTCGGGCGACCACTCGTAGGCGAACGCTCCTTGCGCCGCGGACGTGATCGCCTTCGCCTCGCCTCCCGCGGCGGGAGCCGCGAAAACCTGCGGCTTCTCGCCGGCAACCCCGACGAACGAGATGCTCGCTCCGTCCGGCGACCAACGCAGCCTCGCCGCCGGCAGGTTCCTTCCGAAGATCTTCGCCCCCTCGGCGATCCGCCGCGGAGCGCCGCCCCGCGCCGGGACGATCCAGATCGCCGGCTCGTGCGCGTTTCGCTCGAGCGAAGGGGTCGTGACGACGTAAGCGACGCTCTCGCCGTCCGGGGAGATGCGCACGTCCTGGATGGACCGCACCTTCATCAGGTCGTCCACCGTGACTCTCGCCCCTTCCCCGGCCGCGGAGACGACGGCGAGGAGCGCGGCGGCGGCCCCGACCCTCCAGCTCACGTCAGAACCGAGCGAGCTTGCCGGCAGCGTTGAAGAAAGTGATCCAAAAATTCCGGCCGTCGCTGCAAACGCCCTCCGGGAACGTGCTCGCGCCGGTCGAGAGGAAGCCGAGAGGGCTCAAGTCGGCCGCCTTCCAGAGGGACACGACTCCATCAGCGCTCGTCACCATCACCCGCTCTCCATCGAAAGCGGTCGCGAACGGACTGGACAACCCGTTGCCGGTGAGAGTCTGGAGGACCACTCCCGACGAGGCGCGCACGACCGAGACGGAGTCGGTGTTGTTGTTCGGCACCCAGATGTTGGTCCCGTCGAAAACCGGATGTGCCGGCTTGGTCCCGACCGTGACGTTTTGCAAGATGGCACCCGAGGAGTCGAGCTTGACGAACGAAGTGCCGCCCTGCGTAACCCAGACGTTGGCGCCGTCGAAGAGCGCGCCGACGGGGGAGACGAAACCTGTCGTCACGGTGGTCACCGTCCAGGGAAGGGCGGCTCCCGGCGTGACGATCGAAACGGATGGCCCGCCCGGGTTCGCCGTCCAGATTCGCCTGCCATCGAATGCGATCCCGTTGGCGGACACGGGAAGAGCCGTCGAGACGACCGTGACCGCTCCCGCCGGCTGGGCGGGATCGATCTGGTAGAGCAGGGCGCCCGTGATGATGACCCTTCCGAAAGCCAGGACCGAACCCCGCGCCGTGGCGACGCCGGTCCAGGTCTCGAGGAGCTTTCCATCGCTGGCGCGGACGCGGGACACCGCAGCGTTTCCGGGGACCCAGACGTCGGCGCCATCGTAAACCGGGCGTTGCGGAAACGCCGCGACGGTCGTCAAGCCCAGCACCGAGGCGTCCAGCGGCATCCAGAACTTCTGCGCGGCTCCCCGCGGATTGCCGCGGCGAAGGACGCCGTCCACCGAGCGCGACAGGAACGTCGCCATCTGCAGGCGGCTGACGGGATCCGCCGGGCTGTAGGTCGTGGGCGTCGTCCCGGTCGTCACCCCGAGCGTGAACGCCTCCAGCACGAACGGGCAGAACACGGGATCGGTCACATCGGTGAACGGCCCGCACGTCCCCAGGAGAACGCTGCCGCTGCCGAGAAGAAAACTGGCGGCACCGAGCGCGACTGGACAGACCAACTTCCGAACAAGTCCGGCGCGGATCATCTCGACCTCCGTACTGTTCCTCTAGGGGCTGCGGAGATTTCATCATAGGTGTCCGAGCAGCCGACAACTCCTTGAGCGAAAGGGTGTTGGCCCCGCTCTCCACGGCCGATGCATTTGCATCAGGTCCGCCGCGCTGGCGGTGACCATACTCGGACTCGCCGGGCGGAGGTGATCCGTGTTCGAGATCCTCGTCAAGAAAACCCTGGGCGAAAACGTGACCCTCTTCGAGGTGGCCGCGCCCAAGGTGGCCAAACGCCACCGGGCGGGGCAGTTCGCGATGGTGCGGCCGCTCCCGCACTCCGAGCGGATCCCGCTGACGATCGCCGACGTGGACAAGGGCAATGGGACGATCACCCTCGTCGTCCAGTCCGTCGGGAAGACCACCTTCGAGATGTGCGAGACGCTCGCGCAGGGCGACTCGCTGGCCAACGTCGCGGGCCCCCTCGGCAACCCGACCCACATCACCGTGCCGGGCAGGCCCGAAGACTTCCGCGGCACGATCGCCTGCGTCGCCGGCGGGATCGGGGCCGCCCCGATGCTCCCGATCGCGCGGGCCTTCAAGGCGGCGGGCCACGAGGTCGTCACGATCCTCGGCGCTCGCCGCGGGGACCTGCTGGTCTTCGAGGACCGCCTCGGCGCGGCGTCGAACGATCTCCTCGTCTGCACGGACGACGGCTCCCACGGCGTGAAGGGCTTCGTGACGGACGTGCTCGAGGGATTGATCGAGCAGCGCCGCCAGGCCGGGGGCGACGTGAACCTCGCGATCGCGATCGGCCCGCCGATCATGATGAAGTTCTGCGCGAAGACGACGAAGCCCTACGGCGTCTCGACCCTCGTTTCCCTGAACACGATCATGGTGGACGGCACGGGGATGTGCGGCGGCTGCCGTGTCCTGGTGGACGGCGCCGCGAAGTACGTCTGCGTGGACGGACCGGAGTTCGACGGCCACCGCGTGGACTTCGACGGGATGATGCGCCGCCAGGCGATGTACAAGGCCGAGGAGAAGGCGAGCCTGGACCGCTACCGCGAGAACGACCCGAGCTGCCAGCTCCAGCAGGCGGTCTCCAACGCGATCGCCGAATCATGACCGACCCGACAAAGACGGTCTTCAGTGCAGAGGCGTTGAACGCCCGGATCGAGGGGCGGGCCGCACTGACCAACAAGACCCGCGGCCAGCTTCCGAAGGTCTTCTGGGCCGAGCAGGACCCGGCCGAGCGCGTCCGGAACATCCGCGAGGTCCCCTTCGCCTACACGCAGGCCGAGGCGCGGGCCGAGGCGCTGCGGTGCCTCTCTTGCCGGAACGAGCCCTGCGTCACCGGCTGCCCGGTCGGCGTGGACGTTCCGCGCTTCCTCCGGTTCGTCGCCGAAGGAGACTTCCGCGGCGCGATCCGCGCGATCAAGGAGACCAACCTGCTGCCGGCCATCTGCGGCCGCGTCTGCCCGCAGGAGAGCCAGTGCCAGGAGAACTGCATGGTCGCCAAGGTCCACAAGGACCTCGGCTTCGCCGTCTCGATCGGGAAGATCGAGGCGTTCCTGGCCGACTGGGAGCGCGAGGAGGGAGGCGTCGAGCTGCCGCCGGTCGGCTCCCCGACCGGAAAGAAGGTCGCCATCATCGGCGCCGGGCCCTCGGGACTCGCCTGCGCCGGGGACATGCGGCGGTTCGGCCACGAGGCCGTGGTCTTCGAGGCGTTCCACAAGGCGGGCGGCGTGCTGGTGTACGGCATCCCGGAGTTCCGGCTTCCCAAGGACATCGTGCAGGCCGAGGTGGACAACCTCTCGAAGATGGGCGTGCAATTCGAGTTCGACACGGTGATCGGCCAGACGCTGACGGTGGACGACCTCTTCGACGAGGGCTTCGACGCGGTGTACGTCGCGACCGGCGCGGGGCTTCCCTACTTCGTCAACGTGCCCGGCGAGGACTTCAACGGCGTCTACTCCGCCAACGAGTACTTGACGCGCGCCAACCTGATGGGCGCGTACCGCTTCCCGGCCGAGGACACGCCGGTCCTGAGGCGAGACAACGTGGCGGTCCTGGGAGGCGGCAACGTCGCGATGGACGCGGCGCGCACGGCCCTGCGGCTGGGCGCAAAGAACGTGTACCTGGTCTACCGCCGCTCCCGCGCCGAAATGCCGGCGCGCCTTGAGGAAATCCACCACGCCGAGGAGGAGGGCGTGCAGTTCCGGATGCTCTACGCGCCCGTGGAGATCCTCGCGGACGAGAAGGGCTGGGTGCGCGCGTTGAAGGTGCAGCGCTGCGAGCTGGGCGAGCCCGACGAGAAGGGGCGGCGCAAGCCGGTCCCCGTCGAAGGAGCCTTCGAGGAGATCCCCGTCGAGATCGTCATCGAGTCGATCGGCAACGGCCCGAATCCCCTGATCCCGAAAACGACGCAGGGCCTTTCGGTGACGCGCCACGGAACGCTCGTCGTGGACGAGGCCACGATGATGACGACCCGCGAGGGAGTCTTCGCCGGAGGCGACATCGTCGCCGGAGCCTCGACCGTGATCCTGGCCATGGGCCACGGCCGAAAAGCCGCCGCCGCCATCGACGAGTATCTGAAGCGAACTTAGCGGACCCTCGTCCAGAGGAGGTCCCAGGCCTCCCGGCGCTCGGCGAAGCCGGTGATCCGGCCGCCGGAGTCCCGCTGGAAGACCTTGCGGTAGCGTGGCTTGCCCGGAACGAAAAGGACGTCCGGCGCCTCGGCCAGGAGCGCCTCGGCCTTTCGCCCGGTCTGCTGGCCTTCGAGCTTGTCGCCGTCGCATCGGATCTCGTAGGAGATGTCCGGCGCTAGCGAGTACGTTCCGCAATAGTCCTGGCGCTGTTTCGAGGTCAGCGCGATCTGCGGCGGGTCGGTCCGCAGCGCCATGATCTGGCTTCCGATCAGTCTCCACCCCTCCGCCGTCTTCTTCCACGTGTCGCTCGAGCGGTACTGGCAGTGGAGCTTGTGCCCGTGGAAGACCTCGTCCTCGTCGGCGACGTAGGTCGTGACGGCGGTCTCGCCGTGAATCGCGGTGTCAAAGTCGAGCACGCGGATGGATCCCGAGACGCCCGGCGGAAGCCCCTTGGCCCCTTCGACCATTTCTTTCTTGCCCAGGACCTTCCCGCTCTCGTCCACGAAACGGATTCCCGGATCGAGATAGCGGTCCCAGACCGACGCGGCGCCCGTGGCCAGCGCGTCGAGAAGCTCCTGTGTCTGCCGCTGGAGCGTTTCGCGGACTTCCCCGCCGGGAGCCGCCGCGGTGGCCGTGGCGCGCGCCAGCGGGACCTTCAGGATCACAGCCTCCCGCATGTCGCCGGGAGCGATCGGGTTCTTCGCGTTCTGGAACTTCTGCCCCTGGCTGTCCGCCGAGAAGAAGAACGCGCGGTCCACGACGACTCCGAGCGTCGGCTCGTCGAAGTCCGGGTGGTTCATCTCGAGGATGCGGGCCTTCGCGATCCTCCGCCCGTCCGGCGTCAGGTCGAGCCGGATGACGCGGTGGGGAGAGATCCCGTTCTGCACGGCGACCACGCCGTTGTCGAACCACGCGAGGCCGTCGATGCCGTTCAAGGCGAGGTCGGGAGGGACGCCGATCAGAGCGACCTTCTTCGAAGCGATGTCCACCGCGTAGAGCTGCCGGTAATCGGAGGCGTACAGCGTCTTTCCGTCGCCCGACACGGCGAGCCCCTGCGTGCCGCCCAGCTCGGAGGAAGTCAGGAACACTTCGAGCGACCCGCCCGGCGCGATCTTCCAGATTCGCGGGTTCGCGGCGTCGTTGACGTAGACGGTTCCGTCCGGCGCGACCGTCAGGTCGTCGAAGGCGGCCGGGTCGCCTCCCGCGGGCGGGACGTGCTCCTTGCGCAGCCGCCCTGTGTCCACGTCGTACTCGAAGACGCCGGGCGCGCCCGGATCTCCTTGCTGGAAACCGTCCATCGAGGGACCCGCGAGGCTCGCCGCCCAGAGGGTCCGGCGCCTGGCGTCCACGTGGATGCCGAGCGCGCCGCGGATGCCGTCGCGGCGCGCGGTGACGAAGTCTGAGACTTTCCCGTTCCCGTCGATCCGGAGGATCTTGCGGTGCCGCACGCTCGAGACGAAGAAGGACCTCGACACCGAGTCGTAAGCGACGCCCTCGGCGACGAGGCCCTTCTCCGGAATCGTGAACGCCCGCTCCGCGCCGGAGCCGATTCGCTCCTCTCGAAGAGCCTTCATGCCCGAGACGACCCGGCGGTAGCCCTCGGTCTGACGGATGGCGTCGAAATCTGTGTCCGCGTCGAGGTTCGAGGCCGCCCGGTGAGCGAGGATGTCCTCGAGCGTCCGGATCGCCGCGTCCGTCCTGCCGTTCAAGGACTGGGCGCAGGCCAGGTTGTACAGGACGTAGACGTCGCCCGGCCTCCTTCGAGCCAGCTCTTCGTAGATGCTTAGAAAGAGTGCCTTCTCCCCGCGGTCGTAAGCAGCGCGCGCCTCCCGCACGAGCGCGGTGTTGCTCTTCCCTTCGAACGCAGGCGCCCCGGGTGGCGGAGCGGGAACTGCCTGCCCCATCGCGAGGGAAACGACCGCCAGAGCAACCAGAGCGAAGCTCAACGAACTACGCCAACCGGCGGAATTCCTTCAGGCGCTTCCGGTAGGGCTCGCTCATCATCAGGCGGGTGCCGTCAGCGAGAGTCACCGCGTACTCACCGTGGAACCAAGGGTCGATCTTGCGGATCCGGTTGACGTTGACGATGGTCGAGCGGTGGATCCGGAAAAAGACGGCCGGGTCCAGCCTCGCCGCGACCGCCGAGATCGCCTCGCGGTAGGAGTACTTTTCCTTGCCGGCGTGGAGGACGACGCTGTTGCGCGACGCCTCGACCCAGTCGATGTCCTCGATCTTCAGGAAGAGGCTGTGGTTGTCCTTCTTGATGAGAAGCCACCGGCCTTGCGCCTCTTCGCGCCGCACGTCCACGAGCACCGCGCGAAGGGCGCTGCGCATCGCCTCGGAGTCGGCGCCCGCCGCGAGCCGGCGGGCGCGCTGGAGGGCCTCCCGCAGCCGCTCGGGGCGGATCGGCTTCAACAAGTAGTCCACGGCGTGCGCCTCGAAGGCGCGCACCGCGTACTGCTCGAACGCGGTCGTGAAGATGACCTGCGGGCAATCGGCCTGCGGCACCAGGTCGAGGACCCCGAAGCCGTCGGTTCCGGGCATCTGGACGTCGAGGAGGACGACGTCCGGCTTCAGCTTGACGATCGCGTCCACCGCGGAGTTGCCGTCGCCGCACTCGCCGACGATCTCCAGGTCCTCCTCGGAGGCGAGGGTCTGCCGCAGCCAATCGCGGGCGTAGGGCTCGTCATCGACGATCAGGACCTTCAGGGGCGCCGGTTCGGCCATCTCGGCCCGCGATTATCCCATCCGGGCCCGGACAGGGGCGCGAGGCGGGACGACCCGGGAGGAAAGCGGGACGGTCTGCCGATGGGACGGGCGGGATTCCCGGAGCCTCCGTCAGGCGTTTCCGGGTCTTCGTCCGCGCGTCGTTGACCGGCTGCTTCGCAGGGCAGAGCATCTTCAGCGATGAGCTCTCTACCCGACGGCCGTCACGATCGGGGCGCGGAAGAGACGTTCTTCCACGACGATACGAAGGCGTCGCGCCGGGCCGAGGCCCTGAGGCTGATCGAGGAGGCCGAGACCCTCGGGGTCCCCTGGAAGCAGGTGCTCGAGCGCGAGGTCCTCGCCGAGGGGATGCTCCAGCGCTTCCTCGGCGCGCCGATCCGGGACCTTCCGCTCTGGCGCGCGCTCTCGGTCATCCCCGCCTCGCTCTTCCACTCCTGGCGGGTCCGCGAGACCGTGGACCGGCTCTGCCACGAGGCCTCGACGGAGGGCTCGCGGGCCGCCCGGCAGGAGCTCGCCTCGCTGCTCGAATCCGTCTGCGGGCCCCACGCCCGCCGCGCGGCGCGCCGCGTCGCGCTCTCCAAGCACTACCGGTTCGCCTACGACCGCGTGCTGGAGCTCCAGGCGGTCGCGCTCGCCGCGGAGAAGGGATCCTCCTCCGGCCTCACGCTCGCCGCCGAGGTTCGGGAGGCGACCGGCTGCTCGCGAAGCGACGCGGATTGGGCCGTGTCGCGGCTGACGTCGCCCTCGCGGACCCACGCCCTCGACAGCGCCGTGCGCCACGCCCGCGAGGAGGGGTTCGAGATCCCGCCGGCCGCGAGCGAGCTGCAGGCGTTCTCGAGGCTGAAGCGGTTCGTCTCGCGCCACCGGCCCTTCGCCGGCCCCTTCTCGGGAAGGCGCCGGATTCCCGTTTCCCGCACGCGAAGCGCGGTACACGGGGACGATCTCCGGAAAAACGGGGACCGGGCAGGCTAGCCCGCCTCGACAACGCCGGACACGCGGAGTACGTTGGTCCGCGATGTCCGTGAAAGCCCGGGCGGCGATCCTCGCTCTCCTTCTCGCGGCACCCTCCCAGGCGGCCCGCGCGGTTCGCCCGCCCGCCTCTGCCGCGCCTCCCCCGCTCGGCCACCGGGCGTGGAACTCGGAATCGGGCCTTCCGCAGAACTCCGTGCAGGCGATCCTCCAGACGAGCGACGGGTTCCTGTGGATCGCCACCCAGAGCGGCCTCGCTCGCTTCGACGGAATCCGTTTCCAGGTCTTCGAGCCGGCGACCTCGCCGGGACTTCCGGACTTAGACGTCCGGAGCCTGGCGGAAGCGAAGGACGGGACGCTCTGGATCGCGACCTCGTCCGGCCTGGCGAGCTACCGAGGCGGCGTCTTTCGCGCCGTCGCGATGGAGAAGGAGGAGCCGCCCGTCTTCGCATTGAAGACCGCGCCCGACGGGACCGTCTGGGGCGGGACCGAGGGAGCGGTCCTGCGCATCGAGTCCGGCGGGCCGCCGGTCTCCGTGCCGGTCGCGGTGGATCCCGCCGTGCGCATCCGCGCTCTGGCGTGGGACACCGGCGGCAGGCTCCTGCTCGGGACCTGGGAAGGGCTTCGCCGGCTGCGCTCGGAGGAGTCGCTCGGAGCGCCGGCCCTCCCGGACTCGGCCGGCTGGGTCACGGCGATCCTCGCCGAGTCGGACGGAACGACCTGGGTCGGGACCTCGACCGGCCTCTACCGCATCCCGCCCGGCGGCTCGGTGCGCGCCGTCGAGGAACAGGGCTTCTCCGGCAACCCGATCCGCGCTCTCCTTCGCGCGCGAAACGGAGACCTGTGGGCGGGCACCCGCGCCGGGCTCTTCCGCCTGCGCCGCCAGGGTCCGGGCCGGTTCGAGAAGGCGGACGAGCCGGGTGACGACTCGATCCTCTCGCTCTTGGAAGACCGCGAGGGAAACATCTGGGCGGGAGGCGAGCGAGGCGGAGTCCACCGCCTGAAGGAAGACCGCGTCGCGCTCTACGGCCGCCGGCAGGGCCTGACGGACGAATTCGTCTGGACGGTCTTCGCCGACAGCTTGGGCCGCCTCTGGGCGGGAACCGACGACGGCCTCATCGCGCGCCGCGATCCCGGCTCCGAGCGCTTCACGGTCGTCCAGTCGCTCGGGGCGCGCGTGATGGGAATCGCGGAAGACTCGCGCGGCGCCCTCTGGGTGGCGACCGCCGGCCGCGGCCTGGTGCGTCTCGACGCCCGCGGACCGGCCTACTTCGGAACGCGCGACGGGCTCGGCACCGACTCGATCACCGCGCTCCTGCCGGAGAAAGACGGCGGGCTCTGGGTCGCGACGGCGGGAGCCGGCCTTCGGCGCTGGACCGGGAAACGCTTCGTCCCGGCCGCCGGCAGCGGAGTCCTTCCTTATCCCTTCATCCGGGCCCTGGCGCCGGACAAGGAGGGAGGGATCTGGATCGGCTCCTACGAGGGAGGCGTCGGGCTCTACCGCGACGGGAAGCTCACGCGGTACCACCGCTCCGACGGGCTCGCGCAGGACTCGGTCCACTGCATGGCGGCGGACATGGAGGGAACCGTGTGGGTCGGGACGGGCGCGGGGCTCTCCCGATTCCGCGACAGCAAGTGGACGACGTGGCGGCGGCCCGACGGGTTGCTCGACGAGCAGATCGCGTCGATCCTCGACGACCGGCGCGGGAGCCTCTGGCTCGCCACCAACCGCGGCGGCCTCTACCGGATCTCCCTCGCGGAGCTCGACGCCTTCGCCCGCGGGCGGACCCGCGTCATCCGCCCGGCCGCCTTCGTCTCGGTCGATGGCCCCCACTCCGGCGAGGGCAACAACGGCGCGCCGGGAGCGGTCTCGACGCGGGACGGCCGCCTCTGGTTCGCGATGAGCAAGGGAGTCGCCTCGATCGACCCGCAGCGGCTCCCGAAGAACCCTGTCCCGCCCGCCGTCGCCATCGAGTCCCTCCTGGCCGACGGCAGCGCCCTGGCGCCGGGGGAACGCGCCGCCGCCGGACACGGCGCGCTGGAAGTCCACTACACGGGCCTGTCCTTCCGGATGCCCGAGCAGGTTCGCTTCCGCTACCGGCTGAAGGGATTCGAGGAGAAGTGGACGGACGCCGGGACGCGGCGGACCGCCTATTACACGAACCTCCCGCCGCGCCGTTTCACCTTCGAGGTCGCGGCGATCAACGAGGACGGCATCGCGAGCGAGCGCCCGGCGAGCCGGACCTTCTCGCTCGCGCCCCACTTCACGCAGACGCCCTGGTTCTACGTCGCCGTCGTCCTCGCCGCGGCGGCCGCGATCTTCGTCGCCCACCGCTACCGCGCCGCGCAGCTGACGGCGCGCGAGCGGCTCCGGACCGCGCTCACGGAGGCGCAGCTGCACGCGCTGCGGCAGCAGCTTCGCCCGCACTTCCTCTTCAACACGCTGAACACGCTCCTTCCTCTGATCGAGGAGAACCCCGAGCTCGCCCGCAACACCGTCTACCGGCTGGCCGACCTCCTGCGGCTGAACCTGAAGACCGAGCCCGAACAGTCCATCGCGCTGGAGACCGAGATCGACATGCTGGACCGGTACCTCGCCATCGAGCGGATGCGCTTCGGCGACCGGCTCGAGGTCTCCATCGAGATCGATCCCGAGGTCCGGCAGGCGCGGGTCCCGACGTTCCTCCTGCAGCCGCTCGTCGAGAACGCCATCAAGCACGGCATCGGCAAGAATCCCGGCTCCGAGCGGATCACGCTCTCCGCCCGGCGCGACGACGGGCGCCTGTGGATCGAGATCCGCAACGACGGGATCGGCCCCGCTTCCTCGCGCTCCCCCGCAACGCACGGCATCGGCCTGAAGAACACGCGCGAGCGGCTGCAGCTGCTCTACGGCTCGGACCACCAGTTCGACCTCGCCCTGACCAACGGCAGCGCGAGGCTCTCGATCGCGATCCCACTGACGTTCGCCACCCCGGGCCCGATCGGTCCCGCGGCGCGCACGGAGTAAGCTCCACCGGAACTTTTTCTTTCGAAAGGACGCGATGAAAGCAGCGAAGAGCTTCCTGCGTTGGCTTCCCGCGCTTTTCCTCCTCGCCGCGGCGCTGCCGCCGGCGTTCACGATGGGCCAGCGGCCGTCCGAGCGGCCCCCCGAGCCTGTCGCCCAGCCGACTCCCGCGGTCACCCCTGCGCAGACGCCGACCGCCGCTCCCTCGCCGGGCGCCGCCGCGGCGAGCGCCGAGCAAGACAAGGAGAAGGAGAAGCCGAAGAAGTGGGACGTCGAAAACCCGGCGTACCCGATGCCGGTCGAGGCGGTCATCGACACCGACGAGGGAACGTGGATGAGCCTCGACGTCTCCCCCGACGGAAAGGAGATCGTCTTCGACCTGCTCGGCGACATCTACTCGATCCCGATCTCCGGCGGCGAGGCGAAGGCCCTGACCTCCGGCGTCGCGTGGGACATGCAGCCCCGCTTCTCCCCCGACGGGCGCCGCATCGCGTTCACCTCCGACCGCTCCGGCGGCGACAACATCTGGATCATGGACCGCGACGGCTCGCAGCCGGCGCAGGTGACGAAGGAGGACTTCCGCCTCACCAACAGCCCCGTCTGGTCGCCCGACGGAGACTTCCTCGCCGCCCGCAAGCACTTCACCGGCACGCGGTCGGCCGGGGCCGGGGAGATCTGGCTCTATCACCGCTCCGGAGGCGAGGGGACGCAGATGATCAAGCGTCCCACCGAGCAGAAGGACCTGGGCGAGCCCGCGTTCTCGCCCGACGGGCGCTACCTCTACTACAGCTACGACGCCACGCCGGGCCGGATCTTCCAGTACAACAAGAATCCGCACGACCAGATTTACGCCATCCAGCGCCTCGACCGGACGACGGGCCGCGTGGACCGTTTCGCCGGCGGGCCGGGAGGCGCGATCCGTCCGACGCCCTCGCCCGACGGCAAGTGGCTCGCCTTCGTTCGCCGCGTCCGGTTCAAGACCGTCCTCTTCACGAAGGACCTGGCCTCGGGGCACGAGCGGCCGGTCTTCGACGGCCTCGATCGCGACATGCAGGAGACGTGGGCGATCCACGGCGTCTACCCCGTCATGGCGTGGACGCCGGACAGCCGCTCGATCGTTCTGTGGGCGGGCGGGAAGATCCGGCGCGTGGACCGTGAGACGGGGCAGGCCGCGGTCATCCCCTTCCACGTCCGCTCGACTCGGAAGATGGCGCAAGCGGTCCGCTCGTCGAGGCAGGCGGCGCCCGACCGTTTCCCGGTGAAGATGCTGCGCTGGGTCACGGTCTCGCCCGACGAGAAGGAAGTCGCCTACCAGGCGCTCGGACACATCTATGTGCGTGATCTTCCCGACGGAACCCCGCGGCGCCTGACGAAACAAACCGACCACTTCGAGATGTACCCGTCGTTCTCGCGCGACGGCAAGTGGATCGTCTACTCGACGTGGAACGACGACAAGGCCGGGACCGTTCGGATCGCCCCGGCCCGCGGCGGCGAGGGACGCGTCGTCACCGACCGGCCCGGCCTCTACCGGGACCCGATCTTTTCTCCCGACGGCTCGAAGGTCGCTTACCGGCGCGACTCCGGCGGGTTCCTGATCACACCCGACTGGGGATCCGACCCCGGCGTCTACTGGAATCCCTCGGCCGGCGGCCCGCCGACTCTCGTTCACCGCGACGGGTTCTCGCCGCAGTTCGGCTCGGCCTCCGACCGCGTCTACTTCACGAGGAACGAGGAGACCGACGCGAGCCGCGAGCAGAAGGAGGACGAAAAGCGGGTCTTCGCCTCGGCCGCGCTCGACGGCGCCGAGGTCCGTGAGCACTACATTTCCGACTACGCGACGGAGTTCGCCCTCTCGCCGGACGAGAAGTGGCTCGCCTTCCGGGAGAAGTGGAACGCGTTCGTCACTCCGTTCGTCCGGACCGGCAAGCGCATCGAGATCGGGCCCAAGGCGAAGTCCCTGCCGGTCGCGCGGGTCTCCCGCGACGCGGGCGAATTCCTCCACTGGTCGGGAGATTCGAAGAGCCTCCACTGGGCGTTCGGCCCGGAGCTCTTCACGCGCGCCCTTCCGGAGACCTTCTCGTTCGTGCCCGGAGCGCCGGAGAAGCTCCCCGAGACCCCGGAGAAGGGGCTGCCCATCGGTTTCGAGGCCGCCGCCGACGTGCCGTCGGGAATCGTCGCTTTGGTCGGCGGCCGTGTCGTCACGATGCGCGGCGGCGGCGACGAGGTGATCGAGGACGGAGTCGTCGTCGTCGAGGGCAACCGCATCAAGGCCGTCGGCCCGAAGACTTCCGTTTCCATCCCGGCGGGCGCGAAGACCGTGGACATCACGGGCAAGACCGTGCTGCCCGGCCTCGTGGACGCGCACTGGCACGGGACGCTCGGGGCCGACGGAATCATTCCGCAGCAGAACTGGTCCACCGACGCGGGCCTCGCGTTCGGCGTGACGACCGCGCACGACCCGTCGCACGACACCGGCGAGTTCTTCGCGGCGAGCGAGATGGCGCGGGCCGGCCTGCTGAGGGCGCCGCGGCTCTTCTCGACCGGGACGATCCTCTACGGCGCGGCCGGCGACTTCAAGGTCGAGATCGACAGCCTCGAGGACGCCCGGGCGCACCTGCGGCGGTTGAAGGCGGCGGGAGCGTTCAGCGTCAAGAGCTACAACCAGCCGCGGCGCGAGCAGCGCCAGCAGATCCTGGCCGCGGCGCGCGAGCTCGACATGCTCGTCGTCCCGGAGGGCGGATCGCTCTTCGAGCACAACATGACGATGATCGTGGACGGCCACACCGGGATCGAGCACACGATCCCCGTCCCGGCGATCTACAAGGACGTGCTGCAACTCTGGCCGAAGGGGGGCGTGGGCTACACGCCGACGCTCCTTGTTGGGTACGGCGGCCTCTTCGGAGAGACCTACTGGTACCAGCACACCGACGTCTGGAAAAACCCGAGGCTCTCGAAATTCGTGCCGCCGGAGATCCTCGACGCGCGCGCGATGCGCCGCCCGATGGCGCCCGAGGAGGACTACAACCATTTCGCGATCGCCCGGATCGCCAAGGAGCTCTTCGACGCGGGCGTCTCGGTGCAGGTCGGAGCGCACGGCCAGCGCGAGGGGCTCGGCGCCCACTGGGAGCTCTGGATGCTGGTGCAGGGAGGGATGACGCCGCAGCAGGCGCTGAAGTGCGGCACCTGGAACGGCGCGCGCTACCTCGGGCTCGACGGCGACATCGGGTCGCTCGAGACCGGAAAGCTCGCCGACGTCATCGTGATCGACGGCAACCCGTTGAAGGACATCCGCCAGAGCGAGAGGGTCCTCTACACGATGGTCAACGGCCGCCTCTACGACGCCGCCACCATGAACGAGCTGGGCAACCACCCATCGACGCGCCCGAAGTACTACTGGGAGCGGCCCTAGCGCGAAGCGGGGAAACCGTTGGAGCCGGTGGTCGGCGCGATCGCGCCGGGTGAGCCCGGAGGCGCCAGCACCGGCGTTCCGTTCGGGCCGATCACCGGAGGTGTCGACGGCGCGAGGACCGGAGTTCCGTTGGGTCCGATCGTCGGCGGAGTCGAGCCGGGAGCACCGGAGGGCGCGAGCACCGGCGTTCCGTTGGGACCGATGACCGGCGGCGTCGAGCCCGGAGCTCCCGCCGGCGCGAGGATCGGGCGTCCGTCCGGTCCGATCCGCGGAGCGGCCGTTCCCGCTGTGGCCGGGAACCCGTTGGGCCCGACCTGCGGCTCGAGGTTCGGCGGCTCGCCCGAGATCGCGCGCGCGGTGTCCCCAGGAGTCGGCAGCGTCGTCACGCCCGGGGGCGTCAGGACTCGCATCGTCGCCGGATTGCGCCCGCCTCCGTAACCGAAATAGGGGTTCCTCGGATCGTACACGCCGCCTGGAATGTAGGGCCTGGACGCGACGACCGACGTCTCCGCCGCGGCCGGGGCCGCGCCGACCGGCGCCGTCTCGCCGAGGACCACGACTTCTCCGGGCCGAAGCGGCGCTGCTGGAGACGCGGCCGCGGACTGCGCCAGGTTCGTCCGGTCCTGCGCCACGTCTTCGGCCGGCACGCTCGTCAGCACGCCGCCCGGATACGTACGAAACACAACCACGCTCCCCATCGGGCGCGGACGCTCGGTCGAGAGCACCGAGCTCCCGTCGCGAAGCAGGATCCGATAGCGCGCCCGCGGAGGAACCGTCGCGGCAGCCGCAACCGACGCTGCGAGGGCCAGCGCGATTACGGTGAAACTTAGGAATTTCGAGCCCATAGAGCACCTCTCACGGATCTTCGATGCAGGATCCGGACCGGTCCGCGGGTCGGAGCGTGCGCTTACGGGGACGGGACGGGGCGGCCCTCGAGGCGGGCGAGGACCCGGTCGAGGTCCTCGCGCGAGCCCACGAGAAAGAGCGTGTCGCCGGCCACGAGCGGGTCGTCCACCGGCGCGGGGGAATACGGGACGCCGCCTCGCATCATCGCCGGCGCGGTGACGTGGTCGTCGGCGACGCGCAGCTGGGCCAGCGTCTTCCCCTCCGCGGGTGTGTCCGGCAGGACGAAGAACGTGATCGAAGCACCCGCTTCGAGCGCCGCGGACAGCCTCCGCCCCTCGGCCGAGCGAATCGCCGGGTCGCGCATCATCCGGTAGCCCTGGTCCCGCAGCTCCCGGATCCGGTTCGCGGCGACGTTGCCCGGCACGGCCAGGAGGCGCATCAGCCGCGAGACGATCTCGATGGAGGTCTCGAACTCCTCGGGAATCACTTCGTTGGCGCCGAGCTCCTTCAGGGTCTCGACCTGCGAGACATAGCGGGTGCGGACGAGAATGTGGAGGTTGGGATTCTCCTTCCGGCAGAGGCGGACGATCCTCCGCGTTCCGTCCGGATCGGAGATCGCGATGACGACCGCCTTCGCGTGCGCGAGACCGGCGGCGTGCAGACCCTCCGGTCCCGCGGCGTCGGCCGCGATGGCGCGGCTCCCGTTGCCGCGGGCGATCTCTGCCCGGCGCGGGTCCTCCTCGACGACGAGGTGCGGGATCTTCGACTCGTTCAACACGTGGGCCACCGCCAGCCCGTTCAAGCCGTATCCGACGACCACGATGTGGCCCGACAGCTCCGGCGCGGCCTCCTCGGTCTCCTCCGGAGCGGGCCCGAGCCGCGCCGCCGCCCGGATCCCCGCCGCCACGACGACCGGCGTCGCCGCCAGCGTCAGGACGGCGGTGCAGACGAAGAGCTGCTCCTCGGTCTCGGGCATGACGCCGAACCTCTTGCCCTCCTGGGCCAGGAGGAAGGAGAACTCCCCGATCGGCGCGATCGCGAACGCCGCCCGAAGCGACGTGCGGGGCAACGCTCCCGCGAGGCGGAAGGCGGGGTATCCCGCGACGACCTTGATCACCAGAACGGTCGAGACCGCCAGGAGCACGATCGGGAGGTACGCCCGCAGGAAGTTGGGGTCGAGCAGCATCCCGATCGAGGCGAAGAAGAGGACCGAGAGGAAGTCGCGGAACGGCCGGAGGATGTCGCCGATCTCGTGGATGAACTCCGTGTCCCCGACGACGACGCCGGCGGCGAAGGCCCCGAGCGCCGGCGAGATCCCGAGCCTGTCCGCGGCCGCGATCGTGGCGACGATCAAGACGATGACTCCCGCCGTGAAGACCTCGCGGCTGCCCAGCGCCGCGACCTTGCGGAAGAGCCGCGGCACGATGAACTTGGAAACGAGGATCAGCAAAACGACTCCGCCGAGCGCGACGGCCACCCGAGTGATGACGCGCGGGAGCGGGGGCGCGCCGGCCCCGGTCGCGAACGCGGGGACCAAGAGCATCAGGGGAATGACGGCGAAGTCCTGGAAAAGCGAGACGCCCAGGAACCGGCGGGCGAACGGTGCGCCGACCTCGTCGCGCGTCGCCAGAATCGGCAGCACGACGGCCGTCGAGCTCATGGCGATCAGGATTCCGTAGAAGGCGGACTTGCGCGCGCCGACGTTGGTCAGGACGCCGATCGCCACCATGACGGCGACCGTCAGGCCGAGCTGGAGAGACCCCGACACGAGCGTGGCCCTCCCGAGGGTCTTCAGCTTGTCGAAGGGGACGTGGAGCCCGACGAAGAAGAGGATCAGCGCGACGCCCAGCTCCGCGATCTCCTCGACCCGGTGGATGTCCCGGATCCAGGCGAGGGCGTGTGGCCCGACGAGGATCCCGGTGACGAGGTAGGAGATGACCTCCGGGACCTTGAGCCGCTTGCCGAGGAACAGGAGCGGGAAGGCGGCGGCCAGGATGATCGCGACATCGACGACCAGTCCGCCGCCGTGCATCCCGTCAGATCCCCGCTCTGTCCACTTTGAAAGGAGGATACCCGAAGCGCGCCGTGCAACCCTTCGGCCTCCAGCCGGCACTCAAGTCAAGGAGGCTCGGCATGATTCTCTTCGCTCTCCTGGTCGCCGCCCTGGTCCTGCCGCCCGCAGTCTTCGAAAGAGGACCCGCAACTCCCGCACCCGAGCCGGAGCGCTCCGCGCGCGCAGCGTTCGAGAAATTCAAGGCGTTGGAAGGGAGGTGGGTCGGCGAGAGCACGCGCGGCTGGAAGGAAGAGGTCTCTTTCAAGACGATCGCCCAGGGCTCGGCGGTGCTGCAGACGTCCTTCGACGCGCACCCCGGCGAGACGATGGTCACGCTGATCTCGGTCAACGGCGACGCGCTCGACCTGACGCACTACTGCGTCGCCGGCAACCAGCCGCACCTGCGCGCGACCGGCTTTGAGGACGGCGGACGCGAGGTGACCTTCACGTTCGTGGACGCGGGCAACCTGCCGGGACGCGACAAGGGGCACATGGACAAGGCGGTCTTCCGGTTCGAGGACGCCGACCGCTTCTCCTCCCGCTGGACGTGGTATCAGGACGGCCAGGAGCGCTGGATGGAGGAGATCCGCCTCACCCGCAAAAAGCCGCTCCCGTGAGCGAAGACGAGTGCCGCCTCGTGTCAGAGTATCTGTCCCGCCGCGACGAGAAGAGCTTCCTCGAGATCTACCGGCGCCACACGCCGGCCCTGCTCGGGCTCGCGGCGCGGCTGGCGGCGGGCGACGGCAGCGAGGCGGAGGAGATCGTGCAGGAGGCCTGGGCGCGCGCGGCCGGGGCGCTCCCCTCGTTTCTCTTCCGCTCCGCGATGCGAACGTGGCTCTCCGGCTTCGTCGTCAACGTCTGGCGGGAGAGGCGCCGCTCCGGCGGCCGGGCGGAAGGAGACGAGGACACCGACTCGGTCGCGGCCGCCGCGCCGCCGCCGGACTCGGTCCAGCGCCTGGACCTGGCCCGCGCGATCGCCGCGCTCCCCGACGGGTTCCGAGCGGTGCTCGTCCTGCACGACGTCGAGGGCTTCACGCACGAGGAAATCGCAACGCAATTGGGCATCGAGTCCGGCACTTCCAAGAGCCAGCTCGCCCGCGCTCGCCGGGCGCTTCGCTCTCGGCTGGCCGGCTCGGTTGCCCGGGGAGAAAGACGATGAACCTCGAGAATTCGGATTGGACGGAAGCCGAAAGCGCCGCGCTCGGGGCGCTGCGCGAGGAGAAGATTCCCGGGCCGGGGCTCGAGAAGAACGTCCTGAAAGAGCTGTCGCGGCGGGGCCTGCTCGCTCCGGCGGCGGCGCCGCGCATCCGCCTCCGGATTGCCGCGGCGGCCGCCCCCGCGGCCGTCTTCGCGCTGGGCGTGCTCGTCGGCTCGCAGAGATCGGGCCGGAACGCCGCCGGTCCGCCGGCCGCTCCCGCCGCGGCGCGCTACGTCCTCTTCCTCGAAGGGGCCCAGCCGGCGACCGCCGCCGAGGAGGCCGCCCGCGTCGCGGAGTATCGCTCGTGGGCGCGCAGGGAAGCCGCCGCGGGAAAGCTCCTCGCCGGCGAAAAACTCGAGCCCTCCGCGCACGAGGCCGGCGCCGCGGGACCCGAGCCGCCCGCAAGCGCCGCCGTGCGCGGCTTCTTCATCATTGCCGCCGCGAGCGACGAAGAAGCCCTGGCGACGGCTCGCCGCTGCCCGCACGCGGCCCATGGAGGCCGCGTCATCGTCCGAAAGATCGCCGTCCTCTGACCGGACCGCGTCTACTTGTTGAGGTCGGGAAAGGGGTTTCCGGGGCGCTCGTTGTCCCAGGCCATCGCGAGGATCCACCAGCGCTCGCCGTCGTGGAAGAGCTGGATGCTGTTGACGCCGCGCAGGAAAGGCTTCTCGCCGGGGGCGCGGGAGAGCTCGTAGGAGGAGAGGACATGCGCGATGTTGCCGAACACGAACTCCTGGCGAGCGACCTCTTTCTCGAAGAAGGAATCCTTCTCGAACATCGGCGTGCGGGAAGCGATGTATCCCTCGAGGTCGAAGAAGTCCACGATGCCGCCGCCGCCCGGCTTCTGCCGCGTCGGAGCGAGCTTCGCGCCCGGGTAGAAGAGCTTGCGGTCGCGGTCCCAGTCGCGGGGCGCGCCCGCGGGCCCCGAGATGACCTCGTAGAGCGCACGGACGATGCCGTCGATGGAGGCAACGTCCGGATCCACGCGGCCCCCGCTCACGTCTCCAGGATCTTCGCGATGCGCAGCAGGGTCTCCCACCCGCGTGTCGTCGCGGAGACGCCCAGAGTGTTCTCGAGGAAGTCGCTGGGGTAGACGAACCCCTTCGCGCTGCGCCGCCAGATCCCCAGGGCGAAGCCCCCGTCCACCCGATCGATGCGGATGCACCAGTCCTTTCCCTTCGGCGCCGAGGCCGGGAGAGGAAGGCTCGACTTCGGCTTGCCCGTGAGCGCCGCCACCCACCCTCGCTGGTCCTTCGAGAGTGCGATCCCGCGAAAAGGCTCGCTCGCGATGAGGTCGAGGATCTGCTTGCCCGGGCAGATCACGATCTCCGGCTGGAACGGAAGCTGCGTGGCGATCTCCTTGCGGATCGCAGCCGCGGAGGCCTTGCCCCGAACGACGAAGGTTCCCGCCGCGCCGACGTTGACGACGTCTAAGTGCTTCAGGCTCGCGGCGAGCTGCGCCGGACGGAAGACGTTCCGGCCCCCGACGTTGGCGGCTCGAAGGAAGACGACGTGGGCCATCGGGTCAGGACCGGCGGGTCTTCTTCTTCGCCGCAGCCTTGCGCGCCCGCGGCCTGGCTGCGGCGCGCCCGCCGGCCCGCTTCCGACGCCTGGCGGCCTTGCGCCCCGCTCCCATCGGCTCCGGGCGCGCGTGGCGCGGCTGATAGACGCCGAGCTTGCCGCCGCCCGGCAGCGTCACCTGGGTGAGCCGTCCCCAGCCCATGGACTGGACCTCGCCGCACGGGACGCCGCGGGCCCGCATCTCGCCGACGAAGGCATCCACGTCGTCGCACATCAGGTAGAACTCGTGGACGTCGTTCTCCTGCGACGGATGGACGGCGACCTCCGCCGGAGGCAGGCCGAAGATGAGCCAGCCGTGGCCGACGTCCACGTGCGGCATCCCGAGGACGTCCCGCAGGAATGCGCGATCCGCCTCGGAGTCCCGGCTGTAGAGGATCGAGTGCGCGCCCGTGATCACTTGGCGCCTTTCCACTCCGCGACTTTCTTCTCCATGTCCGCGACGGCGTCCGCGGACGGCTTTGGATCCACGTCCTTGAGCGAGATGGCCTTCTGCCCCGCCGCGGCGGCTTCTTTCTTCTTTCCCGCGGCCGCGAGCATCGAGGCCTGGATCGAGACGTTGCCGAAGGTCTGCTTGATCGCGAGTGATTTCTCCAGGAACGCCGCGGCGTCGGCCGGGGCGTAGTTGTTGTCGCTCAGGTACCGGGCTGCGTTGGCGGGCGTCCGCCAGTCGTCGGGCTTGGCGGCCGCGACGGCCTCCTTCGCCTTCATGAGGTACAGCGCGTTGGTGTCCGTGGAGATGTTGACCGGCACCGCGAGCTTCTCCCAGGCCAGCACCATGACCGCCGAGTCGCTGGCGGCCTTCGGAAACTCGATCGTGAAGAGCTCGTGCATGTCCGAGGCCTGGGGCTTGACCTTGACGCGGAGCGCGTCGTTCTCGGCCTTGTAGTCGGCGGGAGACGTGGTCGTCTGCTTGTTGAAGATGACCGTCCACTCGGTCTGCCCCGGGATCGTGTAGAGCGCGTAGGAGCCGGCCGGAAGCTTCTGCCCCTCCACCGTCATGTCCGTGTCGGTCGTGAACTTCGTGACGTTGTTCGCCCCGGTGCGCCAGACCTCGCCGTAGGGGACGAGCTTGCCCCAGATCACCCGGTCTTCCTTGCGGGTCGGTCCCTTGACGTGCGGGCGGCTGTAGGCGATTTCGATCCTGGTGACGCCGACGTTCTGCGAGACCGACGCGTTGGGGCTCGGCAGCGGCGACTGAAGCTGCGCGAGCGAGACCGCCGCGGGGCCCAGGACCAGGACAATCGGCGCCAGAGCCGTGGAAAGCTTCCTCATTCTCCCCCTCCTTTTCGTCGAGATCCGGCGGGGATTCTAGCGTGGAGAGGCGACGATCGCGATCTCGACGGAGACCTCGTCGCGGACCGCGATCGCGCCGAGCGCCGTCTTGTAGGGCTTCATGCCGAAATCGCTCTGCTTGAACGTCCCCGTCGCGGATGCTTCCAGGCGACCCTCCGCGATCCGCCCCTTCACATCCAGGCGAAGCGGGCGAGTCTGGCCGTGAAGGGTCAGAGAGCCCGCCAGCGTCCCGCCGAATGTGCCGTCGGCCCCGGGCGGCTGGGAGACTTCGGCCGATTCCGCCCGGAATTCGATGCTCGGAAACTTCTTCACGTCGAGGACGTCGGGGCTCCGGGTCTGTCCCTCGACTTTCGCGATGTCCCGGGGCGAGAGCCTCGACTGCTGGTCGTGAAGCGAGTCGGCCGCGAACCGCGCCTCGAGCCGGAGGACCGCCGGCTTCTCGGGGTCCCACGAGACCTCGCCGCTCCAGGACTCCGGCTGGAAGTGGTGCTCGTGAAGCGCCCCGGAGAGTAGGCCGGCCGGAAGGACGTGGACGATCACGCGGCTGTGCGAGGTGTCCAGGACCCAGTCCTTCGCGGGCGCGGCGGCGGTCGAGGCGAGCCACGCTGCGAGGAAAACGCATGCATTCGCGGCCTTCTTCATGCGCCGCATGTTAGACCGTGGCACATCACTTGCTGACTTCCTTCAGGAGATCTTGCTCCGATGAAGGCCTCGTTCGCGATCCCTGCGCTCTTTGCCGCGATGACTCCCATGGCGTCCGCGCAGCAGGAGATCCTCACCACAACACCGACCGCGGCCCCCTCCCCGACACCGGCCCCTACGCGAACGCCCTTGGCCAGCCGGCTTCCGTCGGCGAACTCCGAGGTCGAGAAGCAGCGCAAGCGCGACTCCACGTTCATGACGCGAGCCCAGCTTCGGGCTCTCGAGGAGATCGAGCTCTCGAGGATCGTGTCGCAGAAGGGGTCCAATTCCGCCGTCCACTCGCTCGCGCTGAGGATCCTGGACGACCGGGCCAAAACGGGCGAGTCGCTTCGCCTCTTCGCCGAGAGCCAGGGTGTCTCGCTCCCCTCGGCGCTCGAAAGCGCGCGGCAGGCGGAAGTGGACCGGATCTCGCGCCTCCCTCCCGATCAGGTGGATCGCGCATACGTCGCCGCGATCCTCCGCACCCACGACGCCGACGTGGCCGACTTCCAGGGCCAGACCGAGGCGAGCCAGGAGGTCGAGCTGCAGGCGTGGGTCTACGACACGCTCCCCGTGCTCGAAGACCACCAGGAGGAGATCCACCGGATCGCTGAAGAGCTGGGCGTCGCCCCGCCTCGTTGACACCCGCGAAAGGGCGCGGATATCGTGCCCGCTCTGCCGGACCACAGGGGACGCCGATGACGCAACGAAACCGCGCGGACCTGTATGCGGCCGCGGGCATCCTGCTCGCGGCGGCGGCTCTGGTCCTCGGCGGCAGGTCCCATGCGGCGAAGGCTTCGCAGCAGCCGCCGGGCAACGCATTCGCGGCCGCCGCGGTCAAGGTGGCCCCCGAGGTCCTCGGCGAGACCGCGGACGGATCGAACTCCTCGGTCGTCGTTCTCCTCGCCGACCAGGCGGACCTCGCCGCGGCCCCTGCCATGAAGGACCAGGACGCGCGGGGCTGGTACGTCTACCGGACACTGACCGCGCACGCGCAGCGGAGCCAGGCGCCGTTGAAGGCCCTGCTCGAAGCCCGCGGCATCCGGTACCAGTCGTTCTGGGCGGCCAACATGATGGTCGTGTCCGCGGACCGGGCATTGGTCGAAGAGCTCGCCTCGCGCGACGACGTCGCCCGCGTGGACTCCAACCGCCCGATCCGCTCGATCGAGGATCCCGCCGGCGCGAAGACCCTGGCGATCAACGCGCCGGACACCACCGAGTGGGGAGTCAACAACGTCAACGCGCCCGCCGTCTGGGCCATGGGGTTCACCGGCCAGGGAATGGTCATCGGCGGGCAGGACACCGGGATCCGCTGGACGCACAACGCCGTCAAGCCGCACTACCGCGGCTGGAACGGCTCGACGGCCGATCACAACTACAACTGGCACGACTCGATCCACGACTCCTCGGGCAACCCCTGCGGCAACGACTCGCCGGCCCCCTGCGACGACAGCGGCCACGGGACGCACACGATCGGCACGACCTCAGGCGACGACGGCGCCGGCAACCAGGTCGGCGTGGCGCCGGGGGCGAAGTGGATCGGCTGCCGCAACATGGACGAGGGCAACGGGACGCCGGCCCGCTACACCGAGTGCTTCCAGTTCATGATCGCGCCGACGGACTCGGCGGGCCAGAACGCGAACCCGGCCCTGCGCCCCCACGTGATCAACAACAGCTGGACCTGCCCGGCAAGCGAGGGGTGCACGACGAAGGCCGAGCTCGAGACGATCGTCAACAACACGCAGGCGGCCGGGATCTTCGTGGTCGCGTCGGCCGGCAACGCGGGACCCGGCTGTTCGACCGTCGCCGATCCTCCGGCGATCTACGCGGCGCCTTTCTCCGTCGGCGCCACGGACATCAACAATACGCTCGCGGGCTTTTCCAGCCGCGGGCCGAGCACGTACTACTCCCCCAACATCCTCAAGCCCGAGATCTCCGCGCCGGGCGTCAACGTGCGCTCGGCCTACTCCACGAGCGATACCGCGTACGCCTCCCTCTCGGGGACCTCGATGGCCGGGCCGCACGTCGTGGGCGCCGTCGCCCTGCTCTGGTCGGCCCGCCCGCAGCTCGTCCGCGACATCGCTGCGACGAGGGCGCTGCTGGAGAGCACGGCCAACCCGGCGGTCTCAGTGAGCGCGCAGACCTGCGGCGGCACGCCCTCCACGGCGGTCCCGAACAATTCCTTCGGGTACGGCCGCGTGGACGCGCTCGCGGCGGTCAACGCCTCGGCGGGGACGACCCCGACCCCCTCGGCGACCGCCACGGCCGCCCCGGACACCAGTACGCCGACCCCGACGCCGACCGCGACCGCCACCGTGACCGCCACCTCCACGAGGACCCCGACTTCCACGAAGACCCGGACGGCGACTCGGACCGTGACGCCGACCCGGACCATCACGCCGACCCGCACGATCACGCCGACCCGGACGCCGACGAAGACCCGCACTCCGACTCCCACGCAGACGCCGACACGCACCCCGACGCGCACACCGACCGGCACGCCGACACCCGCGGTGTCGCGGACCGACACGCCGACGATCCCGCCGACGAGCACCGCGACGCCAACGCCAACGCCGACGCCGACGCCGGTCGCGAGCACGAGCACGCCGACGCCGACGCCGACGGTCACTCTCACGCCGACGCCGGGCGCGGCGACCGTCCCGCCCCTGACGGATTTCCGCGGCGTGCGTCGCGCCGCCGACATCGCCGCGGGAGCGGACCTGGGAGGCACGGGTCAGAACGCGATGAACTTCACCGGCACCGGCCCCTCGAGCGGCGACACCTGGATCACGGTCTACGACGCCACGCCCGCGGACGGCTCGGTCCAGAACACGTTCGGCAGCGTCCAGCTCTCCGCCGACGTCCTGATCCACACCTACAACAACCGGAAGAGCGCGGGGCTGCTCGCCCTCTTCAACGAAGGCGCCGGCCAAAAGGGACTCGCCCTGATGCTCTACGACTCAGGCAACTCGGACAGCCTCGCCCTGGGAACCGTGGACCAGGCGTCAGCCGCGTTCACCAGCCTCGCGACCGCGTCGCTGGGAGGCAACGTGGTCGAGAACACCTGGTACCGGGTGACGATGGACGTCTCCGTCAGCGGCGGCACCGTCACGGTCGCGGGAACGGTCTACCGCCACGCGACGCCGACCGACCCATCGAGCCCTCTCGGCACCCAGGTCGGTGTGCTCAACTTCAACGGGGCGCTCCCGGCGGGAGTCGCCGCCGCGGGCGAGGTCGGGATGACGGCGTCGGCCTACGCCACCGCGGTGGATTCGAGCGTCGCCAACTTCACGATCGCCCCTTAGCGGGCGGCGCTCTGCCGCGAGCGGGCGAGCGCCGCGAGGCGGGCCCGGTTCGCGTCGGCCTCGCGCCCCTGCGGGCCCGCGCCTTCCTTGAGAGACGAGGAGGCCCGCGTCAGCAGCGTCTCCGCTTCCTCGTAGCGACCCGAAAGGGAGAGCGCTTCCCCGAGCAGGCTCTCCGCCTGCGCGATCCGCCAGTCGCCCGCCGGCAGGATCTTCCGCCGAACGTCCACGGCCCGGCGCAGGATCGGCTCGGCGTCCTTCCAATCGCCTCGGGCCAGTTGGAGCCTGGCGAGGTTCAGGCTGTACGTCACCGTCGTCGGATGCTCCTCGCCGAGGGGGGCCGTCAGCCGCATCGCCTCGCGGATCGCGGAGAGCGCCTCGTCGTCGCGCCCTTCTTCCCGCAGGATCGAGGAGAGCGTGTTCCACGAGCCGGCCACGCGCGGATGGTTTTCGCCGAGCGCGCGCCGCGCGATCGCCAGCGCCTGGCGGGAGAGCTTCTCGGCCCCGGCGAGATCGCCGCGGTCCATCGCGACCACGGCGAGGTTGTTGTAGGCGGACGCGGTGTCGGGATGCTCCTCGCCCCGGGTCTTTCGATCGATCTCGAGAACCTGGCGAAAGAGCGTCTCCGCCTCCGCGAGCTCCCCCTTGCGGCGAAGCAGCAGCGCGAGCTCGTTCAAGCTCGTGGCGGTCTCGTGGTCCGAGTCGCCCAGGACCTTCCTGCGGATCGCGAGCGCCTCGCGGTACAGCGGTTCGGCGCGGGCGTCCTGTCCCTGGTCCTCGTAGCAGCGGCCGAGCTCGACCAGCGTCACCGCGACCTCGCCGTGCTCGCGGCCAAAAACCTTCGTCCGCATCGCGGCCGCTTCCTCCAGCATCGGGCCGGCCGCCGCGAAGTTCCCCTTCTCCCGCAGGAGCACGCCGAGGTCGTTCAGGCTCTGAGCCACCCGTGGATTCGGGCCGCCGCGCGACCGGCGGCCGAGGGCGACCGCGCGCTCGAGAAGCGGCTGGGCCTTTCCCGGGTCGCCCAGGCGCTCGTACACGCGGCCCATCACCGTGAGCATCTCGGCCTGCAGCTCGGGCTCCCCGGCGAGCTCCTTCTCGATGCGCGCGGCGCCAGCGTCGAGGAGGCCGCGCACGGTCGGCTCCCTCGATTCGCGGGCCGCGTACGGATCGGCGCCCGTCAGGAGCCCCGTCAGGAGCTCGCTGATCTTCTCGGCCTTCTGCGCCTGGAGCCGCGCGCGGTCGCGCTCGGCCGCGAGCCGCGCCGTGTAGAAGCCGATCAGCCCGGCGAGCACCACGGCCATCGCCGCCGCCGCGAGGAGCGACCGGGTGTGCCTCTGCGCGAACTTCGCCGCACGGTAGGCGAGCGTGTCCGGCCTCGCGCTGATCGGCTTCCGGGCGAGGTAGCGCCGCACGTCGTCGGCCAGCGCGGTCACGGAGGGATAGCGCTCCTGCGGGTTCTTCTTGAGCGCGCGCGAGACGATCGTATCGAGGTCCCCCTTGAGCACGCGCCGCAGCGACTCCGGGGAAGCCCCCCGCCGCGAGGCGGCCCGTTCCAGCTCCGCCTCCGTCTGAGTCTTCTCGTCGTCCACGACGTCGGAAGGGCGGCGCGGCTCGGTCTCGACGATCGCGCGAACCAAGTCCGCCGTCGACCGGCGCTCCGGGCCCGCGGGGTGGCGGCCGGTCAGCAGGACGTAGAGGAGGATGCCGAGCGCGTAGACGTCCGTCGCCGTCGTGATCGCGCCTCCCGTGACCTGCTCGGGCGCGGCGTATTCCGGCGTCATCGCCCGGCCGCCCTCGTGCGTCAGCTCGGTGGGCTGCCCCGCGCCGTCCCCCTCGATCAACTTGGCGATCCCGAAGTCGAGGAGCTTGACGCGGTCGTCCTTTCCGACGAGGACGTTGGAGGGCTTGAGGTCGCGGTGGACGATCAGGTTCGCGTGCGCGTGGGCGACGGCCGCCAGCACTTCGAGGAACAGGACCAGCCTGGCCGGGACTCCGAGGCCGCGGGAATCGCAGTAGACATCGATGCGCTCCCCCTCGACGTGCTCCAGGACCAGGTACGGCTGCCCGGCGGGAGAGACCCCCGCGTCCACGAGGCGCGCGATGTACGGGTGCGCCAGCCGCGCGAGGATCGACCCCTCGCGCTTGAAGCGCTCCTCGCCGGCGCGGCCGATCAGGCTGGCGTTCAGGAGCTTCAACGCCGCCTGACCCTCGAAGCGGCCGTCGCTCCGGCGGGCGAGCCAGACGCTGCCCATTCCGCCCTCGCCGATCTGCGAGACCACGGTGTACGCGCCGAACTTCTGCCCGGCGAGCGTCGCCGCGGGCGGAAGCGCCACGGGGCCCTCGAGGAATCCTTCGAAGTCCACGGCGCGCCGCACCGCGAGGAGCTCCTCCAGGTCCGCCGCGAGCTGCGGCCGGTCCTTCCGAAGCTCCGCCAGGTAGGCCTCGCGCTCCGGCTCGGCCATGTCCATCGCGTCGTCGAGGTGGGGGCTGACCGCCTCCCACCGCTCCCGGCTCAGCATCGCGGAGACCTCAGGAGAGGAGCTCTTCCTCGAGCGCAGCGTGGAGGTAGATTCGGGCCTTCTCCCAGCGCCGCTGCACCGTCCGTTCCGAGACTCCCCGCATCGCGGCGATCTCGGCGAAGGAGAACCCGCAGAAGAACTTCATGTCCACGACCTCGGCCAGCGCCGGATCCACACGGGCCAGCCCGTCGAGCGCCTCGCCGATGCGCGAGAGCTCCTGGCCGTCGGCGGCCGCCTCGCCTTCCCTGTCGCCGATCGAGGTGATGTGGAAGTTGCCGCCGCGCTTCTCGGCCTTCCGGCTCCGCGCGTAGTCGATGATCAGCCCTCGCATGACCTTGGCCGCGTAGGCCATGAACCGGCCCTGGTCGGGGAAGACGGCCGACTCGCGCCGCGAGATGTCGAGGTAGGCCTCGTGGAGGAGCGTCGTCGCGCCGAGGCTCCCTCCGGATCCGTGCCGGGCGAGCTGCTGCCGGGCGAGCCTGTGGAGCTCCGAGTAGAGGGCGGTGAAAAGGGCGTCGGCCGCGGAACTGTCGCCGCGATCGATCGAGGAAATCAGCGAGGCGATCGAGGATGGCATGGGGATCAACCCGGGGCCCGGCGAAACCTTACACCGCGCGCCCCCCTGGAGGGTAGCCCAGGGGTGTCGTCTTCTCCGGCCGGTTTCCGATTAAGAACATGTGAGGACGGCCGCCCCTCCTGGGCGTGGCCGTCCGGGGCCCGCAGCCGAAGCCGGCGGGGCCGATCAGCGGAGGAAGGGTGCGCAGGGGAAAGCTCGCGTCAAAACGATCCGAAATGTCGGAAATCCGGACAGGAAACCGGAAAGGAAAGGAGAAGACCATGAATCGCCCAGGAAGAAAGCTCGCGGCTGGCTGGAGCTTCGCGGCGGGCACGCTCTTCGGAGTCGCGGCCGCCTTCGTCTTGCCGACGGCGCTCCACGGTTCCCGCGTCCACGCCAACGTCTCGGAGCCCACGGTCGCATCCACCGCCGGCAGCGAGCTTGCGGCGCCGTCCGTGGATTCGGAGGCGCCGGACGTCTCCGCGCAGAAGCCCCCGGCAGCTCCGAAGCCGGCGCAAGCCAGGCCGCAACCGGCGGCGAAGGACAAGAAGTCCAGCGCCCACCCCGAGCTCGACCTCCAGCTCGACTGACAACGAGGAACCCCGAGCCCTCAGGAGGTCCGCGCCCGGAGCTTGGCGGCGCCGGAGCGGCTGGAGGCCACGCGGGCGCCGCTCTTGAAGACCGCGACCACCCGGGAGCCCTCATGGGGCTCGATCTCCGCGACGAAGTCGAGGTTGACGAGGTGGGAGCGGTGGATGCGGACGAACCGGCGCGGCTCCAGGCGTGACTCGAGGTCCTGGAGGCGAGCGTGAAGGAGGTACTGCCGGCCTCCCGAGTGGAGCGCGACGTAGTCGTCGCACGCCTCGAGGCGCTCGACGGAATCCAGCGCAACGGCGACCATCCTCCCCCGCTCGCGGACGAACACGCGGGAGAGCGGTTTCTCGGCCGACAGGGCCTCCTTCGCGCGGGCGACGACCGAGGGCAGCCCGTGCTCGATCGCGGCGCGGGCGCGCTCGACGACCCCGGCGATCCGGTCCCGGCCGAAGGGCTTCAACAGGTAGTCCAGCGCGCCGATCTCGAAGGCCGTCACCGCGAACTTCTCGTAGGCCGTCGTGAAGACGATGTAGGGATGGTGGGAGATCTGCTCGGCGACCTCGAGCCCCGAGACTCCCGGCATGACGATGTCGAGGAAGAGAATGTGCGGCTTGACGGCGTCCACCGTCTTGATCGCCGTCCACCCGTCGCCGGCCTCATGGACCTCTCCGATTCCCGGCAGCGTCGCCAGGTGCTCGCGAAGCGCCCGGCGCGCCAGCGGCTCGTCGTCCGCGATGACCACGACCGCCTTTCGCACCATCAGTCTTCCTCCGTCTCCCCCTGGGAGAGTGCCGCGGTGGCCGTCCCCGGCGGCTCGGCCGGCATCGCTACCGACACCTCGTACCCGGCCGAGTCCGTGGTCGTGACCGTAGCGGCCTTTCCGTAAACGGCTTCGAGGCGCTCCCGGAGCGCGCGCAGCCCGTATCCGTGCCCTCCGTTGCCGCCTTCCCTCGACGCGGCCGTCCCGTCGTCCCACACGGAAACTTTCAGAGTGCCCCCTTCGACACTCGCCGCGATGACGACCCGGCCGCCCTCGACCCGGGTCGCGATCGAATGCCGCACCGCGTTCTCGACGAGCGTCTGGAGCGCGAAGGAGGGGACCTGGCACTCCAGCGCCCGCGGGTCGAGCCGCCTGGAGACCTTCAGCCGGTCGCCGAAGCGAAGCTGCTCGAACTCGACGTAGCGCTCGGTGAAGTCCCACTCGTCTCGGAACGGCACCGTCTCGCCAGGGTCCTCCCGCAGCGTGTACCGCAGCATGTCGCCGAGCTTCTCGACCGCGCCTTCCGACCGCGCCGCGTCCTGGCGGACGAGCGCTCCGACCGTGTGCAGCGCGTTGAAGAGGAAGTGCGGGTTCAACCGGTTGCGCAGCGCTTCGAGCCTGGCGCCCGAGAGCGCCGCCTCCGCCCGCAGCGCCCGCCGCTCGCTCTCCGCCGCGCGGCGCCGCGTCTGGATCCCGTAGGAGACGCCGGCGACGAGGCCGTAGAGCCAGACGCCCATCAGGTACTGCCAGGCGAGGATCCGGGAGGTCTCGAGCATCTGGAAGAGGTTCGCCTTCATCACGAGCGCCTCGGCTCCGTACACCGCGATGATCCAGCCGGCGGCGTAACCCGACGCCGCGACCAGGTGCCGCACGTAGAAGAAGGGACGCAGCTCGGCGGGCCAGGGATTGGCCGCGCAGAAGCGCCAGACGCCGACTCCCAGGAGCGCGGCGCTTCCGATCGTCAGCGTCCCCCAGGGGAGCGCCTGGGAGAGCGGCTCGCCGCCGTACGCGAAGAAGAAGAAGACCCAGAACACCAGAAAGGGCAGCCACGCCAGCGCCACCGCGAGGGTCGTCAGGGCGAAGGTGCGAACGCGCATCGGAAGTCGAGAGGCAGGATAGCGCGGCTTTTCCGGCCTTTTCGTCCGTTCACCGACCCGAACCGCCCGTTCACCGAAGAGGGAGAGGCCCGCGGCGATTCCTCCGACAGGATTTGCTCCGGAGGCGGTCATGCGCAACGTCATTCGGGTCCTCGTCTTCATCGCCTACATCGTCGCGCTCGCCGCGGGGTTCCTGCTGTTCGCGGAGCCGCCGTCGAAGACCGACGACCGTGCGAAGGTGTCCGGAATCGTCGAGAAGATCCTGAAAGCGGACTACGGCGACGACCGGCCGGGCCTGACCCGTCTCCACGGAGAGCTCGCCCCTTACGCCGCGCAGACCGGCGACAAGATGTTCGCTTCCCGCGTTCGCTACTGGCGAGGCTTCGCCCTGTGGCGGAGGGTCTTGAACGGCTTCAACGACAAGGCGCCGAAGGAGGAACAGGAGAAGGACATCGCCGGGTGCGTCGCGGAGTTCGACGAGGCCCTGGCCCTGGATCCCGGCTTCACGGACGCCCGCGTCGGAAAGACCTCCTGCCTCATCAGCCTCTGGTCGCTCGACCGGCAGAACCAGGAAAACCGCGACACGGCGATGAAGCACTTAACCGCGCTGCGCGAGGAGTCGAAGGCGGCGGGAGCGGGCAATCCTCGCGTCCTCCTGATGGTGGCCGCCTCGGCATGGTACGCGCCCCCGGAGAGGGGCGGCGGGCAGGCCAAGGCGATCGAGATGTACGGCGAGGCGCTCATCGTCGCCAGACGCAAGCCCGAAAAGGCCGATCCGCTCGATCCGACCTGGGGAGAGCCGGAAGTCCTTTCGAACCTGGCGTGGGCCAACCTGAACAAGGACACTCCCGACCTCGACGCCGCGGAGGCGAACGCGAAAGCGGCGCTGGCCATCGTCCCGTACTGGCACTACGCGCGGGACATCCTCATGCAGAACATCCGCAACGCCCGGGAAGGCAAGCCCAGGGCGACGCCTCCTGCGCCGACCCCGGCGGCCTCGTCATCCTGAGCGCAGGCGAGGGATCGGGCGTCCGTCCGCCCGCGTAGAGGTTTCGTCCGCGGCGGGAATCCCGCTCCGCCCTCCGGCGTTGCGCGCAGCGATGGACCGCCGCAGGCTGCTCCTCTCCATGGCGGCGGCCGGCGCGGCGGCCGCGCTCCGGCCGCTCTCCGCGGCGCCGGCCCGATCGCCGCTTCTCGAAAAGCCGATCCCCTCGAGCGGCGAGAAGCTCCCGCTCGTCGGCCTGGGAAGCTGGGTCACGTTCAACGTCGGAGACGATCCGGCCGGCCGCGATTCCTGCGCGGAGGTGATGCGGGCGTTCTTCCAGGGGGGCGGGCGCGTCATCGACTCCTCGCCGATGTACGGCTCCTCGCAGGAGGTCATCGGGTATGGCCTGCGCAAGCTCGGAGCGCCCCGCCAGCTCTTCTCCGCCGACAAGGTCTGGACATCCTCGGCCGGGGCGCCCCAGGTGGAGGAGTCGCGCCGGCGCTGGGGGATCGCCCGGTTCGACCTCCTCGAGGTGCACAACCTTCTCTCCTGGGAAGAGCACCTGCCCAAGCTCCTCGAGATGAAGGCCGCCGGGAAGCTTCGATATGTCGGGATCACGACCTCGGAGGGACGGCGGCACGAAGAGATGGAGAAAGTCCTGCGCTCGCAGAAGCTCGACTTCGTCCAGTTCACTTACAACGTCCTCGACCGCGAGGCAGAGGCGCGGCTGCTGCCGCTCGCGCGCGACCGAGGCGTCGCGGTGATCGTCAACCGCCCCTTCCGGCGCGGCGAGCTCATCGAGAAGCTCGGGCGCCGGCCGCTCCCCCCCTTCGCGGCGGAGATCGACTGCTCGGGGTGGCCGCAGCTCCTGCTGAAGTTCATTGCCTCGCACCCGGCGGTCACGTGCGCGATTCCAGCGACGAGCCGCGTGGATCACGTCCGCGAGAACCTCGGAGCCTCCTACGGCCGGCTGCCGGATGAGGCGATGCGCCGCCGGATCGTCGAGTACGTCGAGAAGCTCTGATGTCGGAGTGGTGGACCTACCGCCTCTCCAACTTCCTCCTTTTCTCGCCCCGGACGTACTACCGGCTCCTCGAGCTCTACAACGCGGCGATCTGGCCGGCGCAGGTCGCGGCATTTCTCGTCGGGCTCGCGATCCTCGTCTTTCTCGTCCGGCCCACCGCCGCGAGAGCCCGCCTCGCCGCGGGACTTCTGGCGGCGTGCTGGATCTGGGTCGCCGTCGCCTTCCACGCGAAGCGCTACGCAACGATCAACTTCGCCGCGGCGCAGTTCGCCTGGGCGTTCGGGGTCGAGGCGGCGTTGCTTCTGTTGTTCGTGATGTTCCAAAGAGGGCACGGCCGGGCGGGAGGGGCGCGGCCGGGAGTGTGGATTGTGGGATACGCCCTTTTTCTTCACCCCTTCGCCGGGCTCCTCGCGGGACGGGATTGGCGCGGGCTGGAGATCTTTGGAGTAACTCCCGATCCGACGGCGATCGCGACGATCGGGGCGGTTCTGGTCCTGGCGAGGGGGCGGCGGTGGCTCCTGCTCGCCATCCCCGTCCTGTGGTGCGTCGTCTCCGGCTTCACCCTGCGCGCGATGAAGGCTCCGGACGGATGGATCCTCTTCGGCGCCGCGGCAGCCGCCCTCGTCTTCGCGCTTCGACGACGCGCTACTTCGCCGGTGACGCGCGCCGGGTGACCTTCAGCGGGCGGTCGCTCCAGCGGAAAACGAGGGAGCGTAACTGTTGCTCAGGACCACGACGCCCGAAGTCGCCTTTGGTTACGGCTATATTGCGGGGCCCGATGCCGGAAGGGAACACGATCCACTGGCTCGCCCGCCGGCATAGCCGAGACTTCGGCGGCCGCCGCGTACGGGTGAGCTCTCCCCAGGGCCGCTTCGCGAAGGAAGCCCGGCAGCTCGACCGCGGCGTCTTCCT
>DATFQY010000129.1:0-33018 GCA_035263845.1 Thermoanaerobaculia bacterium | reverse complement strand
GCGTTGGCCTGGTACTGGCCGCCGACGTACCGCTGGGCCGTCTGGATGCCGAAGCGGTGGTAGAGGTAGGCGAGGCTGAAGCGCTCCTGGAGGCTGTAGACCCATTCCCCGGGCTTGAGCTGCCCCGCGCCGAAGCGCTCGAGGATCGCCCGCCGCACCCTCTGAGTCGTCGCGAGCCAGGCGACGGGGTCGGCTCCCCAGTCGTACTCCTCCCACCGGGGATCGTCGTCGGTTGGATAGAAGATGCCCTTCGCGTATCCCTCGCGCACGATCCGATCGAGCGCCGCCGGGTCGCCGTCGGTGCTGTAGCCCCACTGGATCGCCAGGCGGTCGTAGGAGCCGATGTCGTGCGGATAGGCGTCGGACAGGTCGAAGGCATCCTGGCCGGGGACCTTGCGGTCCCCCGATCCCCCGGCTTTCAGCTGGATGTTCGGCGCGAGGTAGTCCATGACGGAGCCCCAGCCGAACGTCGTCGCCGCCCAGTTGTGCATCAGGCCGATCGTGTGGCCGACCTCGTGGGCGGAGAGATACGCGAGCCGGTCGAGGACGAGTGCCTCCTGCTCCGCGCTCGTCCCGGCGGGACCGGGCCCAAGAAGCTCCGCGAAGTCGGGCGAGTCGCCGGCGTCGCAGGCGAGCGCGTCGGGCTTGGCGAGGTTGCGCCACATCCGCGAGGTCGTGCGCCGCCGGTGCGAGTCGATCCGCGCCACGCCGTGAACGATCTCGCCGGTGCGCGGGTCGGTCTGCGAGCCCCCGACGGACCAGCCCCGCTCGGCGCGGTTAATCCACTCGATGCCCGAGTAGCGCGCGTCGAGGAACGTGGCGCCCTCGGGAAGGTCCTTGAGGACGAAAGCATCCTTGAATCCGGCCTGCTCGAAGGCGTGGTTCCACCAGAGCGCCCCCCGGCGGATCGCGCTCCTCTCCGTCTCGGGGATCCCGCGGTCCAGGTAGTAGACGATCGGTTCGACCGGCTCGGAGACCGCGGCCTTCGGGTCCTTCTTGACGAGCCTCCAGCGCGACGCCAGGAACCTCTCGATCGGCTCGTCAAAGCGCGCGGCGTGGTCGAAGTGGCGCCGCGGGATGAACCCGATGCGAGGGTCGAGCGGGCGTGGGACGAAGCCGGGCTCGGGGAGCTTCAGGAACGTGTGGTGGATCCGCAGGCTCATCGTGTGGCCGTCGGGCAGCAGTCCCGCGAAGACGCGGGAGGGGCTCTCGCTGGTGAACGTCGCGATCGTCTCGATCTCCGTGTTCTTCGGGAAAGCGCCGGTCCGTTCCATCGCGAAAGCGGACCGGGCGGTGTCCTGCTTCCAGTCGCCCACCTTCGCTTCCTTCAGCATCGGCAGGATCGCCGTGTCCGCCAGGAGAAACGCGGTCGCGTCCGCCAGAACGCGGTCCCCTTCTTCGGCGACGACCGGCAGCGACGCGAGCACCGACGACGGGAACGACTCCTCGGCCACCCGCGCGGTCTCTCCGGAGGGCGCCTCCGTCCGGTGGACCATCTGCCTCTGGTGAAGGAGCACGCGCGGGCCGGACCTCTCGAAGCGGCACATGCCCAGCTCTCCGAGCTGCCCGCGGTCCAGGAAGAGCTCCGTCACGCCCGCTCCGCCGGCGAGTCCCGCCCCGTAGAGGAAGTCTTCGTTCCAGCGCGAGACCTCCAGGAGAAGCTGCCCCTTGCGCTGGTCCCAGTAGAACGGGACGAACCCGTCGTGGCGGGGAATGTCCCGGACGCGGTCGACGATCGTCGGAGTCTTCTCTCCGGTTTTCTCGGGAGGCTTCTCCGCGGGAGCCGGAGGAGAGGTCTTTTCCGGAGTCGCGGCGGCCGCGACGGCGGCGAGCAGGAATGTCGCCAGGAAGGTCTGGCACATGTGGCCTCCGAAGTTCGGGAGGATCTTATGGAAAAAAAACGGGGAGGGACGAACCCCTCCCCGAGAATCGAACATGGTGAGGACTACTTTTTCTTGGGCGCGGCCTTCTCCGGTGACGCGGGAGCTCCTGGCGGCGGACCCGCCGGCGGCTCGTAGTCCGGCACGTGGTTGCTGATCGCCGGAATCGACTGGAGGTACGCGAAGACGGCCTTCAGGTCCTCATCGCTTGCCTTGCTGTACCACGGCCAGGGCATCGGCGGCTGGATGGGCCGCGACGTCCCCATGTGCTTGCCGGTCTTCATGGCCTTCAAGAACATGTCTTCCGTCCAGATGCCGAGCCCGGTGTTCTTGTCCGGCGTCAGGTTGGCCGTATAGGTGACTCCCCAGGGCCCCGCCCACGCCGTGAACGTGGCGGAGCCGGATGCGACCCAGGGACCGGAAGGCTGCGGAGCCGGCGGAAGCTTCATCGTCTCCGGGTGCCCCGAGAGCATTCGGGACATGTCGGGCTCGGGGCCGTTCGGGCCCATCTTGAACGGAGTGTGGCAGTCGTTGCAGACCATGATGGAGACGAGGTACTTGCCCCGCTCGATCCGCCTGGTTTGAACCGCCGAGTGGCCAGCCTTCGCCGGCTCGGCCTTCTTGGTCTGCCCCTGGCTCGACTCCGTCGTCGCCAGGATCGTGAGGCACGCCGCGGCGGCCACCGCCGCGGACGCCTTCCCAAGATTGTTCATCTTCATCCTCCTCCTTCGGTTTTTCAACGATGCGGTTTCGTGAAGTCTACGAACCTCACGCCGGCGGCGCAACTTGACAGCCCCTCTGCGGGCGGCGTACCGCGGGCTAGAATCCCCGCCGATGGCGACCGTCCGACCGTTCCGAGCCGTGCGCCCGGCGCCGAAAGCCGCGGCGTCGGTTTCCTCGGTGCCCTACGACGTCGTTTCGAAGGAGGAAGCGCGGCGTCTCGCCTCGGGCAACCCGCTGTCCTTCCTCCACGTCTCGCGGGCGGAGATCGACCTGCCGGACGGGACCGATCCCTACTCGGATGCCGTCTACCGGAAAGCGGTCGAGAACTACGAGGCGTTGAAGGCGAAGGCGCCGCTCTCGGCCGAGGCCGAGGACTCCCTCTACGTGTATCGCCTGAAAATGGACGGCCGCGAGCAGACCGGGATCGCCGGCGCCTGTTCGCTCGACGAGTACGACTCCGACGTCATCCGCAAGCACGAGCGCACGCGCCGCGACAAGGAAGACGACCGGACGAGGCACATGCTGGACCTCTCCGCGCAGACCGGTCCTGTCTTCCTGACCTACCGCGACCGCCCCGAGATCGACGCGATCGTCGAGGCCGCGAAGAAGGAGCCTCCCCTCTTCGACTTCACCTCGCCCGACGGCGTCTCGCACACAGTCTGGCGAATCGGCGGAGAGGCGGCCGGACGCCTGTCCGAGCAGTTCCGGCCCGCGCCGCTTCTCTACATCGCCGACGGACACCACCGCGCCGCGAGCGCCGCCCGCGCGCGCCACGAGCTGGAGAAGAAGAACCCGAAGCACACCGGGGACGAGGCATACAACTTCTTCCTCGCCGTCGCCTTCCCCGCCGGCCAGGTCCGGATCCTTCCCTACAACCGCGTCGCGAAGGACTTGAACGGCCGGACCCCGGAGCAGTTCCTTGCGGCGCTGAAGGAGAAGTTCTCCGTCTCCGAGGACGCGGCGCCTTCCCCCCACCGCAAGGGCGAGGTCGGCGTCTACGTCGGCGGCCGATGGTACGGCCTGCTCGTTCCGCCGGGCGGCGTCGCGACGGGAGGCGCCATCGGGTCGCTCGACGCGGCACTCCTCCAGGAGAAGGTGCTGGAGCCGATCCTCGGGATCGAGGACATCCGTACCGACAAGCGGATCGATTTCATCGGAGGAATCCGCGGCACGGCGGAGCTCGAGCGGCTCGTGGATTCCGGCAAGTTCGCCGTCGCGTTCTCCCTCTACCCCGTCTCCCTCGACGACCTGATGGCCGTCTCCGACGCCAACCAGATCATGCCGCCCAAGTCCACCTGGTTCGAGCCGAAGCTCCGCGACGGCCTCCTGATCCATAAGATCTGACGCCATGAAAGTGCTCGTTGCGGACAAGTTCGAGAAGTCGGGGCTGGCAGAGCTGGCGGAGCTGGGTTGCGAGGTCCTCTTTCAACCGGACCTGAAGGATGACGCGCTGACGGAGGCGATTCGATCTTCCGGCGCCGAAGTCCTGATCGTGCGTTCTACGAAGGTGACACGCGCGATGCTCGAGGCCGGGAAGCTCTCGCTCGTGGTGCGGGCGGGGGCGGGATACAACACGATCGACGTCGAGGCGGCGTCCGAGCGCGGCACCTACGTCGCCAACTGCCCGGGGAAGAACTCCGTCGCGGTCGCCGAGCTGGCCTTCGCGCTGATCCTCGCGCTCGACCGCCGGATGGTGGACAACGCCGCGGACTTAAAGCGCGGCGTCTGGAACAAGAAGGAGTACGGCAAGGCGCGCGGGATCTTCGGCTCGACGCTCGGCCTGATCGGCGTCGGCGGGATCGGCAAGGAGATGGTGCCGCGCGGCCGCGCCTTCGGGATGCCGATCGTCGCGTGGAGCCGCAGCCTGACGCCGGACAAGGCGCACGTGCTCGGTATCGAGCGAAAGGCCACGCCGGCCGAGGTCGCCGCCGCGGCGGACATCGTCAGCGTCCATCTCGCGTTGAAACCCGAGACGAAAGGGCTGATCGGCGCGGACTTCTTCGCCGCCATGAAGCCCGGCTCGTTTTTCATCAACACGTCGCGCGCCGAGGTCGTGGACCAGGCCGCCCTCGCCCGCGCGGTCCAGGAGAAAGGGATCCGCGCCGGGCTCGACGTCTTCGCCGAGGAGCCGGCCGGCGGCTCGGGTGAAGTCAAGGCGCCGATCTTCGACCTGCCCGGTGTGATCGGCTCGCACCACATCGGCGCCTCCACCGACCAGGCCCAGGAGGCGATCGCGGCCGAGACCGTGCGAATCGTCCGCGAGTACGGGGAGACCGGCCGCGCTCCCAACGTCGTCAACCTCGCGCGCAAATCGCCGGCCTGCTGCCTCCTCGTCGTCCGCCACTACGACCGGGTCGGCGTCCTCGCCTCGGTCTTCGACCGGTTGAAGCAGGCCGGGATCAACGTCCAGGAGACCGAGAACATCGTCTTCGACGGCGCCAAGGCGGCCGTGGCCCGGATCCACCTCGAGCAGCGTCCCGCCGAGAAAACCCTCGATTCGATCCGGAGGAGCAGCGACGACATCATCGAGCTGTCGCTCGTGGAGTTTTGAAAAACCTGTGAGGCCCAAATGACCGACCGCATCTACAACTTCGGCGCGGGACCCGCCGTGCTGCCCGAGCCCGTTCTCCAGGAAGCTCAGCGCGACCTCTTCTCACTGCCGGGCGTGGGGATGTCGATCCTCGAAATCAGCCACCGCTCCAAGACCTTCGACGAGATCATCCAGGGGTGCGAGGCGGACATCCGCCAGCTCGCCGGGATCTCTTCGGACTACGAGATCCTCTTTCTCCAGGGAGGGGCGTCGCTCCAGTTCTCGATGGTGCCGATGAACTTCCTGCCGTCCGGCCGAAAAGCCGACTACCTCGTCACCGGCTCCTGGTCCAAGAAGGCGCTCAAGGAGGCGAAGAAGCTCGGGACGGCTCAGGTCGCCGCCACGACGGAGGCCGACAGCTTCAACCGGGTTCCGGCGCAGTCGGAACTGAAGCTCGATCCCGCCGCGGCCTACCTCCACTTCACTTCCAACGAGACGATCCACGGCGTGGAGTTCAAGACCGAGCCGCAGTCCGGTTCCGTGCCCCTCGTCTGCGACGCTTCCTCCGACATCTTCAGTCATCCCATCGACGTGTCCCGCTACTCGCTGATCTACGCCGGCGCGCAGAAGAACCTGGGCCCTTCGGGCGTCACGCTGGTGATCCTCCGCAAGGACCTCCTCGGGAAGGTCCCCGAGAACCTTCCGACGATGCTCGACTACAAGGTGCAGGCGGAAAACAAGTCGCTCTACAACACGCCGTCCGTCTTCGGCGTCTACATCATGCGGCTCGTCATGAAGTGGGCGCTCGGCCAGGGAGGGCTCGAGGCGATCGGGAAGCAGAACGCCGTCAAGGCGAAGCTGCTCTACGACGCGCTCGACGCCTCCGGCGGGTACTACCGCCCGCACGCGAGGCCCGACAGCCGCTCCAACATGAACGTGACATTCCGGCTGCCGTCGGAAGACCTGGAGAAGAAGTTCGTCTCCGAGGCGAAGTCGGCGAAGCTCGACGGCCTGAAGGGTCACCGCTCCGTCGGCGGCATCCGCGCCTCGCTCTACAACGCCTTTCCGAAGTCCGGCGTCGAAGCCCTCGTCTCCTTCATGAAGGACTTCGCCGCCAAGAGCGCCTGAGTCGCCGGCGCCCTCTCCCCCGCGGCATCCAAAAAACTCACGTCGCCTCTCTTCGTAGAAACCATCTTGTGAGGGGTTCTCAAAAGAACGAAGGAGGTGTGTCGTGAAGCTCGTCCGCGTTTTTCGGGTATTCGTCCTTTTTCTCGTCGTACTCCCACCCGCCGGTGCCGCTCTGGGGCAGGGATTCACCCCCATGAAGACGCCCCAGGCCAGCCCCGAGGCCTCCGCCGAACAGACGGTGGGAATCACCGACATCAAGATCAGCTACCACCGGCCCGCCGTCAACAAGCGCAAGGTCTGGGGCGAGCTGGTTCCCTACAAGGAGGTCTGGCGCGCCGGGGCCAACGAGAACACCACGATCTCTTTCTCCTCCGACGTCTCCGTGGGAGGCCAGAAGCTCGCGGCCGGGACGTACGGCCTCCACATGATCCCGACGGAGTCGGAGTGGACGATCATCTTTTCGAAGCAGAACGCCGCGTGGGGCAGCTTCAGCTACGACCAGAAGGAAGACGCCGCCCGCATCACCGCCACCCCGCAGCCCGCGGAGTTCCAGGAGCGGCTGGGCTACACCTTCGAGGAGCCGACGGACGCGTCCGTGCAGGTGGCGATGCGATGGGACAAGCTCAAGGTCGCCTTCCCGGTCACCGTGGACACGCCGCAGGTCGTCGTCGAGAGCCTCCGGAAGGAGCTGCGCGGCCTGGGCCGGTTCTTCTGGCAGGGTTGGAACCAGGCGGCGGCGTACTGCCTCCGCAACAACGTGAACACCGACGAGGCCCTGACGTGGGCCGACGAGTCCACCAAGCTCAATGAGAATTTCACCAACCTGCGCACGAAGGCGGCGCTCCTCGAGAAGAAGGGCGACACGAAGACGGCCGAGGCGCTGCGCGCGAGGTCGATCGCGCTCGCGACGGAAGTCGAGATGAACGCCTACGGCTACCAGCTCCTGGGCCAGAAGAAGACCGACGAGGCGATCGAGGCGTTCAAGAAAAACGTCAAGGACCACCCCGCGTCCTGGAACGTCTACGACAGCCTCGCCGAGGCCTACATGACCAAGGGAGACAAGAAGCAGGCAACCGAGCTCTACACGAAGGCCCTGAACATGGCGCCGGAATCCCAGAAGAAACGGATCAACGAGCAGCTGGCGAAGCTGAGAGCGTAGTCCAAAGTCCAACGTCCAAGGTCCAGAGTCGGCCCAAGCGCGAAGGTCGAAAAGTCGGAGTGGTCCGACCAGGCGAACCTCACCTTTTCACTGACTTTGGACCTTTGACTTTCGACCGACCTTGGACTTTGGACCTTGGACCGTAGCCCCAGTCTGGGACCACGGTCTCTCTACGGCATCGCCTCACGCGCCAGCTCCGCTCCCGGCGCATCCTCGTTAGTCACCGGTACCGGCTTCCCCAGCACTCCCTCCCACCGCGCCACCACCACCGACGCGACGCAGTTGCCCATGACATTGATGGACGTGCGCGCCATGTCCATCAGCTCGTCCACCGCGAGAATCATCGCCACCCCCGCCTCCCCCGGCAGGTTGAACGCCGCGCACCCGGCCGCGATGATGACGAGCGCCGCGCGCGGCACTCCCGCGACCCCCTTGGACGTCATCATGAAGGTCAGCATCATCAGGAGCTCGGTCGAGAGCGGAAGGTGGATCCCCGCGGCCTGGGCGATCGTCAGCGACGCCAGCGAGATGTAGAGCGTCGAGCCGTCCAGGTTGAACGAGTAGCCCGCCGGGATGACGAAGCCCGCCACGGACTCCGGCACGCCGAATTCGACCATCTTCTCCAGCGCCCGCGGCAGCGCCGCCTCGGAGGACGCGGTCGAGAACGCGAGCAGGAACGGCTCGCGGATTTTGCGGAAGAAGAGCCTCAGGTTCGCGCGGACGATCAGGAGCGCGGGAACGAGCACGAGCAGCGTGAAGAGGACGAGAGCCCCGTAGAGCGACGCGACGAGCTTGGCGTAGGAGCCCAGCACCTTCAGCCCATGGTGCGAGACCGATCCCGCCATCGCGCCGAAGACCCCGAGCGGCGTCAGCGCCATGACGTAGTCGGTCAACTGGAACATGACGGCGACGACGGAGTCGAAGAACTTCAGGACCGGCTCGGACTTCCCCTTCACGTGGGCGGCGGCGATCCCGAGGAGGGTCGCGAAAACGACGACCTGAAGGATGTCCTGCTTGGCCATCGCGTCCACCACGTTGGACGGGAAGAGGTGGAGCAGCGTCTCGACGAACGTCTTGGGCTTGGCGAGCGCCTCGCCCGACGGAGGAAGGCTCAACCCCTCCCCGGGCCGGACCGCATGGGCGATCGACAGGCCGAGGATGAGCGCCGCGGTCGTCGCGAGCTCGAAATAGATCAGCGCCTTGACGCCCATCCGCCCGACCGCGCGCACGTCGCCGGTCTTGCCGATCCCCACGACGATCGTCGAGAAGATCAGCGGGACGATGAGCATCTTGATCAGGCTGATGAACGCTCGCGACAGGAACCGGAACGTCTCGTAAGCCGCCGGGTACTGCTCCGCCGGAAACAGGTACCCCAGCAAAACCCCCAGCCCCAGCCCATAGAAAATGAGCGCCGTCGAGGAAAGCCAGCCCGGCCGCGATGATCTGCTCACCGCTCCGCCCCGACTCTTTCCGACACGGTCATTTGCATCCGATTATTCCAGACGGGTCTGTTCCGTCATAATACGCACTGGCCATGAACAGCCGGGAAGTGCTCGTGGTGGAGGACGACAACGACCTTCGCGAGAGCCTCTGCCAGACGCTGCGCGACAACGGTTTTTCCGTTCTCTCGACGACCAACGGGCAGCAGGCCCTGGACGTTCTCAAGGCCGGCGCGCACCCGGCGGTGATCCTGCTCGACCTGATGATGCCGGTCTTGAACGGCTGGGAGCTACGCGACGCCCTGCGCGACGATCCGCGCCTCGCCGACATCCCGCAGCTCGTCATCTCCGCCTACATGGACGAGGCCGAGCAGCACGTCCTCGGGCTTCCTCCCGACGACTGCATCCGCAAGCCCTTCCACATCCGCGTCCTCCTCGAGGCGGTCGAGCGTCACAGCGCCGCCGCCGCGAGCAGAACCCCGAGCGCCTAGCCGCCCGCTTGGCGTCTCGAGCCGTCGCCTTCCTTCTCGCGCTGTCCGCCGCCGTCGGCTGCGGTCGAACCCGGCACGAAGCGTCGTCCGCGACGACGTCTCCGAGCCGCGAGGTCGCGGCGGACCTGGGCCAGCGGCTCGCGCGCTGGAAGCCGGTGCCGATGCCCTTCGCGATGGAGAAGCTCGCCCCGCGGGAGCGCCAGCTCGTCGAGAAGCTGATCGAGGTCTGCCGCCGGGCCGAGACGATCTACTGGCTGCAGGGCGATCCCGAAGGCATGGCGCTCTACGAGTCCCTGTCGGACAAGCCGGATTCGCCCGACGCGCCACTGCGCCGCTTCCTCTGGATCAACGGCGGCCGGTGGGACCTGCTGGACGAGAACCGCCCGTTCGTGGGCCGGGAGCCGATGCCGCCCGGACACGCCTTCTACCCGAAAGACCTGACCCGCGCGGAGGTCGAGAGCTACGTCGCGGCGCACCCCGAGGAGAAGGCCGCGATCTACGGCGAGCGGACGGTCGTCCGGCGCAAGAACGGCCGCCTCGCCGCGATCCCCTACCGCGAGGAATACCGCAACCTCCTCGAGCGGGCGGCCGCGGCCCTCCGCGAGGCCTCTCGACTTTCCGACGACCCGGCTTTCGCCCGCTTCCTCATTCTGCGGGCCGACGCGCTCTTGAGCGACGACTACTACGCGAGTGACGTCGCCTGGCTCGAGCTCGCCGATCCGAAGTTCGACCTGATCCTCGCTCCGTACGAAACGTACCTGGACGAGCTCCTCGGCGTGAAGGGCTCCTTCGGCGCGGCCGTCCTCGTGCGCAACGACGCGGAGAGCGAGAAGCTCGCGATCTTCCGCAAGTACGTTCCCGAGATCCAGGACTCTCTTCCTCTGCCTCGGGAAGACCGGCCGTCGCTCGCGGGAAAGGCGGCGCCGATGGAGGTCATGGACGCGCCGTTTCGCTCCGGGGACCTGCGCCACGGCTACCAGGCCGTCGCCGACAACCTCCCCAACGACCCGAAGATCCACGAGGAGCACGGGAGCAAGCGGATCTTCTTCAAGAACTTCCTCGACGCCCGGGTGGCGGAGATCATCATTCCGCTGGCCCGGCGGCTGCTGCGCGAGGAGGACGCCGCGAAGGCCTCGGCGCGGGGCTACCTCGTCGGGACGCTGCTGCACGAGATCGCGCATGGCCTGGGCCCCGCCTTCGCGCGCGTGAACGGCAAGCAGGTCTCCATCCGCGAGGCCATCGGCGCGCCGTTCTCCGCCCTCGAGGAAGCCAAGGCCGACACGACCGGCATGGCGGCGCTCTCGTTCCTCGCCGCGCGCGGCGTCGTCCCCGCGGACGAGATCCCCGAGGCTTACTCCTCCTTCGTCTCGGATCTCTTCCGCACCGTCCGGTTCGGCACGGGCGAGGCGCACGCCCGCGCCGAGATGATGGAGTTCAACTTCCTGGTCTCGGAGAAGGCCATCACGCGAGGCGCTTCGGGCCGCTACGCCATCGACATCGGGAAGATGCCCGCCGCCTTCGCGAAGCTCTCCAAGGAGCTCCTCGAGATCGAGGCCGCCGGCGACCGCTCCCGCGCGCAGGCATGGTTCGCGAAGTACGACACGATGCCGGCCGACCTCGCCGCCTCCCTCAAATCCCTGACCGACGTCCCCGTGGACATCGACCCCCAGGTCCCCTTCCCCGAGCCCATCCGGTAAGACGCTGTTTGTCGCGTTGAGACTCTAGAATCGCCGTGTCCATGGCAGTTCAGCAATCGCTCCCCTTCGGGGAAGCCGAAGTCGAGATTCCGCCCCGGCACATCGAAGAGCTGTCGAGGATTTGCCGCGAAGATCCGCTTGGAGAGAAGGTCCTCGTCGCTCCCTCGCTCCACGCGGGTTACCAGGTGCTCGAGGCGCTCGCCCGCTCCGGAACGGCCTGGGTGAACCTCCGGGTCGAGACGGTGCGCACGCTCGCGCACTCGGTCATCGACCTCGAGCTCGCCCGGGGCGGATGGAAGCTGCTCTCCCGCGCTCAGGCGCTCGCCTTAGTCGAGCAGGCCTGCGCCGAGGTCCTCACGGAGAGCTCCTACTTCGGAGCGCTCGCAGACCGACCCGGCCTCCACCGCTCCTTCCAGCGCACTTTCGACGAGCTGCGCGCGGCCGGCCTTTCGGCCGAGGCGCTGCCGGAATCGGCCTTTTCCGATCGGAGGAAGCACCGGGAGCTTCGCGACGTCCTGCTTCGCTACACCGCCGCCCTCGGGTCGGGTCGGTTCGTGGACTCCGTCGAGGTCCTGAGACGGGCCGCGGCGGCGGTCGAGAAGAGGAACGATTCCGGCGGCCGGACCTACCTGCTGCCGGAATACACGGACCTGTCGCCGCTCGAGCGGCGGTTCGTGGAGAAGCTCGCGGGGGGCCGCCTCGTCTCGATCGCGGCGGACCCTTCCGGGGCCTGGAAGGCGATTGCCTCCCGCTCGCGCCTGCTTCGAGCGGTCGGCGAGGAGAACGAGATCCGCGAAGTCTTCCGGGCGATCCAGCGCGACGCGATCCCCTGGGACGACGTCGAGATCCTCCACACGGACGGCGCCGTCTACCCCCCGCTCCTCTGGGAGCTGTCCCGGGAGCACGGAATCCCCTTCACCTTCGCCAGCGGCATCCCCGCCTCGTACACGAGGCCGGGCCAGGCCGCCCTCGCTTTCCTCGACTGGATCGGCCAGGACTTCGCGGCCGGAGAGCTGCGCCAGGCGCTCGCATCGGGGGCGCTGACGCTCTCGCGCCTGCCGGGGGGCGGCGAGGCTCCCGGAGCGCGCACCGCGGCTCGGATCGTGCGCGAGGCCGGCATCGGCTGGGGAAGAGCGCGGCACCTGTCCTGTCTCGAGAAGTTCATTCAGAAGCTCGAGAAACCCGACGCCGCCTCCCGAGACGACGACGAAGCGACCGACGAGCAGCGGGCTCGCCGGGCCGAGCGCCGCAAGCGCCTGCTCGAGGGGGCCCGGCGGACGCGGGACTTCCTCCGCCGCGCGCTGTCGCTGGCTCCCGAGTCGCTCGACACGCCCGGCGACCTGAGGGCTCTCGCGAACGCGGCGCGAACTTTCGTCGCGGAGTTCGCGCGCTCCTCCGACGAGCTCGACGGCGGCGCGCTGACCGCGCTCGACTCGCTCTTCGCCGAGTTCGCCGACCTTCCCCCGCTGAAGCTGACGACGCGGGAGGCGGTCGAGCGGCTACGGGACGCGGTCGCGAAGCTGGCGATCGCCGCCGACCGGCCGCGCCCCGGCCGCGCCCACACCGCCCACTATCGCGCCGGAGGCTTCTCGGGACGCCGCCGCACGTTCCTCGTCGGGCTCGACGAGTCGCGGATGCCGGGGCGCGACCTCGAGGACCCCGTCCTCCTCGACGAGGAGAGGAAGCGGATCAACGAGGCCGCGGCGGGCGGCGGCACTCTCGCGCTCGGACGCGAGCGGCCGCGGGAGGCTTCGGCCGCGTTCTGGGCCTGCCTCGGCCGGCTGCGAGGCGAGCTTTCCGCCAGCTACTCGAGCTTCGACCTGCGAAGCCTCGTCCAGGCGGGAGAGCCGGCTCCGTCGCCGGCGATGCTCGAGCTGTACCGCTGCCGTTCGGCCCGACCCTCGGCCGATTACACGGACCTGGCGAAGTCCCTGCCGCGGGCCGCCGGGTTCACGCCGGCGGCGGAGAGCGCGCTCGACGACACCGAGTGGTGGCTTTCCCGGCTCCAGGCGGACCAGCTCGCCGCGGCCGGCCAGGAAGACGTTCTCTCCGCGCAGGTGCGCGGCGTCTACCCGTGGCTCGAGGACGGCCGCCGGGCCGAAGCCGCGCGGGCCTCCGACGAGTTCACGGGGTGGGACGGCCGCGTTTCCTCCGGCACTCCGGAGCTGGATCCGCGGTCGGGGGGCGAACCCTTCTCCGCTTCGCGCGTGGAGAAGCTCGCGGCATGCCCCTTCTCCTACTTCGTCCGGTACGTCCTGCGCGTCGAGCCGCCGGAGGACCTCGAGAGCGACCCGACGCGCTGGCTCTCACCGCTGGAGGAGGGCAGCCTCCTCCACGAAGTGTTCCGGGAGTTCTTCGAAACGATCACCGCGGCCGGGGAAAAGCCGCAGGTGGCCCGCCACGGCGAGCTCCTCGAGAAGATCGCCGCGCGCGGCATCGCCGCCTGGAGCGAACGGATCCCTCCCCGCAGCCGGCTCGCCTTCGACCGCCAGTGCGAGGACATTCGCGCCGCCTGCCGCACCCTCCTGGCGCGCGAGGAAGAGCACTGCCGCGAGGCGACGCCGCGCTACTTCGAGCTGGCGTTCGGGCGGCCGGGCCGAACCGGCCGGCCCCGCTCGGACATGGAGAGCCCCGAGCCGGTCGCCATCGAGATCTCGCCCGGGCGATCGATCCTCCTGCGCGGCTCGATCGACCGGGTGGATGAGGCATGCGACGGGAGCTTCGAGGTCTGGGACTACAAGACCGGAAGCTCCTGGAACGTTCGCGAGGGAATGGGGGTCCGCGGCGGCCGCCAGGTCCAGCCGGCGCTGTACGCCATGGTCCTCGAGACGCTCCTCGCCCGGGCCGGACGCAAGGGCGTCGTCTCGAGGTCCGGCTACTTCTTTCCGGGGCGAAAGGGCGAGGGGCAGCGCATGGCGATTCCGGTGGACCGCCGGGAAACGCGCGAGACGCTCGGAAAGCTCTTCGACCTGTTGAAGGAGGGGATGTTCCCGCACGCGCTGTCGGAGAAGGCTTGCAAGTACTGCCATTACGACTCGGTCTGCGGCGGAAAGAGGGAGGCGAGCCATCGCGCGAAGGAGAAGCTCGCCGCGGCGTCGGACCCGGCCCTCGCCGCCTTCCGGGAGATGTATGTCGAAGAAAAGGACTGATCCGCTTCGGGGCTCCGAGCTTCCCGACGAGGCCGCGCGCCGCGCGATCCGCGACGACCTCTCGACGACGATCCTCGTCGAGGCGGCCGCGGGAACCGGCAAGACCGACAGTCTCGTCAGGAGGATGGTCGCGCTGGTCTCGACCGGAGCGACGACGCTGGACCGCCTCTCCGCGGTCACGTTCACGATCCGCGCCGCGGCCCAGCTCAAGCAGCGTTTTCAGAACGCCCTCGAGAAGGCCCTCGCCGCCGAGAAGGCAGCCGACGCAAAGCAACGGCTCTCGGAAGCGCTGAGACGGCTGGACTCCTGTTTCGTGGGGACGATCCACGCGTTCGGCGCGCGGCTCCTGCGCGAGCGCCCGGTCGAGTCCGGGCTCGAGCCCGGCTTCCGCGAGCTCGACGAGGCCGAGGACGGCGCCGCCCGCGGCGAAGCGTGGGACCGATTCTGCGAGGAGCTCTTCCTCGCCGGGGACCCGCGGCTGGCGAGGCTGATCGAGCTCGACATCCGGCTTCCCGACCTCCAGGACTCCTTCGACGACGTCTGCGAGAACTCCGACGTGACGATCGATCCGGGCGCCCGGCTTCCCGAGCCGAGCTTCGCTCGCGCCCGAGGCCAGGTCGAAGCGTTCCTCGCGAGGGCGGAGGCGTCGGTCCCCGCGGAAGCTCCGCCGGGCGGCTGGAGCGGCTTCGAGCGGTCCGTCCGGCGTGCCCGCAGGCTCCTCGACCTCGCAAGCCCCGACCGGCCGGCCGACTTCGTCGCGGTGCTGAGGGTTCTGAAGACCGCCGAGGCGAAGAAGGGCGTGCCCGGGGCGCTGAAGAAGGTCTTCGACGAGCTGCGGGACCACTGCGTCAAGCCCGCCCTCACCGAGTGGGCGGAGTACGTCTATCCGGACGTCTGCGAGCTCCTCGTCCAGGCGCGCGACCAGTACCGCGAGTGGCGGCGGCGCGAAGGGCTCGCGAACTTCCAGGACCTGCTCCTCTACGCGCGCGACCTCCTGCGGGACCATCCGGAAGTTCGCGCCTCGCTCGCGCGCCGGTTCACGCCCGTCCTCGTGGACGAGTTCCAGGACACCGACCCGATTCAGGCCGAGATCCTCTTCTTCCTGACCGGCACCGAAACGGAGGAAAAGGACTGGAAAAAGCTCGTGCCGCAGCCGGGCTCGCTCTTCGTCGTCGGAGATCCCAAGCAGTCGATCTACCGTTTCCGTCGCGCCGACATCCAGACCTACAACGCCGTCCGGTCGCGGATCGAGGCGTGCGGGAGGCTCCTCTTCCTGACGACGAATTTCCGCTCGGCGCCGCCGCTCTCCGCGTGGGTCAACCGCGTCTTCTCGCGGACCGGCTTCTTCCCGAAGGAAGGAACCGAGGAGCAGGCGGCGTACGTGCCGCTGGAGTGGGAGAGCCGCGAGGAGCCGGGAGCTCCGCCGGTCCTCCGCATCGACACGCCGGCGCCGCGCGGGGGCGAAGAGCTCGCCGCGAGGACGGAGGCGGCCCGGATCGCCGACTTCATCGCCTCGGAGGTCGCCGGCGGATCGCGGCGGCCGGAGGACTTCCTCCTGCTCTTCCGCCGCCGAAAGTTCATTCCCGAATACGCCCGGGCCCTGGAGGGCCGCGGCCTTCCCTGCGTCCTCTCGGGCGGAGAGGCCTTCGGGACCTCGGCGGAGCTGGCGGCGCTGATGCCGGCGCTGGAAGCCCTCGCCGATCCCGAGAACCCGGTGCCGCTTCTGGCCGCGCTGCGCGGCCCTCTCTTCGGAGTCGACGACGAGGCGCTCTACCGCTTCTCTCGCGCCGGCGGGCGCTTCTCGTACCGCTACCCGGAGCCGGCCGGAACCGACCCGCGCCTGTCGCGCGCCCTCGCCCTCTTCCGCGAGGGAGAGGACCTGGCCGCGAGCCTCCCCCCGGGCGGCGCGATCGCTCGTTTCGTCGGGAAGCTCGGTTGGGTGGCGGCCGCGGCGTCGCGAGACCTGGCCGACACGCGCGCGGGAAACCTCCTCAAGGCGATCGCCGCCGTGCGCAAGTTCTCCGCGGAGGGGCGCGACTTTGCCCGGGCGGTCGAAGAGCTCTCGCGGCTTCGGCTCGAGAGGACGATCGAGGAGATGGGGGTCGAGCCCCGACGCCCCGGCGCCATCCGCCTGATGACTCTCCACAGCGCGAAGGGGCTCGAGGCCCCGGTGGTCTTCCTCGCCGAGCCGCTCGGCGGCGATCTCCCGGGAAGGAGCTACTTCATCGACCGGAGCGCCGACCCCCCGGCGGGGTTTTTCCGGGTCGCCCGGAGGCCCGAGGGATTCGGAGGCGACATCGAGATCGCGCGCCCGTTCGGCTGGGACGCGATGGAGCGGACCGAGGAGCGGTTCGACGAGGCGGAGAAGACTCGACTGCTTTACGTCGGATCCACCCGCGCCGAGGAGATGTTCGTCGCCAGCTTCAAGATGATGGCCGGGGGCAGGGCGGGCGGTCCCTGGGAAGCCCTCTCGCTCTCGATCGACAAAGCTCTGCCGCAGGTCCCGGCACCTCCGCGCCCTTCCGCGACGCTCCCCACCCGGCTCGCGGAGGACCTCGACGCCGCGCGCCGGGCTCGGGCGGAAAAGCGCGCGACGAGCTCCGCGGCGGGCTACTCCGTCGCTTCCGTGACCGCCCTCGCCCACGCCGGGCAGGACCGCCCCTTCCGCGAATCCACCGGCCGCGGGTTCTCCTGGGGGTCGGCCGTCCATCGCCTTCTCGAAGCGGCAATGCGGGACGCCGGCCTCGACCTGAGGGCCCTGGCCGCCAACGTCCTCGCCGAGGAAGGGCGCGATCCCTCCGACCTCGACGAAGCGTGCCGGACGGTCGAGGCGGTTCGGGCCTCTCCGCTGTGGAAGCGCGCGCTCGCGGCGAAGACCCGGATGGTCGAGGTTCCCTTCGCCCTGACGGTGGCGAGCGCCGAGCTCGGCGGGAAGGACGGTCCGTCCGAGACGCTCCTGACGGGCGCCCTCGACCTCGTCTTCGAAGAGGAGGACGGTTGGAAGATCCTGGATTACAAGTCGGACACGGTCGCCGGCAACCTCGAGGAGCTTGTCGCGTTCTACCGTCCTCAGGTGGACCACTATCGGCGCTACTGGCAGAAGCTGACCGGCCGTCCGACGAAAGCCGGGCTGTACTTCGTCGGAACGGGCCAGGAAGTCTGGCTCGACGAGACTGTCGATTCGGCGCCCTCCCGTTCGTCGTAACGACGAAAGGAAACGCGACCATGCGCTACATGCTGCTGATCTACGACCGGGAGGCGGACTGGGCGAATCTCTCGCCGGAAAAACGGAGAGAGGTCATGGCGGGTTACCGGGCCTTCACCGGGGAGATCCGCCAGAGCGGCCACTACCGCGCGGGCGACCAGCTGACGCCCGTGGCGATGGCGACGACCGTCCGTATCCGCGACGGGCGGCGGGTCACGACCGACGGCCCGTTCGCCGAGACCCGCGAGCAGCTCGGCGGCTACTACGTCGTCGAGGCGAAGGACCTGGACGAAGCCCTCTCGCTGGCCGAGCGCCTCCCCTCCGCCCGCATGGGCTCGATCGAAGTCCGCCCCCTCGTCGAGTCCCCCGGCGCCTAGCTCGCTTCGGAAGCCGCCTCCGGAAGAACGCAGGTCACCGACATGCCGCCGCCGGGGCGGCGCTGGAGGCGCAGCGTCCCGCCGTGGGCCGTGAGGATCTCGGTGCAGAGAGGGAGTCCCAGCCCCGAGCCGGATTGCTTGGAGGAGTAGAAGGGCAGCAGCGCCTTCTTCATCGTCTCCTCGTCCATCTCGCGCCCGCGGTCGAGCACGTGGACGAGCCAGGAGCCTTCACGGGAGCGCTCGAGCGAGACCGCGATCTCGGCCGGCGGGCTGCCGGACTCCGCGGCGTTCTTCAGGAGGTTGATCAGGACCTGCTGCATCTGCGCCGGGTCGAAGTAACCTTCCTCGGGGCCGACCGACGTTTCGAGGCGGAAGGGAAAGAAGGCCTGCACCGTTCCGAGAAACGACCGCCACGAAACCGCCTCGCGGCGCGGGAGGGGAAGGCGGGCGAAGCGCGCGTAGCCCTCCAGGAAGTCGCAGAGGTGGCGGACCCGGTCCTCCACCGAACCGAGCACCTCGATGACGCGGCCGCGGTCGGGACGCTCCGCCAGGAGGCGCGCGGAGTGGACGAGGGAGCGTACCGGCGCGAGCGAGTTGTTCAGCTCGTGGCTCATGACGCGGATGACCTTCTTCCAGACGTCCACTTCCTGGCGCTTCAGCTCCGCGGTCATCCGCTCGACGACGATCAGGCGGTGCTGCTGCGTGTTCAAGTAGAAGCGCCGGTTGAGGACGCGGAACGTGTCCCCTTCCCCGTCGGCGCCCGACTGCGCGCCGGCCACGATCGCGTCCTCCTCCGCGGCGAGCGGACGGCGGATCTCCGGAGGACTGCCTTCGACGAGCTCCCCGAACGCGCGGCCCGCGAGGCGCCGGGACTGGCCGAAAAGGCTTCTCGCCGCCGCGTTGGCGTAGACGACGCGCTGGAGCTCGTTGACGAGGACGATCGCCATCGGGGCGCCCTGGAGCACGGTGTCCAAGAGCAGCTCGCGCTGGTAGATCTCGTTTCGCTCGCGGCGCAGGGCGTCGCCCAGGCGGTTGTAGAGCGAGACGAGCTCGCCCAGCTCGTCGCCGTGGCCGTCGGCGATGCGCAGGCCGAAGTCGTTCTCGTGGAAGCTGCGCACCCCGTCGGTCAGCGTCCTCAGCGTGTTGCGGACCGGACGGAAGGCCCGCGAGACCATCCACGCCGCGAGCGGCGCTCCGACGAGCAGGCCCGACAGGAAGACCGAGACGGGCGGCCAGCCCAGCGACGAGGCCCACGCCGCCGTGGCGGCGGCCGCAAGCATGGCGATTCCCGCGAAGAGCGCGAATCGGCCGCTCAGACTCAATCGCGTCTTCATCGAGAAAAGACCCTGGCGATGACCGCGAGAGTCTCGCCCTTGTCATTCCGAGCGAAGCGAGGAATCTGCTCTCGTGGACGCCGCCGGAGCAGATCCTTCGTCGCTTCGTTCCTCAGAATGACAAGGGGACGATCGTTCCGGAACAACACGCCATCGTTACTCTCTGGGGCGGCGCTCCAGGACGATGCCGAGGCGATCCATCTTCCGGTAGAAGGCCTGGCGCGAGAGGCCCAGCTCCTCGGCGGCGCGCGAGACGCTGCCGCCGTGGCGCTTCAGAGTTTCTTCGAAGGTGAGGCGTTCGTCGAGGGAGGAGGGGGCGGGCGCGGGATCGCGGGAGAGGGCGAGGTCGGAGGCGGTCAGGGCTTCCCCGCCGGCGACGAGGGCGGCGCGCTGGATCCGGTTGAAGAGCTCGCGCACATTGCCGGGCCACGGGTGCGCCAGCAGCGCCTTCTCCGCGTCGGGAGCGAGACGGCGAGGCTCGCCGCCGCTCCCGGCGGCCATCGCGTCGAGCGCCGCGCGGGCGAGCGGGAGGATGTCGTCGGGACGGCCACGCAGCGCCGGGACCGCGATCTCGATGACGTTGACTCGGAAGTAGAGGTCCTCGCGGAAGCGGCCCTCGGTGATCGCCTTCCGGAGGTCCGTGTTCGTCGCGGCGAGGAGCCGGACGTCGGCCCGGCGCGTGAAGCTCGAGCCCAGCCGCTCGTACTCGCCGGTCTGGAGCACGCGCAGGAGGCGAACCTGTCCGGCCGGCGACAGCGTCCCGATCTCGTCGAGGAAGATCGTTCCTCCGTCGGCCGCCTCGAACCGGCCGATGCGCAGCCGGCTCGCCCCGGTGTAGGCGCCGGCCTCGGCCCCGAAGAGCTCGCTCTCCATCAGCTCGTCGGGCAGAGCCCCCGCGTTGACCCGGACGAACGGCTTCGCTCGCCGGCGCGAGTTGACCTGGATGATCTCGGCGATCTTCTCCTTACCGGCCCCGCTCTCGCCGGTGATCAGGACCGGCACGTCCGCCGCCGCAACCTGCACGGCGAGCGAGACGACCCGGTGCATCGCGTCGCTCGCGTACACGATTCCGGCGAGGTCGTAGCGCGAGGAGATCTCGGCCCGCGAGCTGGCGCGGGCGATCTTCAACTTCTCGTTCTCGCGCTGGAGCGCTCGGAGCCGCAGGAGGTTCCTCACGGAAGTCACGAGCTTGGCGTCGTCCCACGGCTTGGCGAAGTAGTCGCTGGCGCCCTCGCGGACGAGGCGGACGGCGGTCTCCAGGCTCGTCCAGGCGGTCATCAGGAGCACCGGCATGTCGGGATCGGCCTCGCGGATCGAGCGGAAGAGCTCGATCCCCTCCTCGCCGGAGACCGCGGAGGGGGTGAAGTTCATGTCCTGGACGACGACCCCGATCGTCCCGCCGGCGATGCGTTCCAGCGCCGCCACGGGACCGCAGGCGACCTCGCAGGGGACGTCGTGGACCTCGAAGAGGACCGTCAGCGCCTCGGCGACGGCCGGCTGGTCCTCGACGATCAGGACGCGCGACATACGCGCTTTTCCCGCCCTGGCCGCGAACCGCCGGTCGGGCCAGGCCGCGAACGATGCCGAGACGAGGGCCTCCGCACGCATCTCCTCCTGATACGCCGCCCCGGGCGCAAGGTTCCTCTCCCCTCTTCGGCCGTCCAGCCGGGCCGGTCAGACGTTCCTGGTCGCCACCGCCGGGGCCACCTTCGCCCCCTTCAACGCAGGCAGGAACGTCGCGGCGAGCCCCGCGATCCAGAGGAGGAACACACCGGCCGCCACCAGGCTCGGCTCCATCTTCGGGCTGCTGACCCGGGCCACCAGCGTGACGTTCAAGGCGAACGCCAGGACGATGCCCAGCGCCAGGCCCAGGGTCGTGACGATCCAGTTCTCCAGCAGGAAGTAGCGGATGATGTCCGCCCGCTGCGCCCCGAGCGCGCGCCGGGTCCCGATCTGCCGGGTCCGCTCGTTGACCGAGAAGACCGTCAGGCCCACGATCCCGAGCGACGTGATGAAGAGGAGCAGCACGATCAACGTCGAGAGGATCGTGGCCACGAGCGAGGTCCGCGACTGGAAACGCTCCTTGATCTGGGTCAGCTCCTGGACCTGGACCGTCCGCCCCGCGTTGGCCTTGATCAGGGCCTTCTCGATGGAGGCCTGGACCGCCGCCCTCTTGCCGGGCTCGGCGCGGACGAGGTAGCCCGCGCCGCCGAGGAAGTTGCGCGAGTAGCTCGGGAAGAACATCACGTATTCGTGGATCGGCCAGCCGTACGGGTTGTAGAAGCGGTCGATCACGCCGACGATCGTGTACTGGTCGCCGTCGGTGTCCTCGAGGTGCTTGCCGAGCGCCTTGCCGTCGGGGAAGAGAAGCTGGCCGAACGCCTTGCTGATGATGATGTCCTGGGAGGTCTTCTCGAGCGGGGTCCCATCGGCGCCGGTCGGCCTTGGTTTCGCAAAGATCTGGCGCATCCGCAGCGTCTCCGACTCCGTCTCCTCGCGCGCGAAGTTGCGTCCCTCGATGAGCTTCGCGCCGAGCGCGGCGAGCGTGCCCTCGTCGGCGTTGTAGACCTGGTTGCGGAGCATCTCCCCCTTCGAGCCGAGGACGCGCGTCTCCATGGACGACCCGCCCCCCTGCCATGGCAGGAACCGCGTGTTGGAAACCGCCCGGACTCCCGGGATCGCGCGGAGGGCCGCCAGGTCCTCCCGGAGGCTGTTGTCGAGGTAGCCGTCCTCCTTGAAGGCCGGCGCGAAGGGCCGGCTCGTGACCCGGATGATGTTGTCGTCGTCGAAGCCGGACTGGATCGCGAGCTGCCGCTTGTAGTCGCGGATCATGTTGACGCAGTTGGCGACGATCGCGAGCGTGAGCGCGACCTCCGCCACGATCAGGCCGTAGCGGACCTTGTTGCGCCGCATCGAGCGGAAGATCGGTCCGAATTCCATGGCGTTCTCCTTTCCGACTTCTTCGCCTACTGGAGAGAGAGGTGCACCGCCGGCGAGAGGCGGCACGTCCGCCACGCCGGGTACAACCCGGCCGCCAGCCCCGCCGCGAGCGAGAGCCCGACGGAGAGAAGGACCATCGGGACATCGAGGTGGAAGAAGGCCGCGCGCGGGTTGACCACCGTCGTCTTGAGCCACGCGTTCAAGGCGGCCAGCGCCGCGAAGGACAGGAGCAGGCCGATCGCTCCTCCGACCACGCCGATCAGCTCGCACTCGACCACGTGCTGCAGGAAGATGTCGGCCCGCGAGGCGCCGAGCGCCCGCCGCACCCCGACTTCCCCTGCCCGCGCCAGGAACTTCCCGAGCAGCAGCCCGACGAGGTTGACCGCGCAGACCGCGAGGAAGAGAAGCGACACGATCAGCATCGCCGTCGTCTCCGGCGGAACGACCCGCTGGTCCTTCATCCACTCGCGGATGGTCGAGACCCGGTTGTTGAGCGGCCGCTGGAAGCGCCCGTGCTTCTTCTGCTCCATGACGTACGCGGCCAGGAAGTCCTTGTACTTCGCCAACGAGGCGGCGTCCGGCAGCTCGACCCACATCTGGATCCAGCACGTCTCGGACTGGAGGAAGCCGTCGAAGCCCGTCTGCCCGCCCGAGGAACCCCAGCCGTCCGAGTTGCCGAAGGTCCGCAGCTGCATCGGCTTGAGCAGGTTGAACGGCATGTAGATGTTCTCGGGCGTGTCGATCTGGAACTGGGTCAGGTCGAAGACCTTGACGCTCGGCTCCCAGTGGGCGAGCACGCCCACGACGCGGAAGTCGCGGTCGGAGATCCGCACGGTCTTTCCGACGCTGTTGCCTCCGCCGAAGAGCTTGTCGTTCATCGCCTCGGAGAGAACGACCACCTGCTCGGGTCCCGCGTCGCCCTTCTTGTCCCATCCGGAGCCGTAGCGGAACGGGACGTCGAACATCGGGAAGAAGTCGGAATAGACGAGCCGGATGTTCTCGCGGAACGGCTGCGTGGTCTTGTCTTCCGGGAAGACGTAGAGGGCCGTCTTGAACGTCCCGCTCTGCCGCTTCGGGATGTCGGACTTCATAATCTCGGCCATGTCGCGGTACGTGAGCTGCGTCGGCGGCAGCGTGGCGTCCGGCCCCGGGTACGGCCTGGCCGGGTCCCAGCTGTCCATCCGGACGTAGTAGAGGCCGCCGCGGCTCTTCCCCGGGATCGGATCCTTGGCGAAGGAGTGGCGAACGGTCGCGAAGGTCGTCGAGACCGCGATGCCGAGCGCGATGCCCGCGACGATCAGCACCGAGAGCGAGCGGTTCCTCTTCAGGCTCTTCCAGGCGATGCGGACGTTGTGAAGAATCACGGCGTTCCCTCCTTTCGCCTCGCCCCTACCGGAGCGACGCGGCCAGGCTCGCGACCGTGCGCGAGGCAGGCCCCTCGGGCGGAAGCGCGGCCAGGTCCACGATCTCGCCGTCGAGGAGGTGGATCTGCCGCGAGGCCCGGGACGCGCACTCGGGCGTGTGTGTCACCATGACGATCGTCGTTCCGGCCTCGTTGATCTTCTCGAGCTGGTCCATGACCTCGCGCGACATCAGCGTGTCCAGGTTGCCCGTCGGCTCGTCGGCGAGGATCAGCCTCGGCTCGCCGGCGAGGACGCGCGCGATCGCGACGCGCTGCTGTTGGCCGCCGGACAGCTGCGCGGGAAGGTGGCGCAGCCTCGAGAGCAGCCCGACCATCTCGACCGCCTTCTCGATCCTCTCGCGGCGCTCCTTCGCCGGAAGGCGCCGGTAGCGGAGCGGGACGTCCACGTTGTCGAAGACGTCGAGGTCCGGGATGAGGTTGAAGCTCTGGAAGATGAAGCCGATCTTCTCGTTGCGAATGCGGGACATCTCCGAGTCGGTCAGCCGCGAGACGTCCTGGCCGTCCAGGTGATACGACCCGGAGTCGAACGTGTCGAGCAGGCCGGCGATGTTCAGAAACGTCGTCTTGCCCGAGCCGGAGCGGCCCATCACGGCTACGAACTCCCCGGCCCTCACCTCGACGGAGACGTCGTGCAGGGCGTGGGTCTCGATCAGGTCGGTCCGGTAGATCTTTCGGATGTTCCGCATGGAAAGCATGGGCGGTTTTTCTCCTTCCTCGCTTCTCGTTTGTCTCGTAGATCAGTCTCGGATCAGGACCGTCTTCGCGCCGCCCAGATCCGCCGTGTCCGACAGGATGACCTTGTCGCCTTTCGAGAGGCCCCGCAGGATCTCGACCTCGGAGACGCTGGCCGCGCCGACCGCGATCTCCCGCTTCGTGGCGATCCCGTTCTCGACGACGTAGATCTGCTTGCCGCCGCCGCTCTCGAGAAACGGGCCCCTCGGGACCTTCAGGACGTCGGGCCGGGACTCGAACACCATGCGGACGGAGACGCGCTGGCTCTGCCTCAGGTTCGCCGGCGGCGCGCCGTCGAACGCGACGGTCCCGTGCCCCTGGCTGTCGCGGATCTCCGGCGACATCGCGGTGACGTGCCCGGGGTACTCCCTGCCCTCGTAGAAGACCTGCGCTGACGTCCCCGGCGCGACCTCGGCCGCGTAGTTCTCGGGAAGCGTGAACTCGACCTCGAACTTCGACAGGTTCACGACGGTGGCGATGGCGGCGTTCGCCGGGACCGAGTCGCGGTCCTGGACGGCGACGGAGGCGACGATGCCGTCGAAGGGCGCCGCGATCGTCAGCGCATCCACCTGCCGCTGGAGCTCCTCGGAGAGCGCCGCCTGCCGGTCGAGTGCGAGCTGCTTGCTCCGGATGTCGAAGTCCGCGGTCTCGACGGCGAGCTTCGCGGTCTCCCGGGCGTTCTTCAGCTCGAGATCCGCGATCTGCACGTCGTCCTTGGCCTTCTCGTAGTCGTTCTTGTTCAGGATCCCCTCGTCGAAGGCGCGCTGCGCCCGTTCCATCAGGCGCTGCGCCGCCTGGAGCCGGACCTCCAGAAGATCCACGGCGTGGGCGTTCTTGACGGCGTCCTGCCGGGCGTCGATCCTCTGCCGGTCGAGCGCGGACTTCGCGGACGCGAGCGACGCGCGCTCCTGCGCGAGCCGGCTCTTCAGCTCCGGGCTCTCGACCCTGGCGATCGCCTGCCCCTTCGTCACCGAGTCGCCCGCCTTGACCGCGAGCGCCACGATCCCCGCGGACGGCGTGAAGAGGGAGGGATGCAGGGCGGCGACGATCCTTCCGTCGGCCGAGGTGTCCCGGACGAGGGTGCCGCGCGTGACCTCGCCGATCCGGACCTGCGACGCCGCGACGGAGCGCTCGGCCCGGGTCCAGCGGCGGATCGTCGGGACCGCGAGGAGGAGGAGAAGGAGCCCGGCGCCGGCGGCGATGAGCGCGATCCACGCCCCGCGGGAGAGGCCCCGCGGTTTCGCGATCGCCTTGTCCATCACGGAGACGTTCTCGATCATCGAAGGATCGCAGGAGCAACGCGCGGACCATGCCGGCGGCGAGCGAGATCTTCGGATTTCCTCGAAAATCGAGAAGTTCCCACCGCCGGAGGCCGGACAGGTGTCCGGGCTCGCCGGACATTCGTCCGCGGGAGAGCGTGCCGGCAACACCGGCGCCTTCAGCCGGCTGACCTTCGAGGTCAACCAGGACGACTGGATGCGGTTCCACACCGGCGCCCAGGAGGTCTGCGTCTCGCCGAGCTTCGGCGGCCTCATCCGGCTGACCCGCTGTAACTAGGGAGCCGACGGCTCCCCCCGGAAGATCCCGGGCTGTGAGATCGTTTCCTCTCAGGCCGTGTACAACGACTTCTACCGGTTCCGGGAGGCTCCCTTCAACATCACGCCCGACCCGCGTTTCCTCTTCTTTTCGGAGAGGCACCGGGAGGCGTTCAACCACATCCTCTTCGGGGTCAAGGAGAGGAAGGGCTTCATCCAGATCACCGGCGACGTCGGGGCCGGCAAGACCACGGTCTGCCGCGCGATCCTGAAGGAGCTCGGGCCGACCTACCGGACAGCCCTCGTGCTGAACCCGACGATGACGAGCGGGCAGCTGCTCCGGACGATCCTGACCGAGTTCGGCCTGAATCCCGGCCGCTCCGACCGGGTCTCCTCGCTCGACATGCTGAACGAGTTCCTCCTGCACGAGGCGATCATCGGAAATGACGTCGTCCTCTTCATCGACGAGGCGCAGGACCTCGACTGGGACCTGCTCGAGCAGGTCCGCCTGCTCTCCAACCTCGAGACGGAAAAGAGCAAGCTCCTCCAGATCGTGCTCCTGGGCCAGCCCGAGCTGCGCGACAAGCTCGAGCAGTCCAACCTCCGGCAACTCCGTCAGCGGATCACCGTGAGGTATCACTTGAAGCCGCTCTCGCGCGAGGACACGGAGGCTTACATCCACCACCGCCTGGCGGTCGCGGGCGGCAACAGCAGGCCGCTCTTCACGCCGTGGGCCGTGCGGCGGATCTACGGTTACTCGCGCGGAGTTCCGCGCTTGATCAATGCCGTCTGCGACAAGACGCTGCTCTGCGGCTACGTCACGGGCACCGACAAGCTGACGGCGGCGCACGTCAAGCGAGCCATCCGCGAGCTGGAAGGGAACTCCCCGTGAGCCTGATCGACGAAGCCTTGAAACGCGCGGAGCTCGAGGCGGCACGTCGTGACGGGCTCCGGACGGGCGCCTCGCCCTGGGTCATGGAAAGCCGGACGCGGCGCCGCCGCGGCTGGACGATCGCCGCGCTCGTCTTCGTCCTCGCCGCCGCCGGCGCAGGGGCGTTCTGGATCCGCCAGCGTTCCACCTCCGAGAGCGCGAAGACCGCCGCGCCGCAAGCCGTGGCCCAATCCAGGACGCCGGTCCCGGAATCGAAGACCGACATGCGGACCGTCGAGGTCGCCCCTCCGCCGCCCGTCGCCACGCCGCGCGACCCGTCCCGCCGCGACGTCGAGGCGAGGCCAGCGGCGAAGGACTCCGGCGCCTCCCGGCGCGTTTCGCCGGTCACGGCGAATCCGACGGCGCCCGCGGCCGAGGCGAAGCAGGCCGCCGTCTCCGCCGACGCGAAGTCGCCGCGCGGCCTGGCCAACGGCCGGACGTACGTCGGCGAAGTCTCGGTCCCCGACGCCGGCAAGATCACCCTCGAAGGAATCGTCTGGTCCGAAACCAACCCGATCGCCCTCGTCAACGGCAAGGTCCTTCCGCCGGGCGCCGTCGTCGAAGAATTCACCATCGTCTCGATCCAGCCCGACCGGGTCGAGCTCAAAGGCCGCGGAGTCACCATCTACCTCGCCCTCAAGTAGACGTTGGACCGCCCGGTGACTCGCAAGGTCCGAGGCACCGGGGACTTGGACCGGTTTCTGTGGACCCTGGACCGGTTCCGTCAGGGATCGGTAAGAATCTTCTCCCCGGGTCGAGGGTGACGCCCGCCGTTGGTACATTGGTCCCATGCGCCCCTTCGCGTCTTCCCGCGCCATCGCGGCGCTCCTCGCTGCCGCCCTGGCCGTGGCGGCCCTGCTCGCCTGGGAGGCGGCGGACGCGGCCTCGTCGCACCGCCGCGCCGCGGAGGGAAGCCTGCGCGACTATTCGCGGTTCGCCGCCGGAGAGTTCCTCCGACGCGCGCGCTACGAGATCGATCACTTCGGGCTCTACCCGATCGTCTACGTCCTCTCCGCCGCGCAGCGCAGCTCCCCGGGAGAGGCGCTCCCCGGCCGCGAGGAGATGTCGCGCCTGGCTCGCCGGATGCAGCACGGACCGCTGCCGGCGGCCTCGCTCTTTCGCGTGGACCTCGCGTCCGGCGTCGTGACGTCGTCAGCCGAAGCGCCCGAGCCTCTCGCGGCCTGGGCCCGGGAGCGCCTCCCCGCGCTCCTGTCGGCGCGCGCCCCCGCCGAAGGAGAGCTGGCGGCCGAGCCGGTCGACGCCGGCGGCGCCCGCCGGTTGATCGTCTACGGCGTCTCGCCGGACTCCGCCCGCATCGGCCTCGCCTTCGAGGTCGACACGAAGGACATGGCCCCGTTCCTCGAGCGGGCCTTCGCGGAGGCGCCCCTGCTCCCGTCGGCGGCCTCCGGCGGCGACACCCCGGTCTTCCTCCAGCTGGCGGACACGTGGGGACGCGTCCTCTTCCAGAAGGGTGGCTCCTTCGATCCGAAGCTGGGTTACGAGGCGCGCGTGGACGATCCCGGCGCGGGAGTGTTTCGCGGCATGACATTCAAGGCCTCCGTCCCCGCCTCGGCGGCCGGAACGCTCCTCCTCGGCGGGCTTCCCCGCTCCCGGGTCCCGATCGTGGTTTCCGCCCTCGCCCTCGCGGCGGGACTCCTCGCCGCGGCGATCGCGCTGGCCCGAAGGGAGCGCGCCCTGGCGGCGATGCGCGTCGAGTTCGTGTCCGCCGTGTCGCACGAGCTGCGCACGCCCCTGGCGCAGATCCGGCTCTTCGCCGAGACGCTGCTGCTCGACCGCACGAGGAGCGAGGAGGAGAGGCGCCGGTCGCTCGCGATCCTCGACCAGGAGGCGAGGCGGCTCTCCAACCTCGTGGACAACACGCTGCAGTTTTCCCGCGCCGAGAAGGGGACGATCTCGCTCGACCTCGCCGAGCATGACCTCTCGCGGATCGTCCTCGACGCGATCGAGGCATTTTCGCCGCTCGCGTCCGCGCGCGGAGTCCGGGTCGAGCCCAGCGTTCCGGCGAGCCTTTCCGCGCGCGTGGACGCGGGCGCGATGCGCCAGATCCTTCTGAACCTGCTCGACAACGCGGTCAAGTACGGCCCGCCCGGCGAGGCGGTCGTCGTGGGCCTGGAGCGCGCGGCCGGCGCGATCCGGATCTTCGTCGAGGATCGGGGGCCCGGGATCCCGGCAGCCGACCGGGAGCGGATCTGGAAGAAGTTCGTCCGGCTCGAGGGACAGGCGCACTCCGGCGGGGCCGGCATCGGCCTCGCCGTCGTGAGGGACCTCGCCTCGCTCCACGGCGGGACCGCGTTCGTCGAGGACGCCCGCCCCAACGGGGCGCGTTTCGTGGTCGAGATCCCGTCGGCCCAGCCGAGCCCGGGGCTTCACGAGGCCGCGGCGGAAGGCCAGGCATGAGCCGCATCCTCCTGGTCGAGGACAACCCCGACCTCGCCTTCGGCCTGCGCAACAACCTGGAGATCGAGGGCTACGAGGTCGAAGTCGCCGCCGACGGCTCCATCGGCCTCGAGCGCGCCCGCGGCTCCCGGCCGGACCTGCTGATCCTCGACCTGATGCTACCCCGCCTCGACGGCTTCCGCCTGCTCCAGGCACTGCGTGAGAGGGACCGCGAGACGCCGGTCCTGATCCTCACCGCCCGCGGAGACGAGCCCGACAAGGTGCGGGGCTTGAAGCTCGGCGCCGACGACTACGTCACCAAGCCGTTCGGCGTGATGGAGCTTCTCGCTCGAGTCGAGGCGCTCCTTCGCCGCGGACGGCCGCCGCGCGCGCCGGCGCCGGGACACCCGGTCCGCTTCGGAGACGTTGTCGTGGATCCCCGCACCCGGACGGTCGTCCGCGGAGGCCGCCCGGTCGAGCTGACGCCCAAGGAGTTCGAGCTGCTGCTGGCGCTCCTTTCCCGCGGCGGCGCGGTCGCGACGAGAATGGAGCTGATGCGGGAGGTGTGGGGCTACTCCGACGACGCGGTCTCCCGCACGATCGACACCCATATCGGGGAGCTTCGCCGCAAGCTCGAGGCCGATCCCGCCGCCCCTCGGCATATCCTCACGGCGCGGAAGGTGGGTTACCGACTGGTGAAGTCCTGAGATCGAGGAGAAGCTTCCTCGCCGCCGCCGGGCTGCTCGCGGGGGCCGCGGCGATCGCGGCCCACTCCGCGGCGTCTCCGGTCGGCTTCCGCGTCATCCCGGCAAGCTACGTTCCCTCGAAGGCGCCGGACGCGAAGCCCCGGCCCCTCCAGATCGCCGTCTGGTACCCGGCCATTCCTGGCAAGGGGCACGCGATGACGTACCGCGATTACGTGGCGCTGACCGGATCGGAGTTGAATCCCGAAAGGCTCGCGGATAAAGCCGCCGCGGACGAGGCCGTCGAGGCGTTCCGGTCCTTCCTCGTGACCGCGAAGGTGACGAGCGCCGACGTGACGCGCCTCCTCGCCACCCCCATGATCGCCGTGAGAGACGCGAAGCCCGCGAAGGGTCGGTTCCCCCTGGTCCTGATCGCGCAGGGCAACGGCCAATCCGCGCACGACCAGGCGTTTCTTGCGGAGGCGATGGCCGCGCACGGCTATATCGTCGCGACGGTGCCGTCGGCGACGCGGATCTCGGGCCCGATGAAGGGCGAGGAAGAAATCGTCGCGAAAGCCTCCGAGCAGGCGGACGACCTGGCCTACGCCGCGTCGCAGGTCAAGACCCGCGCGGAGATCCAACAGGAGGGGCTTGCCGTGGTAGGGCACAGCTTCGGGGCGCGCGCGGCGCTTCTCTTCGCGATGGGTCAGCCCTCCCTCCGCGCCTTCGTCAGCCTCGACGGCGGCATCGGCGCAAAGACGGGCCGAGGTCTCCTCGAGCGGTCGCCGCTCTTCGACGCGAAAGCGCTGAAGGCTCCCCTCCTTCATCTCTACGAGGAGCTGGACGCTTTCATGGAGCCGGACTTTGGCCTGATCGACTCGCTGGACGGGTCGCACCGGTACCTCGTCAAAGTCCCGGACGTGCACCACGTCCACTTCACGAGCGCGGGGCCGCTACTTTCCCGAGCCCCGTCGCTGGCCAAGGCGACGCGAGCGGACTCCAGCTCTCTCCGCAGCGTCGAAGCCGTGCAGGCCGCGACGATCTGCTTCCTCGACGCCGCCTGGAAAGCCGACGTACGCGCCGGCTCCGCCTCCGCCGGCTGGAAACCCGCAGACCCGAAGCTCTCCGTCGCCGAGCGACCGCAAGTCGCCTCGAGCGGCGCCTGGATTCCCGGCCCGCGGGGACGGCTGAAGGTAGACGACGGCGGCCCGGGCGGCCCTCTCCCGGTCCTTTTCGTCCACGGCAACGGCGGGAACCGCACGCAGTGGGCCGCGCAGCTCGAGCACCTTCGTAGCTCCGGCAGGCGCGCGGCGGCGTTCGACCTGCGCGGGATGGGAGAGTCCGATATCGCGTACGACGGCGACTACTCGATCGAGGCCTTCGCGTCGGACGTCGCCGCGGTCGCCGCTGCACTGAAGCTCGACCGGTTCGTCCTCGTCGGCCACAGCTTCGGAGGCGCGGTCGTCGCGGCGTACGCGGGCAGGAACCCGGAACGCCTCGCGGGCCTGGTCTTCGCCGACGTCGCAGGCGACTTGCGGGCGACGCCGCCGGCGCAGGTCGAGAATCTTCTGCGCGGCCTGCAGCCGGCGACCTACGAGGAGTTCACCCGCCGCTGGTTCGGCGCGATCCTCGCGAAGGGAACGGAGGCGACGAAGGCGGCCGTGATGCGCTCGCTCCGGGCGACGCCCCGGGAGGTCTTCGTCGCGGCCACTTCCGGCCTGTACACGTTCGACCAGGCGGCGGCTCTCGCCCCGTACCACGGCCCGAGGATCCACATCGCCTCCTTCCTCGCCGGCCAAGCCTCGGCCATCGACAAGTCCGTCCCGGACATGCCGGTGAAGACGATCCCGGACGCGAGCCACTGGCTGATGCTGGACAAACCGGAGGAGTTCAACCGGATCCTCGACGAGTTCCTCCGCTCGCTCAGCCCCTGACCGCGTCGGGCGCCGCCCGCACCTCGCCGCTTCGCCGAAGAAGACCGAGGATCACGAAGCCGGCGAGCCCCCAGGCGACCTCGCGCAGCCGCCGCACGAGGCCGACCGTGAATCCGTGGACCGGGTCGAGGCCGAGGGCGAGAAAGATCGCGTAGAGACCGCCCTCCTGGACGCCCACTCGCGCCGGCACGAAGAAGAGCGCCCCCTCGACGAGCACCGCGAGGACCGCGATCGAAAAAGCGGTCGCGAACGGGACGGGCGCGCCGAGAAGCGCCAGGGTCAGGGCGACCTCGGCGACGCTGACGGACCAGCCGGCCAGGAAGACGAGGACCGAGAGCGCGAGGCTCCCCGGGCGCTCGCGCAAGGCTCCGAAGACCTGCCCGCCCAGGTCGCGGAGAAAAGGCCATCGGCCGAGCCACCGCGGAGCTCCGTCTTTCCGGGACCGGCGCCGTGCAGCAGTCCAAAGAACCGCGCAGAAGATTGCGACGAAGGCGAGGAGGGCCGTTCCGAGAAATCGGAGGCGAGGCTGCAGGGCGCCGCCGCGGACGAAGAGCGCGCCGATCCCGACGAAGAGCACCTGCGCCAGAAACTGCGCCGTCGCCGCGAGGCCGACGGAGCCGGTCGCCTCCGCGGCCGGAAGAGATCGCGAGAGGAGGCCGACCTTGACGAGCTCCCCGCCGACGACCGCCGCCGGGGCGAGCGCGTTGACGCCGTCACCGGCGATCCGCATCGCCGCGAGCGAGAGAAAGGGCGGCCGGCGGCCGGGCTGGATCGTCTGGCGCCAGGCGAGCGTCGTGAAGATCACCACGACCGACTCGAGGGCGAGGACGAGCGCGAATCCCCATCCCACATCTCCGAAGCTCCTCGCGATCGCCGCCAGGCCGATCCTTTGGAGAAGCCAGAAGAAAAGGAGAGCTCCCGCGGCGAGCGCGATCCGCTGAAGCTTCACGAAACCGTGTCGAGGATGCGGCCCCCTGCGCCGACCCGGAGACGGCGGCCCCGCCACACCACCGTGTTCCCGAAAAAGGAGGCGAACCAGAGTGCCGTTCCGAGCACGTCCCGGATCGGCACGAGCCACAGCAGCCTGCCGATGGACTGATCGTGGAGCAATCGCGCCGCGAGGAACCAGGCCGTGCCGAGCCGCACCGCGATCGTCGCCGCGGCGACCGACCATCCGAGGACCGAGCCTCCGGACGCCAGCAGGAAGAGAAGCGCCGCGGCGGTTCCCTGCGTGAAGACGAGCCCGGCATATCCCCACGGGCGGGAGGTCCGGATCCCGAGGTTCCACCGGTTCTGCCGGTCGCGCAGGTCCTTCCAGCCGCGCGTGCCAA
>DATFQY010000128.1:0-33420 GCA_035263845.1 Thermoanaerobaculia bacterium | reverse complement strand
TCGCGTACGACCGGCAGTGGGCGGGCCTGCTCCTCGCCACGGAGATCCCGTACGTGGGAATGCTCGGCCCCCGCGCGAGGTCCCGCGAGATCCTGAGGCAGCTCGGCCTCTCGGAGGACGACCGGGTTCGCGGCCCCGTGGGGCTCGACCTCGGCGCCGACGGGCCCGAGCAGATCGCGGTCGCGATCGTCGCGGAGATCCTCGCGGTCCACTCTTCCCGGGAACCCTGGCCCCTGCGCGAGAAGGAGAGCGCGATCCATGTCTCCTGACCGAGCGCCAGCGGGGAGCGTGGCGGGCGTCCTCCTTGCGGCCGGTCCCTCGAGCCGGATGGGCCGCAACAAGCTCCTCCTTCGCCTGGACGGCGAGAGCGTCCTGCGGCGGGCGGCAGGCCGAGCGCTGGCCGCCGGCCTCGATCCGGTCCTCGTCGTCCTCGGCCACGAAGCCCAGACGTCGGCCCCGGAGCTGGAGGGCCTTCCCTGCCGGACCATCGTGAATCCCGACTACGCGCTCGGCATGAACTCCTCCGCGCGCGCCGGGATCTCCGCGGTCCCGCCGGAGGCGGCGGCGGCCGTCGTCCTGCTCGCCGACATGCCGCTCGTCACCGCGGAGATGCTTGCCGCCCTGGTCGAGCGCTACCGCGGCTCCGACGCGCCGCTCGTCATCTCCGAGTACGGAGGCGTCCAGGCTCCACCGACCCTCTACGATCGCTCGCTCTTCCCCGAGCTCGGCCCCCCCGAAGGGGAGGGGTGCGGCAAGCGGGTCGTCCGGCGGCATCGCGGCGAGGCCGAAGTCTTCTCGTGGCCCGCCGCCGCGCTCGCGGACCTCGACCGTCCCGAAGACTACGAACGCATCAAGGCCGGGATCGAGGCCGGGAGGGACGCCTGCGCCGCGACGTCCTGATGCTCGCCGCCGAGCTCGCGAAGCGCGAGGAGCCCTTCGTGCTGGCGACCGTGGTGCGGCGCGAGCGGGCGAGCTCCGCGCGCGCCGGAGACATGGCCGTCATCACGGCGGACGGCGAATTCCACGGGTGGCTCGGCGGAAGCTGCACGCGGCCGACCGTGATCCGCGAAGCCCTCCGCGCCCTCGCCGACGGCCGCCCCGCTCTTCTCGCCCTCTCGCCGCGCCCGGATGCCGACAAACGCGCCGGCGTCGCGGTCTTCCCCATGACCTGCCACAGCGGAGGAACCGTGGATATCGCCATCGAGCCCATGCTGCCCCGCCCGCGCCTGGTCGTCTTCGGCCTCTCCCCCGTCGCCCGGGCGCTCGCCCGCCTGGCCGGCGCCATGGGTTACGCCGTCGAAGCGGCCGACCCGGAGGCCGACGAGGAGGCTTTTCCCGGCGCCGACCGCCTCTGGACCGGGAAGCCTCCGGCCGAGAAGAAACGGGGCGGCCGCGCCTTCGCCGTCGTCGCCACCATGGGCGAGCGGGACGAGGAAGCGACCCTCGAGGCGCTGGCTCTCGAGCCGGATTACCTCGGGGTGATCGCGAGCGCGAAGCGGTTCTCGCAGATCAAGGAGACGCTGCTCTCGCGAGGCGCGGCGGCCGAATCTCTCGAGCGGATCCACAGTCCCGCGGGCTTCGACATCGGCGCGCAGACCCCGGAGGAAATCGCCGTGAGCATCCTGGCGGAGATCGTCTATTCCTCGCGAAAGGCGGCCGAGAACACGGACGCGGCGGAGGAAGCTCCGGCCGCGGAGGCGATCGATCCCGTCTGCGGGATGTCGGTCGAGATCGCGACGGCCAAGCACACGGCGGAAGTGGGCGGGCGCGCCTGGTACTTCTGCTGCGGCGGATGCCGCGACCGGTTCGTCGCGGCTCCGCAGCGTTGGCTCGAAGGAGCCGCTTCCGGAGGCTCGGCATGAGGCCGGAGATCCGCCGGATCCAGGAGGCGATGGAGGAAGAGGGCTACATCGCCGAAGCGCCGATCGCGACCGCGGTGTACCTCGCGAAGGAGATGCGCAAGCCCCTTCTCATCGAAGGCGACGCCGGCGTCGGCAAGACCGAGATCGCGAAAATCCTGGCCCGAATGCTCGACACCGAGCTCGTGCGGCTCCAGTGCTACGAGGGGCTCGACGTCTCGACCGCCCTCTACGAATGGGACTACCCGCGCCAGATGCTCCGGGTGAGGATGGCCGGCGACGAGGCGGACCCCGGCGGCCTCGAGCACGTCATTTTCTCCCGGGACTACCTCCTCGAGCGGCCGCTGCTGTCGGCGATCACGCGCGCCCAGGGGCCGGCGGTCCTGCTCGTGGACGAAGTGGACCGGGCCGACGACGGCTTCGAGGCGTTCCTCCTCGAAGTGTTGTCGGACTTCCAGGTCACGATCCCGGAGCTCGGGACGATCCGGGCGGAGCACGTGCCCTACGTCATCCTGACGTCCAACCGCAGCCGCGAGATCGGCGACGCCCTGCGCCGGCGCTGCCTCTACCTCTACATCGAGCACCCGGACTTCGAGAAGGAGGTCCGCATCGTCCAGTCGCGGGTGCCGCAGGCACAGACGCGGCTGGCCGAGCAGATCGCCCGCTTCGTGCAGGCCCTGAGGCGGCGGCAGCTCGCGAGGTCGCCGGGCGTGGCCGAGACGATCGACTGGGCCCAGGCGCTCGTTCGCCTGCACTGCGACGAGCTCGACCCCGAGACGGTGCGGGAGACGCTCGGCTGCGTGCTCAAGGATCACAGCGATTCCCGCGAGCTCAGCGGCGAGGAGATCGCTGTTCTCGTGGAGACGGCCGGATGACCGGCGCCCGCCCGGGAAACCTGGCCGCTCACCTCGCCGCCTTTTGCGGAGCGCTTCGCGAGCGCGCGGTCGCCGTGTCGATCTCCGATGAAGCCGACGGCCTGGGAGCGCTCGTCCTGGTGGACGTCTCCGACCGGGAGGAGGTCCGCCGGGCGCTCAAGATCGCCCTGAAGATCCGCCCCCGGGACGGTCGGGCGTTCGAGGAGCTGTTCGAGCTTTTCTTTCCGGCCGGGGGCGGCGCCGCGTCGATCGCGCGGGCTGCGCGGCAGCGCTCCTCGATCCCGCGCTCCGCCAAGCCGGTCCACAGGAGAGCCATCGAACAGCCGGTCGCCGAGAACGCCGGCCCGCCGGCGGTATCGGGAGACCTTCCCGCCTGGAGCCCGGACGCGCTCCTGCGAAGGAAGTCGTTCGAGGAGTGCGAGCCCGGAGACCTGGCGGTGATGGAGAGGCTCCTGGAGCGGCTCGCGGAGAAGCTCGCCACCCGGCCCAGCCGGCGGCTCGTGCCCGCCCGGTCGCGGGGCCGGATGGACCCGCGACGAAGCTTCCGCGCCGCGCTCGCGACCGACGGCGAGTTCCTGCGCCTGGCCCGCCGGCGGCGCGCCGTCGAGAAGGCGAGGATCGTCGCGCTCTGCGACACCAGCGGCTCGATGGACGCCCACGCGCGGTTCCTCCTCGCCTTTCTCCTCTCGCTCCGGCGCGCGGCGAGAACGGCCGAGGTCTTCGCTTTCAACACCACGCTGACGCGCCTGACGCCCACGCTCGCCCCGGGCCGGATCTCCCGGGAGCTCGACCGGCTGGCGGCCGCCGTCCCCGACTGGTCTGGCGGGACGCGGATCGGCGAGTGCCTCGCCGAGTTCGTGAGCTCCCACATGGTCGGGCTGGTGGACTCGAAGACCGTCGTCGTCATCTTCAGCGACGGCCTGGACCGGGGCGACACCGCCGTTCTCACCCGGGCCATGCGGGCGATCCATTCCCGCGCGCGGCGGGTTTTCTGGCTGAATCCGCTGCTTTCGGACCCGCGCTACGAGCCGACAGCCCGCGGAATGGCCGCGGCGCTTCCCCATGTCGATCGGTTGCTGCCGGCCCACAACCTCGAAACGCTCGAGCGTTTGCTGCCGCTCCTGGCGGCGTGAGGCAAAGCGAGATGCCGGAGGAAACCTCATGACCCGCGGTTGTCGTTGGATCCTGTTTGCCTTCGCCGCGCTCACGGCCCTGCTTGTCGGGCTGTTCTTCGTGTTTCGCCCCTCGGGCGTGGAACGACAGTCCGCCGTTCCCAGCGAGCTCCAGGGACTGGCCGTGGTCCCCGGCTTTTCTACTTTCATCCGCTATTTCCCGACCGACGCCACGCACGTGGTGGAGTTCGAGAACGACATCCTCGCCTCGAACGAACGCGAGAGGCTCGAGCTCGCGCGGCACGGGTACACCGGCCCGTTGCCTCCCGTCTCGTATCTCGCGATCTCCGGAGGCGGCGACAACGGCGCCTTCGGAGCGGGCCTCCTGAACGGCTGGTCCGCCGCGGGCGATCGGCCGACGTTCAAGCTGGTCACCGGGGTGAGCACGGGGGCCCTCATCGCTCCGTTCGCGTTCCTCGGGCCGGCTTACGACAAGACGCTCCGGTCGATCTATACGGGGATCAGCCTTCGTGACATCGCCCTCAAGCGGTCGCCGCTGTGGGTGCTTCTGGGGGACGCGATGTCGGACAACGCACCCCTCCGGCATCTCGTCGAGAGGACCGTGACGCAGGAGGTGCTCAACGCGATCGCCGACGAACGCGACAAAGGACGAGTCCTCCTCGTCGCGACGACGAACCTCGACGCGCGGCGTCCGGTCATCTGGAACATCACCGATATCGCCACGGCCCGTTCCGAGCTGGCCCTGGAGCTCGTCCGGAAGATCCTGATCGCCTCCTCGGCCATCCCGGGCACGTTTCCGCCGGTGATGATCGACGTCCTGGCCGGCGACAAGGCGTACCAGGAGATGCACGTGGACGGCGCAACCTCGGCGCAGGTCTTCGTCTATCCCTCCGCGATGCACTTGCAACAGCTCGCAAAGCGAAAGCGCACCCTGTACATCATCCGTAACGCGCGGCTCGATCCGGAGTGGGCGCAGGTGGAGAGGCGGACGGTGCCGATCGCGTTTCGGGCGATCTCCTGCCTCGTTCAGTTCCAGGGCATCGGGGACCTCTACACGATCTACACGGTCACGCAGAGAGACCAGATGGAGTACAACCTGGCGTTCATCCCCCCGACGTTCAATTACCCCCACACCAAGATCTTCGATACGAAATACATGACGGAGCTCTTCACGGTAGGTGAGCGGATGGCCGTCAAGGGGACCGACTGGTGGTGGAAGCGGCCGCCGGTCCTGCTGAGCGGCGTCGGCGAGGAACGCGTCGAGTAGGAGCGACTTTGACCATCGAGATCTCGAAGTCCTTCCTGCTCTCCGCCGCGGTCGCGGCGCTGCCTCTCCTCGCCCAGGGCTGCGCGACGGCACCGCCACGCGGGAAGGCGGTACCGGCCGAGCTCCAGGCCGCGGCAAACGTGATTGGATACCCGGCCGGAATCCGCTACTTCCCGCGCGACGCCGCCCACGTGGCAGAATTCGAGTCGGACTACCTCGACGCGCTGACTCGGGAGAGGGCATACCTCCACATCAGTCCCGGCACGAAGCTTCCTCCGGTCGCCTACCTGGCCATTTCCGGCGGCGGCGACAACGGCGCGTTCGGGGCGGGACTCCTGAACGGCTGGACTAAGGCCGGCACCCGCCCGACCTTCAAGATCGTGACGGGCGTGAGCACCGGCGCCCTCATCGCGCCGTTCGCGTTCCTCGGCTCCGATTACGACGAGAAGCTGAAGGCCCTCTACACGAGCGTCTCGCTCCATGACATCGCCAAGGAGCGGTCCCTCCTCTCCATCGTCTACGGGGACGCGATGGCCGACACGACCCCCCTGCACAACCTGGTCAAGAAGTACCTGACGCAGGAGGTGGTGGACGCCATCGCGGCGGAGCACGAGAAGGGGCGGATCCTCCTGATCGCCACGACGAACCTCGACGTCCGGCGATCCGTGATCTGGAACGTCACGGAGGTCGCGGCCGCGAACGGCCCGAACAAGCTGGACCTGATCCAGAGGATCCTGATCGCCTCGGCCGCGATCCCGGGGACTTTTCCGCCCGTGATGATCGACGTCGAAGCGGAGGGGCAGAAATACCAGGAGATGCACGTGGACGGCGGCACGGCGTCGCAGGTCTTCGTCTACCCGGCGGCGATCCAGTTGAGCGCCCTGGCGGAGCGCGACCGCACCCTCTATGTCGTCCGCAACGCGCGCCTGGACCCGGAGTGGGCCGAGACCGACCGCCGGACTCTCCCCATCGCTCTGCGCGCCATCACGTGCCTCATCCAGAATCAGGGCGTCGGCGACCTCTACCGCATCTTCGCGATCGCGCAAAGAGACAACGTGGACTTCAACCTCGCCTACATCCCGCGCAGCTTCCAGGTCCAGCACACCGTGGACTTCGACACGAACTACATGAAGGCGCTCTTTGACGTGGGGTACCAATTGGCCGTGGAAAAGAGGGAGTGGGAGAAGAAACCCCCGGTGCTGATTTCGGGCGTGGACCAGGCCCGGGGACAGTGAGGGCGGCGTTTCATGGCGATCGAGATCACCAAGAGCTTCACGATCGACGCGCCGAGGGAGGAGGTCTGGAAGTTCCTGACCGACCCGGAGCGAGTCGCCCGGTGCCTTCCCGGAGCGGCGATCACCGAGAAGGTCGACGATCGAGATTACCTCGGAACGATCACGGTCAAGGTCGGCCCCGTTTCCGCCAGCTACAAGGGGAAGATCCGCTTCGAAACGCTCGACGAGGCTTCCGGCACGGCCGAGATCGTGGCGACGGGCCAGGACGTCAAGGGCAAAGGGGGCGCCGAGATGCGCCTGAAGAGCCGGGTCGCCGAGCTTTCGCCCGGCCACACCGAAGTCACCTCGACCTCGACCGTCAACATCACGGGGATCCTCGCGCAGCTCGCGCGCGGAATGATCCTCCTGCTGTCCGACCAGATGTTCCAGAAGTTCACGGAAGCCATGGCCAAGGAGCTTGGAAAGGAGGGCCGATGATCCCGGCTTCATTCGACTACCACTCCCCGGCGACGCTCGCGGAGGCGATCGAACTGCTCGGCCGCTACCGCGACGACGCCAAGGTGCTCTCGGGAGGCCAGAGCCTGCTGCCTCTCCTGAAGCTCCGCCTCGGGTCGGCGGGGCACCTCGTGGACATCGGGAAGATCCCCGACCTCGAGTACGTCCGCGAGGACGGAGGGTACCTCAAGATCGGTGGGCGCACGCGCGAGACGGCGCTCGAACACTCGGACCTCATCCGGAAGAAGTACCCCATCCTCGCCGACACGGCGGCCGTGATCGCCGACCCCCTTGTACGCAACCTTGCGACCGTCGGCGGGAACCTCGCGCACGGCGATCCGGCCAACGATCACCCGGCGACGATGATGGCGCTTGCCGCGCGCGTCGTCGCGACCGGGCCCAAGGGCGCCCGCACGATTCCGATCGATCAGTTCTTCACCGGCCTCTTCTCGACGGCGCTCGCCCCCGACGAGATCCTCACCGAGATCCAGGTCCCCGTCCCGCCACCGAAGAGTGGCGGAGCGTACGTGAAGCTCGAGCGCAAGGTCGGCGACTTCGCCACCGCTGCCGCGGCGGCGCAGGTGACGCTCTCCGCCGGCGGGGAGATCCAGCGGGCGGGTATCGCGCTGACCAACGCGGGGCCCACGCCCATCCGGGCGGCGGCCGCCGAGAAGTTCCTGCAGGGAAAGAAGGGCGACGCGGCGGCGATCGCGGAGGCCTCTCGCCTCGCCGGCGAAGCGGCCGATCCCTCCCCCGACCGGCGTGGCTCGGTCGAGTACAAGAAGAACATGGCGAGGGTTCTGACGGCGCGAGCGCTCGCGAAGGCGATCGCCCGGGCGCAGGGAGCGTAGAGATGGCCAGGCACAAGATTCACGTCACGGTCAACGGAGCGGCGGCCGAAGCGGAGGTCGAGTCGCGGCTGCTCCTCGTCCACTTCCTCCGCGAGAACCTGAGGCTGACCGGCACGCACATCGGCTGCGACACGACACACTGCGGCGCCTGCACGGTGCTTCTCGACGGAGTGCCCGTCAAGTCGTGCACCGTGCTGGCCGTCCAGGCCGACGGCCGGCAGGTCATGACGGTGGAGGGGCTCGAGAAGGACGGCAAGCTCCATCCCATCCAGGAGGGCTTCTTCCAGGAGCACGGCCTGCAGTGCGGCTACTGCACGCCGGGGATGATGATGACCAGCTCCGCCCTGCTCGCGTCCAACCCCGACCCGACCGAGGCCGACATCCGCCGTGCGATCTCCGGCAACCTCTGCCGGTGCACCGGCTACGTCAACATCGTCAAGTCCGTCCAGCACGCTGCGGCTGCAGCGCGGACGGCGAAGTAGGAGGAGCCATGGCGACGCCGAAAACGTCTCCCGAAGTCGGCGGCATGGGCCATTCCGTCAAGCGCAAGGAGGATCCCCGATTCCTGCGCGGCAAGGGCAACTACGTGGACGACATCCAGCTCCCGGGCATGCTCCACATGGACATCGTCCGGAGCCCCTTCGCCCACGCGAAGATCGTCAAGATCGACTCGTCGAAGGCGCTGAAGATCCCCGGGGTCCTTGCGGTCATCACCGGTGAGACGCTGGCGCAGTTCAAGCTGCACTGGATGCCGACGCTGATGTCGGACACGCAGATGGTCCTGCCGACCGAGAAGGTCATGTACCAGGCGCAGGAGGTCGCCGCGGTCATCGCGACGGACCGTTACGCGGCGGCCGACGGCGTCGAAGCCGTCGAGGTCGAGTACGACCCGCTGCCGGTCGTCGTGGACCCCTTCAAGGCCCTCGAGCCTGGCGCGCCCGTCCTGCGCACCGACAAGCCGGACAAGAAGGACAACCACATCTTCCACTGGGAGGTCGGCGACCGCGCCGCCACCGACAAGGCGCTCGCCTCCTCCGACGTGGTCGTCGAGGAGAAGATCTACCTGCCGCGCATCCACGTCGCCTCGATCGAGACCTGCGGCATCGTCGCGGACTTCGACCGGATCCGGGGCAAGCTCACCGTGTACATGACGACGCAGGCGCCGCACGCGATCCGCACGGTCATCGCGCTCGTCGCCGGCCACGTCGGCCTCTCCGAGGAGAAGATTCGGGTCATCTCCCCCGACATCGGCGGCGGCTTCGGCGGCAAGGTGCCGGTCTATCCCGGCTACGTCATCGCGGTCGCCGCCTCGGTCGTCATCGGCAAGCCGGTCAAGTGGGTCGAGGACCGTATGGAGAACCTCCAGGCCGACTCCTTCGCGCGCGACTACCACATCACGGCCTCCATCGGCGCGAAGAAGGACGGCACGATGACCGCGCTGAAGATCAAGACGGTCGCCGACCACGGCTACGCGGACGCCGCGGCCAACCCGTCGAAGTTCCCAGCCGGGCTCTTCTCGATCTGCACCGGCTCCTACAAGCTGCCGTCGGCGTTCGCCGAGGTGGACGGCGTCTACACCAACAAGCCTCCGGGAGGCATCGCCTACCGCTGCTCCTTCCGGGTGACGGAGGCGGTCCACGCGATCGAGCGGATGACCGACCGCCTCGCGCAGGAGCTGAAGATGGACCCGGCCGACCTGCGGATGAAGAATTTCGTGCCGCCGGGCGAGTTCCCCTACAAATCGGCTCTCGGATGGGAGTACGACAGCGGCAACTACCCGGCGGCCCTGAAGAAAGCGATGGACATCGTCGGGTACGCCGCGCTTCGCAAGGAACAGGCCGAGAAGAGGAAGCGCGGCGAGCTCATGGGGATCGGCATCTCGAGCTTCACCGAGATCGTCGGCGCCGGTCCGTCGAAGCACTTCGACATCCTCGGCATCAAGATGTTCGACTCCTGCGAGCTGCGCGTCCACCCCACGGGCAAGGCCACCGCGCGCTTCGGCACGAAGTCGCAGGGGCAGGGGCACGAGACGACGTACGCCCAGATCATCGCCGAGGAGCTCGGCATCCCCGCCGCGCACGTGGAGGTCGAGGAGGGCGACACGGACACCGCGCCCTACGGCCTGGGAACGTACGCCAGCCGCTCGACTCCCACCGCGGGCGCCGCGGGCGCGATCGCCGCTCGCAAGGTGCGCGAGAAGGCGAAGAAGATCGCCGCGCACTTGCTCGAGGTTTCCGAGGAGGACCTCGTGTGGGAGGTAGGCAAGTTCTCGGTCAAGGGCGCGCCGCAGAAATCCAAGACGATCCAGGAGATCGCGTTCGCCGCGTACACGAACCATCCGCAGGGGATGGAGGCGGGCCTGGAGGCGGTGGACTACTACGACCCGCCGAACCTGACCTTCCCGTTCGGCAGCTACATCTGCGTCGTGGACATCGACCGCGGCACCGGCGAGGTCAAGGTCCGCCGCTTCGTGGCCGTGGACGACTGCGGAAACATCATCAACCCGATGATCGTGGACGGCCAGATCCACGGCGGCCTGACGATGGGCCTCGCCCCGGCGCTCTTCGAGGAGATCAGCTACGACGAGAACGGCAACGTGCAGGGCGGAAGCTTCATGGACTACCTCCTCCCCACGGCGATGGAGACGCCGAAGTGGGAGACCGACAAGACGATCACCCCGTCGCCCCACCACCCCTTCGGGGCCAAGGGCGTCGGCGAGTCGGCCACGGTCGGCGCTCCGCCGGCGATCGCCAACGCGGTGGTGGACGCCCTCTCGCACCTGGGCGTGAAGCACATCGACATCCCGATCACCCCGGAGAAGGTCTGGCGCCTTCTCCACGAGAAGGGGGCCGCCGAGTAAGGGGTCAGGTCTATGTTATACACTATGGCGAGAAGACCTTTCGCCAGGCGGGCGAGGCGGCCAGCCTCATAGTGTATGATGTAGACCTGACCCCAAGACGTTACCTTCGGGCCTTGCCCAGGTACTTGATGGCCTTTTCCCGGTAGTCCCTGGCCTGTTCCGGGGTGGCGTCGCTGGCGAGGGCGGTGACCGTCACGTGGGCGGTCTCGCCGACCTGGAGAGGGAGGACCTGGCCCTTGCGCTCCACGCCGAAGTCCGCGAGGCGAACGTCGAAGTCGGCGACAAGCTTGACGAAGTTGCCGGGGCGCATCGCGTTGAAGGGCCCTCCCCCGGGGACGTAGGTCAGCCGGGCCGTGACGTCCACCTTTTTCTTGACGCCCTTCAAATCGAGCGTTCCCTCCGCCCGGATCTCCGCCGGGACGTTGGGCTCCAGGGGGTTCGGGGCAGCCGACGTGACCTTCTCGAGGGTGAAGACCGCGATGGGCGCCGTGTCGGCGCCGAGGGCCTTGGCAACGTGGCCGTCGCGCATCTCGATGCCGGTCTTGATGGTGTTCAGAACGACCTCGAGGCGCGCGGCGGTGGCCGGGCCGGTCAGGTTCTTCGGGTCTGCCCTGAGGAACCCGGTCACTTCGTTGGTCGTGCCGACGATGTCCTCGACCGGCGCGGTGGTCCGGAACTGCACCGTGTCGCGGCCCCAGGCGTCGTCCACGGTGAACTCCCGCACCCCCGCGCTCGCCGGCGGCGCTTGCGCCGGAAGGGCTGCGGCGAGCAGCAGGAGCGCGGTCAGGCCTGTCGCGATCCGTCGCATCGATTCCTCCTTTGGGGCGGAGCCGCCTCGCCGGAAATCGTAGACCGCGAAGGCGGCCCGCCGGGTTAAGAAATCGTCAAATCGCACCTTCTTTCGCCCTTCTGACACAAACCTGACACCGGCCGTGGAGGCGGTTTGGTAGGTTTTCGAAAGGAGGAACCACGATGAAGAAAACACTCTTTTTGGCGGCCCTGCTCGTTCCCGCCATCGGTCTCGCGTCGAGCCCATCGGGTGGCGGCGGCGGGATGTCGCTTCCCCAGCAGAGGAGGGATGCTTTGACCCCCGAGCAGGAGGCGGTCAGCCTCTACAAGGACGGAACCGACTACCAGGAAAAGGCGGCGAAGTTCGAGAAGGAAGCCGCCACGGAGGCCGACGCGGGCAAGAAAGCGAAGCTCGAGGGAAAGGCCAAGGACAAGCACGAGGACGCGGTCAAGAAGTTCGTCAAGGCGACCGAGAAGAACCCCAACCTCTTCCAGGCCTGGGGAAGCCTCGGCTACTCCTACCGCAAGATCGGCAACTACCCCGCGTCGCTGGAGGCGTACAACAAGTCGCTCGCGATCCAGCCCAACTACACGCCGGCGATGGAGTACCGCGCCGAGGCACTGCTCGCCCTGAACCAGATCGACGAGGTCAAGACCGTCTACATGTCGCTCTTCCAGATGGACCGTCCGCGGGCCAACGAGCTGACGGCGGCGATCGACAAGTGGCTCGAAAAGAGGAAGGCGGACCCCGCCGGCCTCGACCCCGCGCGCCTGGACGAGTTCGCGAAATGGGCCGAGCAGAGAAAGCAGCTCGCCTCCCAGGTCTCCTCCTACTCGTCTCCGGAGAAACCGCGCTGGTGAACGGCCTCGCGGCGCTCTTCCTCGCCGCTCTCCTGTCGCCCGGGGCGGTCCGGACGGCGGCCGTCCTTCCGCCCGGCTTCCCGGAGCCGCGGGTTCCGGCGGGCAACCCGATGTCGCCCGACAAGGTCGAGCTCGGGCGGCGGCTCTTCTACGACCGGCGCCTCTCGGGCAACGGAACGCAGTCGTGCGCTTCCTGCCACGCGCAGGGCCGCGCCTTCACCGACGGGCGGCCGCGCGCGATCGGATCCACCGGCGCGACCCATCCCCGCGCCGCGATGAGCCTCGCCAACGCGGCCTACGCCGCCTCGCTGACCTGGTCCGACCCGTCGGTGCGAGGACTGGAAGAACAGGCCATCGTCCCGCTCAACAACGAGCATCCCGTCGAGATGGGAGCGCGCCACCACGAGAAGGAGATCCTGGCGCGCCTGCGGGCGGAGCCGGTCTACCGGGAGCTCTTTCCACGCGCCTTTCCGGCCGAGCCCGAGCCGATCACGCTCGCCAACGCCCGGCGCGCGATCGCTTCCTTCGAGCGGACGCTCGTCTCCGGCGATTCCCCCTACGACCGGTTCGTCTGGCGGGACGACCCGACGGCGATCTCCGAGTCGGCGCGGCGCGGGATGGCGCTCTTCTTCTCCGAGAAGCTCGCCTGCGGCAGCTGCCACGGCGGGCTCGCGTTCGCCGGCCCGGCGGTCTGGCGCGGCGGTCCGGCGACGGCGCCCCGACTCGTCAACAACGGAATCGCCGGCGCCGGGCGGTTCAAGATCCCCACGCTCCGAAACGTCGCGGCGACGGCCCCCTACATGCACGACGGGCGCTACGCGACCCTGGACGAGGTCCTCGACCACTACGCTCGGGGCGGAGACCGGAACCCGGAGCGGTCGAAGCTGGTCCGCGGCTTCGAGCTGACGCCGGAGGAGAAATGCGACGTGGTCGCGTTTCTCGAGAGCCTCACGGACGAGGAGTTCCTCAGGAATCCGGCATTGGGCGACCCGTGGAACGAGAGCGCCCCTCCCCCCGGCCCGCTCCCGCCGGGAGAGGGAGGCTATGGGAGGAAGCGGACCGGCAAGCCGCGGGTGATCGGCGGGGTCCTGGCCGCGCCGTAGAGTTCGTCTCCGGCCGCCCTCAGGGTGCGGTCTTCGCGGCCGGCGGGCGCGGCTTGAAGAGGATGTCGAAGAGGGGCTTCCAGGTCCGGCCGTTGTCGTCGGAGGTCTCAGCCGTCTCCCGGACTCCCTTTTCGACTGTCTTCCAGGCGCCGCGGATCAACGGCGAGCGCCCGTCGTCTCTCCGGTCCGTCCCCGTCAGGACCATCCGCCCGTCCTGGAAACGCCCGTCCAGCTGGAGGAGCTTCCCGCGGTTTGTGACCCAGCTCTGGTGCCACACTCCGCGCGAGGCGTCGTAGATACTGAAGCTCTGGCCCTTCAGGCCGTCGAGCTGGTCGTAGACCTCCAGCAGCGCGCAGCCGTCCAGGATGACCTCCACGTGCGCCCGCGCGACGAGCTTGTCCCCTTCGTCCAGGGCGTAGGCGTCCCAGTCGCCGGCCCAGAAGTCGAACTGGCGATGCTCGCCGGAGGAGCACGTCGGCGACGTCGCGGTGGCAGCCGCCGCAATGGAAGGGATCAGGACGAGGAGGAGGACGGCTGCTCGAAGGCCGGGGAGGCCCCGCCTCACGGCGTCTCTTCCCGCGCGAGCTCGAAGAGGTCCCGGTTCATCCCGGGCCGCGCGGAACGGTGGCGCGCCTCCAGCGTGAGGAGGCGGCGCTTGACGTCGAGTCCGCCGCCGAACCCGGTCAGCGAGCCGTCGGAGCCTACGACGCGATGGCAGGGAATGACGATCGGGATCGGGTTCTGGCCGTTGGCCGCGCCGACCGCGCGCGCCGCGCTGGAATTGCCGAGGCGCCGCGCGAGCTCCCCGTACGTGACCGTCTCGCCGTAGGGGATTCGCCGGAGCATCGACCAGACTTCGCGCTGGAACCGGCTTCCCTCCGGCGCCAGCGCGAGCTCGAAGCGCTGCCTCGTCCCCGCGAAGTACTCCTCGAGCTGCGCGATCGCGTTCTCGAAGGCCTCGCGGGCGCGAGTCCACCGGGGAGACGGGGAGGAAGGGTGCGGTCCGCCCTGGAACGAGATCCCGCGAAGGCCCTGCTCGTCGGCGCTCAGCAGGAGCGGCCCGACCGGGCTGGCGATCTCCCAGTAGTGCGTCATCCCGCCCGGGCCAGCTTGCGCGGGGCGGCCGCGCGGCGCATCCTCCGCAGTTCCGAGGGCGTGCAGCCGCAGCTTCTCCGGATCGAGTCGTTGAAGCGGCGGACGCTGCCGAACCCGGACTCCAGCGCGATCCGTGACATCGGCAGATCGGTGCTCCGGATCAGCCGCCTGGCGTAGAAGATGCGCGCGGCGTTCGCGATCGCGCGCGGGGAGGCGCCCACGTGCCTCCGGAAGAGGCGGTCCAGGTGCCTCGCGCTGATCCCGAGCCTCCGCGAAAGCGCGTCGATCCCGCCCTCCCGCAACGCTCCCTCGGCGATCAGGCTCAGCGCCCGGTGCACGGTCGACGAGGTCCCGTTCCAGGCCGGCGTCCCCGGCGCCGCCTCCGGGCGGCAGCGGAGGCACGGCCGGAATCCCTCCGCGACGGCCTCCTTCGCCGACTGGAAGAACCGGACGTTGGCGCGCCGCGCGTGCGGAGAGGGGCAGATCGGCCGGCAGTAGATCCCCGTCGTCACGACGCCGATGAAGAACTTGCCGTCGAATCTCGCGTCGCGGGCGAGACGGGCCCGGTCGCAGGTCCTCGCGTCCAGTTTCATGGCGGAAGCGTACCGCGCCGGGCCGGACCCGCTTCGCCGTTTTCGGACTTCAATGTCGGGACCCGGCCTACGCTCGGAGCTCCCGCGCCGGGTCGGACCGCAGGACGCGCCGCGCCGGCACGAGGCAGGCCGCGAGCGAGGCCGCCGCCATCACCACGATCGCTAGCCCGAATGTCCCCGGGTCTCGCGGGCTGACCTTGTAGAGCAGGTACCCGAGGAGCCGCGTCAGAGCGAAGGCCGCCGCGGCCCCGAGCGCGACCCCCGCGGCCGTCAGCGAGAGCCCGTGCGAGAGGACGTGCCGCAGCAGGTCCGCCGTCCGCGCACCGAGCGCCGTCCGGATCGCAAGCTCCCGGGCGCTCTGCGAGACGACGGAGGCCATCACCCCGTAGAGCCCAACCGCCGCCAGTCCCAGCGCGAGAAGGCCGAAGACGGACAGGATCGCGGCCGCGATTCGCTGCGACGAGCTCTTGCGGTCTACCTGCTCGCGCATCGTGATGACCTCGTAGGGAGTGACGTTCGCGTCGAGAGTATGGATCTCACGGGCCAGGATCGGCGCCATCGCCGCCGGCGAGAGCTTCGTCCGGATCTGCAGCGCCGCCGACAGCGAGAAGTTCTGCCGCAGGGGCACGTAGAAGAACGGCGCGGGCACCTCCAGGAGCTGGTTGTACGCCGCGGCCTTCGCGACCCCCACGACCCTCAACGGTTTTCCCTTGACCTGGAGCACCCGACCCAGCGGGTCTTGGCCGGGCCAGTAGCGCGCGGCCATCGTCTCGTCCACCACCGCGACCGGGGGCGCCGTCTCGTCGTCGGCGCGCGTGAACTCCCGGCCGGAGAGGAGCGGGATCCCCATCGTCGAGAGGTAGCCCGGCCCGATCTCGTTGTAGTCGGCCGACGGCTGCTGGTCGGGCGGGGGAACGTAGCCCTCGACAGCGATCGGCGCGGAGGAATACGTGCGGTAGGTGAAGGGGGTCACCCGCGAGAGAGCCGCCGAATCCACCCGAGGGATCGCGCGCACCCGTTCGATCAGCGCCTCTTCGAAGTTCTTCGCCCGCGGGATGTCGTAGCCGGAGGTGAAGAGGTTGACCGCGGTCGTCAGCATCCCCTCCGTCGAGAAGCCGGGGCTCGCGCGACGCACGCCGTCCAGGCTTCGGACGACGAGTCCCGCGCCGACCAGCAGGACGAAGGAGAGCGACATCTGGACCAGGACGAAGGCCGTGCGGACGCGGAGCTTCCCGCGCGGTCCGCCGAGGCCGGCCGCCTGGGTCTCGGCGCGGAGCGCGCCGGCCACGTCGATCCGGCTCGCCAGGAGCGCCGGGACGAGCGCGAAGAGGACCGTCGAGACCAGGCAGACTCCCGCGCAGACCGCGATCACGCGCCAGTCGAGCGTCCCGGCGACGCGGAGCGGGACGCCGCGAAACGGCATCAGCATCACGAGCGAGTCGCGGAGCACCCGGGCCACGGCGACCCCGGCCGCGGCGGCGAGGATCGAAAGGATGAGCCCTTCCGTCAGGAGCTGCCGGACCAGCCGGCCCCGGCCCGCGCCGATCGCCACCCGCACGGTCATCTCCTTGCGGCGGGCGAAAGCCCGGACGAGCAGGAGGTTGCCGACGTTCGCGCAGGCAATGAGCAGAACCGAGATGACCACGACGAGGGCCACGGCCAGGGTCGGCAAGAGCGCGCCGGCGTTGTTGAACGGCGTCTGCCAGAGCGGGAAGAGGCGAACGCCGCGGCCGCGGTCGGTCGCCGGGTAATCCTTCTCGAGCCTCGCGGCGACGGCCGAGACCTCCTCCTGCGCCTGGCGCCGGGTGACTCCGGGCTTGACGCGGACGAAACCCTCGATCCACCGCGCGCCGCGGTCCTCGAGGTGGTCTTCGCCGTTGTCGATGTGCTGCGGCTGCATGGACAGGGGGACCCAGAACTGGAACGCATACCCGACGAAGGTCCCGTAGAAGCCCTCCGGAGCGACGCCGACGATCGTGTGCGGGAGGTTGTTCAAGACCTGGGTCTTGCCGAGGATCGCCGGATCGCCTCCGAACCGCTCCTTCCACGCCTGGTAGCTGATGACGGTCACCGGGTGGGCGTTGCGGCCGGTCTCCTCGGCCGGCTCGAAGCCGCGCCCCAGGATCGGCCGCACCCCGAGCGCCTCGAAGTAGTTCGACGACACGACGCTTCCGGGAACGCGTTCGGCGCGGTCGCCGTAAGTCAGCGTCGTCCCGGTGATCTTCTCGGCGATGACGGACTCGATGCGCGGGCAACTCTTCAGGTCGCGGAGGTCCGGCCAGGACATCGCCGAAAGGCCGGGCGCGGGCGCGCCGCGAATCGTACCGGTGACGGCGAAGATCCGGTCCTGGTCCGCCACGAGAGGGAACGGGCGCAGAAGGACGCCTTCGATCCAGGAAAAGACCGCGGCGCTGCCTCCGATGCCGACCGTCAGGCAGAGCACCGCGAGGATCGAGAAGCCCGGGCTGCGGCGAAGCATCCGGAAGCCGAAGGCAAGGTCCTGGAAAAGGTGCTCGAGCCAGAGGCCGCCCCAGGCTTCCCGCGTCTCCTCGGAGACGAGGGCCGCACTGCCGAACTCGCGGCGGGCGTTGGCCACCGCCTCCTCGACCGGCTCGCCGCGCGCGACCCGGTCGGCGACCGCCTCCCGAAGGTGCGCCTCGATCTCCTCCTCGAGCTCGCGCTTCCGGCGGGCGCGGCCCAGGAAGAGCCAGCCGGAGCTCACGACTCCCCTTCCGCGGGCGCCATCAGGACGCCCCCGATCGCCTCGGAGAGCTGTTCCCACTTCGACTTCTCACGCGCCAGAAGCTTCGCGCCCGCGGCGGTCAGGCGATACACGCGCACGCGCTGGTTGTTCTCAGACATCTCCCAGCCCGCCGCGATGGCGCCTTTGCGCTCGAGCCGATGGAGCGCGGGATAGAGCGAGCCAGTGTCCACCTGGAGGGCGTCGCGCGATCCGGAGCGGATCATCTGGGCGATCCCGTAGCCGTGCCGCTTGCCCCAGCGCAGCGTCTGGAGGATCAGCAGGTCGAGCGTCCCCTGAAGGAGCTCGATCCGACCGGCGAGCGCGTCCTTCCTCGGAGCCATCGAGGGTGTAGGATATCTACATGGTGGGCGGCGGTCAAGCCTCCGGGGCGCAGCCGCTAGTGGATGTGGTGGATCGCGAGGAACCAGCGCCAGAGCGCTCCTCCCCCGAACCAGATCGCCGCGGAGGCCGCGAGGCCGACGGCGATGGCGATCCAGAGCGAGGACTTGCGGCGCATCACTCGTAGGCCAGCGCTTCGCGGACCGGCCCGCGGGAGGCGCGCCGGGCAGGAAGGACGCTCGCGGCGATTCCCAGGACGAGAGAGACCCCGAGCCATGCGAGAGGCCCCGCCGGCTCGAAGGAGAAATCCAGGCCTCCCCGGAGGAGTAGCTTCACCATCAGGCTCCCGAGGGCCTTGCTCAAAGGCCACGCGGCCAGGCCCGCCGCCGCCCAGGCGAGCAGGGCGGCCGCCGCGCCCTCCGCCGCCACGATCCACCAGACCGAACGGGGCGAGGCGCCGACGGCGCGCAGGATCCCCATCTCGCGGCGCCGCTCGAGGACATTCAGGGTGAGCGTCGTCGCGAGCCCGAGGCCGCCGACGCCGCCGAGGACCAGCGAGGTGACGATCAGGAAGACGTAGATCATCAGCATGTGCTGGTCGAACGCGAATCGCGCCTCCGACTGGCTCATCAGGCTGGCCGGCCGGATGCCCTCGCGTTCGAGGTTCTCCTCCAGGGCCTCCCGGGCGCGGCGCGGCGTCCTCGCGTCGGTCTTCTCCAGCGAAACGCGGACGCCGTTGACCATGCCCTCGTGGCCGTGCCTCTCGAAGAAGCTCCGCGGGACGTAAGCGAGCGGCTGCGAGAAGGCTTCGCGCGCGATCCCGACGACTCGCCACGTCATTCGCGCCGGTCCCATCTGCAGGGCGATCCGGGTCCCGACCCGCGGTGGCGCGCCTCCCGCGAGGAAGGAACTGTTGACGACGATCGCGTCGTCGTCGCCGGGTCGCAGCCACCGCCCCTCGACGATCTCGAGAGCGAGAAGCCGCGTTTCGGGAGGAAGGCCGATCACGGGAAAGCGCTCGGCGAGGGCGGACGCTCCCGCGCGTGCCCCGCCGTGAAGGCCTCCTCCGCCTCCCCCGCGCAAGCCGGCGCTTCCGGACCCGGCCGCGGACGCGCCCCCGGAGCCGGCAAGCGACGCCTCGGTCGCGATCCACCCTTCCACGAGCCGCACGCCGGGAGTCGCCCGCGCCGCCTTCTCGACGCCGGCCATCGGCCGCATCGCGGTCAGCGCGATGGAGAGGTCGAACTTCTTCGCCGCGAAGAGACGGTCGAGGGTGTGCACGAACGATGCTCGGACATTCAGAGCGGTCATGAAGAACACGCCCCCGGCGGCGAGGGTCGCGACGGTCGAGAGCAGCCTCGCGCGACGCCGGAAACCGTTGCGAATCGAGAGCAGCAGCGGCCTCGCGAGTCCTCCGACTCGCGCGAGAGCGCGGTCGAACGCCGTCGCTCCGAACTCGCTTCGGGCAGTTCCGAAATCCGAGAGCGCTTCGCGGACCGAGACCGAGCTCGATTTCCACACCGGCCAGGCCGCCGCCGCGAGCGGCACCAGCAGCCCGACCGCGCCCGTCAGGAGGAAGACCCATGCCGGCACGGCGAAGCTCGTGATGTCGAAGTTCAGGAAGACCGCCATCGCCCGGCTGAACGCGCGGGCTCCGACGAGGCCCGCGGGGACCGCCAGCGCGAGGGCCGCGCCGCCGAGGACGAGGGATTCTCCGAGGTAGATCCGCGCGATCTGGAGCCGCCGGCCGCCCATCGCTTTCATCACGCCGACCTGGCGGACCTCGGAGGCCATCATGGCCGCGAGGAGGTTGGCGGCCAGAACGCCGGCCAGGAGGAGAGCGAAGAGCCCGAAGCTCGACATGGAAAGAAGGAGAAGGCCCGTGATCGCGGCGTGGGGATGCTCGCCCGGCTTCGGAACGTCCACGCGGCGCACCGGGTGGCCCAGCGCCTCGAGTCGGTCGCCGACCTGCCGCGCGACGCGGCGGACGCGCGTCTCGTCCATCCGGTCGCCGGAGACGAGGATCTTGAGCTGGTCGAAGTACGGTTCCTCGCCGAGCTCGGCGAGGGTCTCCTTCGTGACGTAGCCGTAGACCATGTTCTCCATCCGCGCCTGCGCCTGGCCGACGTCGTGGACGCTCGCGGTGATCCGGAGCGTCCGGTCGCTTCCACGGACGGTCCGGATCGTGACCGTGTCGCCGATGGCGGCCCGCGCAACCTGGAAGGCGTCGCGCTCGATCGCGATCTCCCCTTCGCGCGGAGGAAACGACCCCTTCTGCGGAACGAGGCGATCCACGCGGTTGCCGGGGAAATCCTGGAAGGCAAAGAGGACGAGGCTTCGCCAGTCTCCGCCCGCGGCGCGGATGCGGCCTCGGACCGAGCGGCGGGCTTCGGCGGCGGCGACGTCGCGGTCGGCCAGCACCGCGCGGAGCACCTGCTCGTCAACCGCGTCGGTTCGGAGCGTCGCCGAAGCCGGGTTCGTCGCGAGGTATCCGGCGTTCAACTCCCTCGTCAGGATGGCGTAGGTCGCGAGCACCGCGAGGAACGCGGCGATCCCAATCGCGATCGCCAGGACGACGAAGGCCGCGCGGCCGGGCTCCTGCGCGAGGTCAGCGAGCGCCTTGCGGCTGCGCGCCGTCACCCGGCGCTCCCCTCGAGCGGGACGGCGGGCCTGCGGGAATCCGAGGCGACGGTCCCGTCGGCGAGCTCCACGACCCGGTCGGCGATCCCCCGGATGTCGCGCTCGTGAGTCGCGACCACGACGGTCTTGCCGGCGTCGGCCAGGCCGCGCAGCAGCCCCAGCACTTCGCCGGCGGTGGCCGAGTCGAGGTTGCCGGTCGGCTCGTCGGCGAGCAGGATCGCGGGGTCGTTGGCCAGCGCGCGGGCGATCGCCACGCGCTGCTGCTGCCCCCCCGAGAGAGACGCGGGGAGCCGATCCCCCTCCCGCGCGACACCGACCTTCTCGAGAAGCCCGATCGCCCGGCCGCGTCGGTCGCGCGCCGGCACGGCGCCCAGGAAGTCCATCGGCAGCATCACGTTCTCCGCGGCCGTGAGCCCCGGCAGGAGCTGGAAGAACTGGAAGACGAATCCGATGGTCCTGCCGCGCCACGCCGCGAGGGCGTCCGGACGCATCCGGCCGATGTCGGCGCCCGCGACCTCGACCTTCCCGCCGGAGGCTGAATCGATACCGCCGAGAAGATTCAGGAGGGTCGATTTCCCGCTTCCCGACCTCCCGACGACGGCGAGGAACTCGCCTCGCGCGACCTCCAGGTCCACGCCTCGGACCGCGGGGAACGCCCCCGCGGCGGTCTCGTAAGTCTTCGTCACCGACTGCAGCTTGATCATGGCGCGGAGCATAGGAATCGCGGGCTGAACGGAGCCTGAAAGGCGCGTTCAGCCGCCGTTCAGCCGGCTTTGCGCTATAACGCCGGTCAAAGGGGAAAGACCTTTGCGAGTTCTCGTCGTGGAAGACGAAGGGCGGCTTTCGCGACAGATCGCGGCGGCGCTCCGGGAGGCCGGGTACGCGGTGGACTGCGCCTCCGACGGAGGGCGCGCCGAGTTCCTGGGGCAGACCGAGCTTTACGACGCAGTCCTCCTCGACCTGGGGCTGCCGGGAATGGACGGGCTGACGGTCCTGCGGCGATGGCGCGAGGCGGGACTCGCCATGCCGGTGCTGATCCTGACGGCGCGCGGGAGCTGGCACGAGAAGGTCCAGGGAATCGACGGCGGCGCCGACGACTACCTCGCCAAGCCGTTCCGGATGGAGGAAGTCCTGGCCCGGCTTCGCGCCTTGATCCGCCGGTCGAGCGGCCAGGCCGCGCCGGAGCTGCGGTGCGGTCCCGTTGTCCTCGATCCGCGCTCCGCGAAGGTCACCGTGGACGGGGAGCCCGTCCGGCTGACGGGCCACGAGTTCCGCGTGCTCTCGTACCTGATGCACCACCAGGGTCGAGTCGTTTCGCAGGGCGAGCTGACCGAGCACATCTACGCCCGCGGAACCGACCGCGACTCCAACACGGTGGAGGTCTTCATCGCGCGGCTCCGAAGGAAGCTGCCTCCCTCCTTTATCGAGACGGTGCGCGGGCTCGGCTACCGCGTCGGAGAAGCGTCGTGACTCTCCTTCGCTCCTTTCGCGTGCGCCTGCTCTTCGGGTCCACGATCGGCGCGCTCGGCCTCCTGGCGATCTTTCATTTCGTCTCGGTCGTGCTCTTCCGCGTCTACCGCGTCCAGCTCCGACTGGGAACGACAGCGATCCTGCTCATCGTGGCGCTGGCCTGCGTCATCGCCGGCCTCCTCCAGGTGCGGCGCGGGCTCTCGCCGTTCGACGAGCTTCGGCGGCGGCTGTCGAGCGTGCGCGACGGGCGAAGCCGCCGGGTCGAGGGGACCTATCCGACCGAAGTCGAGCCGCTGGTCAGCGACCTGAACGCGCTTCTGGAGCATCGCGAGGGAGTCGTGGCGCGGGCGCTCTCCCGGGCCGGCGACCTGGCGCACGGGCTCAAGACGCCGCTCGCGGTCCTGGCCCAGGAGGCGGAGCGAGCGGACGCGGCGGGAGAGAAGGAGATTGCTTCGACGATCTCGGAGCAGGTCGAGCGGATGCGCCGCCAGATGGACTATCACCTCGCCCAGGCCCGCGCGGCCGCGTCGGGGGCGATGCCGGGTGCGCACTGCTCCGTGCGGGATTCGGCGGAGGGCATCTCGCGAACGCTCTTGCGGCTCCACGCCGAGCGCGGGCTGGCCATCGCCGTGGAGGTCGATCCGCGCCATTCCGTCCGCGGCGAGCGGGAGGACCTCGACGAGATGCTCGGCAACCTCCTCGACAACGCCTGCCGGTGGGCGCGGTCGAAGGTCGTGATCGCTTCCGAGGCGAACGGCGGCCGCGTCGTGATCATCGTGGACGACGACGGGCCGGGGCTCGCTGCGCAGCTCCGCGAGCGGGTCCTGCAGCGGGGAGTCCGCGCCGACGAGGAGGGCGCCGGTACGGGATTCGGGCTCGCGATCGTCCGGGACCTCGCCGGGATCTACGGCGGGTCGATCGCGCTCGAGGCCTCGTCGCGGGGAGGACTCCGGGCGAAGCTGGAGCTTCCCGCCGGCTAGGGATCGGTCTCGAGAGCGAGGTGTTCGGCCTCGCGGGCGTATCCGCCGAGGCGGCCGGCCAGGTGCGTCGAGCGCCGGAACCGCTCGAACGCCGACGCGCCGAGCGCCCCCGGAAGGACCGCGCCGCCCGCGGCGAAGACCGCCGCGAGCGGGAGCAGCAACGCCGACGCGATCCGCCGCGCCGCAGAGGATCCCTCGGTCGCGCGAAGGAGCGACGCGCCCGGCCCCGACCCGATCGGACCGAAGAGGTCGATCCCCTCGCTCTTCTGCCAGAGGGCGCCGAAGAAGCCTTCCTGGTACGCCCGCGCCGCCTCGCTCCAGAGGGAAACCGGCGGCCGGTGCTCGATTCGCCATTCGGGGTCGTACTCGATCGGCAGCCCGCGCTCGGAGAGCCACCGTCCATACACTCCGTCCCCGCCGCGGGGGAACCGGTCCGGCAGCGGAAGCGCCCGGACGATCTCGGCGCGGATGGCGAAGTTGCGCAGGTTGCAGAACGGCCGCGCGCCGTAGCTGGCGACGTACCGCTCGTACTCCCGCTGGACCTGGCGCGAGAGCCGCGATCCGCCGTTTGAAACGGAGGAGCCCTGCAGGGCAGCGAGGCTGCCGTCCTCGAAAGGGCGGGCGGCGCGCGCGAGCCAGTCGGGCGGGCAGAGGCAGTCCGAGTCGGTGAAGAGAAGGACCTCTCCGCGCGCCTGCCGGACGGCGGCGTTGCGGGCGGAGTAGGGGCCTCGCGCCGGCAGATCCAGGAGTCTCGCCGGAACGTTCTCTGGAAGGAGCGGACGGCGCCGCGAGCCGTCCAGGGCGACGAGGACCTCGTGGGCCGGCGCGGCGGCCTGGGAAGAAAGCGTCGCGAGCAGGTCCTCGACGCGCGGGTCGTCCCGGACCGGAACGATGACGGAGATCCGAATGCCGCCGTCCTTCACGACGCGTCCGGCGCGGCGGAAGACCGCCCGTTCCGGCTCGAGAGGAAGCCGCGGAAGAAGGCCGCGCGGCAGCGCAGGTCCCACGAGTCTCTCTCGCTCGCTTTCCCGAGGAGTGCGCGAAAAGCGTGGCGGGCACCATGGACGGCGCCGACGGCGAGAGGCTGCACGACTGTGCGAAGCGCCATGGCCGGGTGGCGGCCCGCCGCGTAGCGCGCGGCGCGTCCGGCCGCGAACGGCCTCGACAGGTAGTCCTCGATCGAGGAGTAATGATGCCGGTGGCGGCAGACGAGCCCTTCCCGGTAGATGACGACGCGGCCGCGCCGGCGCCAGCGCCAAGCGAGCTCCGTGTCCTCGAACGCCGCCTCGGGAAACTGCTCGTCGAACGGCTCCTCCAGGAACCAGTCCCTCGGCGCGGAGAGGTTCGCGGCGTACTGGAGCGTGTAGGGAACCGGGCCGCCTTCGCGAAGGTCGCGGAAATAGAACTGCGGGCCCTCCGGCGCGAGGAACCGCATCACCGGCGTGACGGGAGACTCCGGGTCCCAGACGACGGTTCCCTGGACGCCGATCCGATTCTCCGGATCCGCGGCGGTGTGGCCGCGCGCGAGGTCCGCGGCGGGAAACGTGTCGTCGCCGAGGAGCAGGATGCGGGAGCCGGTCGCCTCGCGAATCCCGACGTTGCGGGCCGCGGCTGCCCCGCGCCCCTCGAGGCGAACGGATCGCAGACGGAACGGCATCCGGGGCGGCGCCTGGAGGAACGCAGCGGTGCCGTCGGTCGAGCCGTCATCGGCCACGACGACCTCGAGCCCCTCGGGCGGCGGCAATTGCTTCTCGAGCGCGTTGAACACCTTTCTCAGGCTGTCGAGCCGATTGCGCGTCGGAATGACAACCGAGAGAAAGGTTGGACCTGCCGCCATGAAACTCGTGCCGCATCTTCGCACGATTCCCCGATCCGGAACGGAGCGCTGGCACCGATGCTGCACGAATTTTCGACATCGGGAGATTTCCGCGCTGATGCGGTTGTCCGAACTAGGAGGTTCTATGTTTTCCGACAACAACGCCGCCGTCACCATCGCTGTCAAGGACACGAACGCCGCCAGGAAGTTCTACGAAGGGGTGCTCGGCTTGAAGCGGCTTCCCACTCGAGAGGAGGGAGTCCTCAACTACAAGAGCGGCAATTCCTCGATCCTCGTTTACGAGTCGCGCTATGCCGGGACCAACAAGGCGACCGCCGCGACCTGGGTCGTCAAGGACGTCGAGGGCGCCGTCGCGGACCTGAAGGGCAAAGGGGTGACGTTCGAGCACTACGACGTTCCCCAGATGACCCGGAAGGGCGACGTCCACGTCTCCGGGGAGACGCACGCGGCGTGGTTCAAGGACCCCGACGGCAATATCCTGAGCCTCGTCAACGGTTAGGCTCCGGGCCGGAGGCTCTCCGGGACCCGGAAAAACGTTAGTCGACTGCGCGGCACCCGTCCGTCGTCCAGTCAGAGCCGATGGGCGGCTCAAGAAAAGAGGAGGCAGGCAGCGATGAGATTCATGGTGATCGTCAAAGCAAACCCGGAGTCCGAGGCCGGGGTCCTTCCGAGCGCGGAGATCCTGGAGACGATGGGCAAGTTCAACGAGGAACTGGTCAAGGCAGGCGTGATGCTCGCCGGCGAGGGGCTGCACCCGAGCTCGAAGGGAGCGCGCGTGCGCTTCGGTGGCCGCACCACGACGGTGATCGACGGGCCGTTCCCGGAGACCAAGGAGCTCGTGGCGGGATTCTGGATCTGGAAGGTCAAGTCCAAGCAGGAAGCGATCGACTGGTTGAAGCGCGCTCCGTTCCAGGAGGGCGAGGTGGAGATCCGCCAGATCTACGAGACCGAGGAGTTCGCCGCGAGCGACCCCACCGGCAAGATCCGCGAGTCGGAGCATCGGCTGCGCGAGAAGATCGCCTCGAAGGCCTGAGGAGACGCGAAATGCAGAAGATCACCACATTCCTGACGTTCCAGGATCGCGCCGAAGAAGCCGTCCAGTTCTACACGTCGATCTTTCCCGACTCGAAGATCCTGAGCACGACCCGCTATGGCGCCAATTCACCGGGCCCGGAGCGATCCTTCATGATCGGAACCTTCCGAATCGCCGGCCAGGAGCTCATGGCGTTGAACGGCGGCCCGTCCTTCCAGTTCTCTCAGGGAATCTCCCTGATGGTGAACTGCGACACGCAACAAGAGATCGATCACCTTTGGGAGAAGCTCTCCGAAGGAGGAAAGCAGATCGAGTGTGGGTGGTTGACGGACAAGTTCGGAGTCTCCTGGCAGATCGTGCCGTCGATCCTCGGCGAGCTCATCACCGACAAGGACCCGAAGAAGTCCCAGAGGGTCTTGCAGGCGGTCTGGCAGATGAAGAAGCTCGACATCGCGAAGCTGAAAGCGGCGCACGCCGGCAAGGGATAGGAAGAGTAGGAGAGAGAGATGACTCGACGCAGCCTGATCGTACTCGCGGTCATGCTCGGCTTTTGCGCCGGCGCGGCCGCCCAGACCCGGATGCGGCATGTCCAGCCGTCCGGGCTCGAGAACAACCCGCGCTACACACATGCCGTCGTGGTCGAGCCAGGCCGGATGGTTTACGTCTCCGGCCAGGTCGCGCGTGACGCCTCCGGCAAGACGGTCGGGGCCGGCGACATGCGCGCCCAGGCGAAACAGGTCTTCGAGAACCTGAAGATCGCCCTCGAGGCCGCCGGCAGCGACTTCGCGCACGTCGTGAAGTTGAACTCCTACCTGACCGACATGGGCCAGATGGCGGCCTATCGCGACGTCCGCACCGAGTACATGGGCAGCCTCGCGCATCCACCCGCCAGCACGACCATCGGCGTTTCGCGCCTCGTCGACCCGGACCTTCTCCTGGAAGTTGAAGCCATCGCCGTCGTCGCCGAGCCCCCGAAAGGGAAGACCGCGCCGCGCAAATGAGGAAAGCGAAGCAACCAAAGGATCTTCTCGACCAATCCGCGTTACCGCTTCTCCGACAGGGCACGACCGGGCGGGAGCGGCAAGCCCCCTCCCCTACGACGCGAAAAGGCACGTCGACGAGAGAAAGCCGTGAGGGTGGATATGGCGCAGGTCACTCGCGCAACGCGGAGCGACGGTCAGCGGAGGGCGGCCATCCTCCGTTCCATCTCGTCGGGCGGGACGTCTTCGACGTGGGTGGCGATCTGCCAGTGGTGGCCGAACGGGTCGCTGACCTTGGCGTAGCGGTCGCCCCAGAACATCTGCTGCGGCGTCAGCGTCGGCTTCGCGCCGGCGGCCACCGCCTTTCGGAAGACGTCGTCCACGTCCTCGACGTAGAGGAAGATGCTCGCGGGCGTTCCGCCGAGCGACTCGGGCGAGCGGGTGCCCGTCTCCGGCGACTCGTCGGCGAGCATGAGATACGAGTCCCCGATCGCGAGCTCGGCATGCGCGACCCCGCCCCCGTCGCCGCGGGAGAAGCGGAACCGCTCCTGCGCCCCGAAGGCCTTCTTGTAAAAATCGATCGCCCTGGCCCCGCCCCGGACGACGAGGTAGGGTGTCGCCGTGTGGTACCCGTCCGGCACCGGCTTGACGCTGGATCCCATGATCGTTCTCCTTTCCCTTGAACGACGCCCGGAAGCCCGAAAATCGACAGCCCGTCGTCGATTTTCTTTCGGCCGCCCGTCGTCTCAGTGGGGGGACGCCGTGTGTTGAAATACCGGGCCCTCGAGGCGGATTGACGGAGACGCCATGCGTTACATGATGCTGATCTACACGAAGGAGAAAGAGGAAGGCGCCGCCTCGACCGAAGAGCGAGCGGAGGTCATCGAACGCCACCGCGCGCTGATGGACGAGACCGGCCGGCGCGGGATCCTCGGAGGGGCCGAGCCGCTGGCGCCGACCACCGCCGCCACGACGGTCCGCTTCGACGGCAGCCGGATGGTTTTGACCGATGGACCGTTCGCCGAGACCCGCGAGCAGCTCGCCGGTTACTACATCCTGGAGTGCCGCGACATCGACGAGGCCGTCGAGTGGGCCTCGAAGATCCCGACCGCCTGCGGAGGCGCGACCGGCTGCGTGGAGATTCGCCCCCTGCGGTGGCTCGGCGCCCGATGGGAAGAGAAACGGCCGGACCGGACCTGACGACTCGTCCCGGAGAGGACGGCTACCTCGCGGCGGTCGAAGCGGTCTTCCGGGAGGAGCGCGGCCGCATCCTCGCGGGCCTCATCGGGATCTCCGGCTCCTTCGACAGGGCCGAGGAGGCCATGCAGGAGGCCTTCGCCTCGGCGCTCGCGGACTGGTCGGGCAAGGGCATTCCGCAGAACCCCGGCGCCTGGATCACCACCGTCGCGCGACGCAAGCTGATCGACCAGGCGCGCCGGGAGAAGACCCGGACGGAAAAGGCGGCGGAGATCGCCGGGCTGATCCAGACGGAGACCGAGGAGCCGAACGATTGTGCCGACGGCGCCTTTCCCGACGAGCGCCTGCGGCTGATCTTCACCTGCTGCCACCCCGCGCTCCCGATCGAAGGGCGGATCGCCCTGACGCTGCGAACGGTCGGCGGGCTCGAGACGGGCGAGATCGGGCGCGCCTTCCTCGTCTCGGAACCCACGATGGCGCAGCGGCTCGTCCGCACCAAGAGGAAGATCGAGCAGGCAAGGATTCCCTACGAGGTCCCGGACGCCGAGGCCCTTCCCGATCGCCTCGCGTCGGTTCAGCTGGTCATCTACCTGATCTTCAACGAGGGCTACGCCGCGACGGGCGGAGAGGACCTCCTCCGGAGGGACCTTTGCGTCGAGGCGATCCGGCTCGCCCGCCTGCTCCTGCGCTTCCTTCCGGACGAGCCCGAGACGATGGGCCTTCTGGCGCTGATGCTCCTCCACCACTCCCGGCGGCGGGCTCGGGTCAACGAGAAGGGAGAGCTCGTCCCGCTCGAGGAGCAGGACCGTTCCGCCTGGGACCGCGCGGAGATCTCCGAGGGGATCGGGCTCGTCGAGAGGGCCCTCCAGCTCGGGCGCGCCGGTCCGTACCAGGTCCAGGCCGCGATCGGGGCGGTCCATGCCGAGACGCCGGCGGCCGAGGCGACGGACTGGAGGCAGATCGCTGCCCTGTACGGAGAGCTCGCGCGCATGCAGCCAACCGCGGTCGTTCTTCTGAACCGTGCCGTGGCCGTCGCGATGGCCGGCGAGCTGGAGAAGGGCCTGGCTTTAGTCGAGAATGTCGGCTCGACCGGCGACCTGGACCGCTACCACCTGTACCATGCCGCGCGCGCGGACCTGGCGCGGAGGCTGGGACGAAACGAGGACGCGGCGAAGGCCTACCAGGAAGCGCTGGCGCTGACGTTCAACGCCGTCGAACGGCGTTACCTCCGGCGTCGGCTGGCGGAAGTCCAGTCCCGGATCGCCGCGGGATGAGTCGATGACCGCCAAGGAAAAGAGCACTGTCGTCGAGGCCGCCGGCCGCGAAGTCGTCGTCACGAACCCGGACAAGGTCTTCTTCCCCGAGGCCGGGTACACCAAGCTCGACCTCGTCAACTACTACGCCGCGGTCGCGGAGGGAGCGCTGAGAGGGATCGCCGGGCGGCCGATCGTCCTGAAGCGCTACGTCAACGGCGCCGGCGAGGAGCCGTTCTTCCAGAAGCGCGCGCCCGAGCAGCATCCCGACTGGGTCGAGACGGTGGAGCTGAAGTTCCCCTCCGGACGGACCGCCCGCGAGATCGTCGTGCGCGATGCGGCACAGCTTCTCTGGGTCGTCAACCTCGGGTGCATCGACCTGAATCCGCACCCCGTCCGCGCCGACGACCTCGATCACCCCGACGAGCTGCGCGTGGACCTGGACCCGGGCCCCGGAGTGGCGTGGGAGGACGTTCTCGCGGTGGCGCTCGCGGTGCGTGACGTCCTTGCCGGCGCCGGCCTGACCGGCTGGCCGAAGACGTCGGGATCGCGCGGGATGCACGTCAACGTCCGGATCGAGAGGCGTTGGAGCTTCGACGAGGTGCGCCGGGCGGCGCTGGCGCTGGCCCGCGAGGTGGAGCGGCGGATCCCCGACAAGGCGACCTCGAAGTGGTGGAAGGAGGAGCGGCACGGCGTCTTCCTCGACTACAACCAGAACGCCAAGGACCGCACGGTCGCCTCGGCGTGGTCGGTGCGGCCCACGCCGGACGCGCGCGTCTCGATGCCGCTGGCGTGGAGCGAGGTCGCCGGATGCGATCCGTCGGCCTTCACGCTGAAGACCGCCCCGAAGCGCTTTGCCGAGCGGGGCGACGCGGCCGCCGGAATGGACGAGGCCGCCGGATCGCTGGAGAAGCTGCTGTCACTTTCCGCCGAGCACGAGGCGCAGGGAATGGGCGACGCCCCCTGGCCTCCCCATTACCGCAAGCAGAAGGGCGAGCCGCCGCGGGTGATGCCATCCAAGCGGAGAACCGACGAGGCCGAGAGCCCGACCGGGCGGCGCAAGTCCACGCAGCCGCTCGTTACCGTCGCGAAGGCCAAGCACAAGGAGGACGCGCTGGCGGGGCTCGAACGGTGGAAGGCGCGCCATCCGAAGGCCGCTCCGCTCCTCGAGGAAGACGACGTCCTGGTGGATTCGATGCGGGGGCGGTCGAGCACCTGGACGCGGATCCGAGTCAACCTCCGCCACGTTCCCGAGGCGGAACGCCCCGAGGCCGAGCCGCCGGACCCCGACTACGACCCGTGGGAGGAGTTCCGAGCGCCGGCCCGCCGCCCTCGCTCCCCGAAGACGCGGTCGAGCTCGTAAGGCGGCGTGACTTCCAGCTGGTCGTAGCGGCAGTCCTGCGGAGGCTTGTCGGGGCGCCATCGGACGAACTGCGCCGCGTGGCGGAAGCGCGTTCCCTGCATGTGGTCGTACGCGACCTCGCAGACCCGCTCGAGCTTGAGCGGCTCCCAGCTGAGGTCCTTGCCGCGGTTCCAGCGGCTCGTCGCGCCGGGAAGCCGCTGGCCCTTCGCGGCCGCCTCTTCCTCGGCCTCCGCCCAATCCTTCCAGGGATGGCCCTTCAACGCCTGCTTGCGGAGCGGCTCGAGCTCCTCGACGAGCTTCTTCCGGACGTCCGTCGTGAAGGCCGCGGTCACGCCGATGTGGTGGAGGGTCCCCTCGTCGTCGAAGAGGCCGAGGAGAAGCGACCCGACCATCGTGCCCGGCCCGTTCTTGTGCCACCGGAATCCCGCGACGACGCAGTCGGCGGTGCGCTTGTGCTTGACCTTGACCATCGTGCGCTCGCCCGGCTTGTACGGCTCGTCGAGACGCTTGGCCATCACGCCGTCGAGGCCCGCTCCCTCGAATCGCGAGAACCAGTCCAGGGCCAGCTCGCGGTCGCGCGTCGCCGGAGAAAGGTGCATCGGGGATTTCGTCTTCGCGAGCTCGTGCTCCAGCCGCCGGCGGCGCTCGGACAACGGTGAGCTCCGCAGGTCATAGCCGTCGATCGCCAGCAGGTCCCAGGCGACGTAGGACGACGGGGTCTGCTCGGCGAGGAGTTTGACGCGCGAGGCCGCCGGATGAATCCGGAGCAGGAGCGCCTCGAAGTCGAGCCCGGCCTTCCCGACGATCACGACCTCGCCGTCGAGGACGCACCGCTGCGGAAGCTGCCGCTTGATCGGCTCGATCAACTCCGGGAAGTACCGGTTCATCGGTTTCTCGTCGCGGCTCTGGAGGAGCACGTCGTCCCCGTCCCGAAAGACGAGCGTACGGAACCCGTCCCACTTGGGCTCGAACAGCCATCCCTCTCCCCGCGGCAGCTCCTCCGCGGCCTTCGACAACATCGGAGCGACCGGCGCCTTGAAAGGCAACGTCACGCCGCAATCCTAGTAGACGGTCGGAATTCGAATCTTCGTTGCGAATGTCTCGCGACGAGTCCGCGGCGGTCTCGACGTGTCGGCGTTACCGCGAGGGGCGTGAGGGCGCAAGGCCCTCCCCTACGGCACCCGGCACCTGTACGGGATGGGGGGCACACAGCCCGGACAGGGCGCCGAATCGCGGTGTCCGAAACCGAACACGTCATTTCGAATCCGGACAGGAACTCCCGGCCGCGGATGGCGTAACTCCTTGGCAGAGAGCCGAGAGGTCCGCCTCCGCGGTGGCAGGCGGATTGCCCTTTGCGGCGGCGGAGGAAGAGGTTTCATGGGAACTCTGAGCCAGGATCTCAAGCACGGCGTCAGGCTGCTCGCCAAGAGCCCGGGCTTCACGCTCGGCGCGGTGGCGGTCCTCGCTCTCGGGATCGGCGCCAACACCGCCATCTTCAGCGTCGTCAAGGCGGTGCTCCTGGAGCCGCTCCCCTTCCCGCAACCGGATCGCCTGGTCCGGCTCTGGCACGTCCCGCCGCCCGACGCCTTCCCGGGAATGAAGAAGTTCGCCGTTTCCGCTGCCAACTACCTGGACTGGGAGAAGGAGAGCCGCTCCTTCGAAAAGATGTCGATCATCGGCTACTCGAGCCTGAATCTCTCGGGGACCGGCGAGCCGGAGGCCATCGCCGCCGCGAGCGTCTCTCCCGATTTCTTCTCCGTGCTCCAGACCCGCCCCATCCTGGGCCGAGTTCTCACGAAGCAGGACGACCAGCCCGGCTCCCCTCACGTCATCGTCCTCTCCAACGCCTTCTGGAAGTCCCGGTTCGGGGCGGACAAGGGAATCGTCAACCGGCAGGTCCGCTTCGACGGCGAGCCTTGGACCGTCATCGGCGTGATGGGGCCCGAGGCGACCTTCCCCGATTTCGCCCGGGCATGGATCCCGACCGCGTTCGACGCGAAGAAGGCGGCGGTCCGCAACAACCACAACTTCACCGCGATCGCGCGCCTCAAGCCCGGCGTCTCGATCGCGAGCGCGCGAGCGGAGATGACGGTGATCTCCGACCGGCTCGCCCGCCAATACCCCGAGGACGACAAGGACTGGGGCGCGCTCGTGGTCCCCCTGAAGGAAGACCTCGTCGGCGACGTGCGGTCGCTGCTTCTCGTCCTGCTCGCCTCGGTCGCGTTCGTCCTGCTGATCGCGTGCGCCAACGTCGCCAACCTGATGCTCGCCCGTACGGTCGCCCGCCGTAAGGAGATCGCCGTCCGGAGCGCGCTCGGCGCCAGCCGCGAGCGCCTCCTTCGCCAGCTCGTGACGGAATCGCTGCTCCTCGCGTTCGCGGGCGGGGCGGTCGGTGTGCTTCTCGCGAGCTTCGGCGTCAACGGGATCACGAAGCTCCTCGCCGACGAGCTTCCTCACTCGACGGTGATCTCCATCGACGCCGCCGTCCTCTTTTTCGCGCTGGCGATCTCGGCCGCGACGGGCATCCTCGCGGGACTCGCTCCCGCCTGGCAGGGCACGAAGACCAACC
>DATFQY010000127.1:0-3353 GCA_035263845.1 Thermoanaerobaculia bacterium | reverse complement strand
TACCGGATTGACCCCCGCCAGGCGGCGGGAGCGGTGACGACGGTCGCCACGACCCAGGGATCTTTCCCGATCGGGATCACGTACGACGGAACGAGGATCTGGACCGCCGATAACACCTCCGTTTCCATCATCACCCCCGGCGCCTCGCTCCCGTGGACCGCGACGACGGTGACCGCGGGGTTCACCGCTCCGATCGGGGCCCTTTTCGACGGATCCAACGTCTGGGTCACCGACGATCTGCAGGGCGCCCTCAAGAAGCTCGACTCCTCCGGAGCCGTTCTCATGACGGTGAGCCTCGGCGCCTCGGTGGGGTTCCCCGCCTTCGACGGCTCGAACATCTGGGTGCCCAACGACTCGGCCGATTCCGTGACCGTCGTACGGGCGTCCAACGGCGCACGGCTGGCGACGCTGACCGGAAACGGGCTCGACGTTCCCGTCGGCTCCGCTTTCGACGGGCAACGCATACTCGTGACCAATGAGAACGGCAGCAGCGTGTCGCTCTGGAAAGCCGCGGATTTTTCCCCGCTGGGGAGCTCCTCGACCGGCGCCGGGACTCTGCCCTTCGACGTGTGCAGCGACGGTCGGAGCTTCTGGATCACTCTCGCGGTCGCCAACAAGGTCGCGAGGTTCTGAGGCTGATGAGAACACTCTACGCCGCATTCCTGCTCGCCGCCTGTTTGGCGGTTGGAGGCGCCGGCGCCCTCCTCGGCCTCTGCGGACCCTTCACCGATGTGACCGATCCGAGCTTCTGCGGGAACCTGCTCGAGGTCTACGACCTCGCGATCACGACCGGGACGACGGCGACGACCTACTCGCCCGGCGACCCGGTCAACCGGCTCCAGATGGCGATCTTTCTCTCCCGGTCGGCTGACAGGATGCTCCAGCGAGCGAGCCGCAGGGCGGCCCTTTCGCAGTTCTGGACCACCGGCATCGCGTCAGGTCTTTCGGCCACGACGGTCGGGACCGGGCCGTACCTCGTCGAGTCCGACGGAAGAGACCTCTGGGTTGCGAATACGCAGGACAGCACCGTCTCCCGTGTCCACGGAAGCGATGGCCGGCTGCTCGAGACCTGGACGGGAGCGACACAAGCAACCGGGGTTCTTTCGGCGCTGGGGAGGATATTCGTGACCGGGAACGTGGGCGGGCCGGGGAGGCTTTACCGGATCGATCCCACGGCGTCGGCGGGCGTCGTCACGACGGTCGTGACCAACCTCGGAGGCGTCACCGGCGGGAACCCCTGGGGGATCGGCTACGACGGATCGAAGATCTTCACCGCCAACGGGAGCGGCTCGGTCTCGATCGTCACTCCGGGAGTCTCGCCGCCCTGGCCGGTGAGCACGGTGACGACGGGCTTCATTTCGCCGCGCGGCGGGTTCGCCTACGACGGCGCTCATCTGTGGGTGACCGATATCGTCGGAACCCTGCTCAAGCTCGACAACGGCGCGGGGATCCTGCAGACGGTGACGGTCGGTTCCTATCCGCTCTACCCGGTCTTCGACGGGGAGAACATCTGGGTGCCCAACGCGTTCGACAACTCCCTGTCGGTCGTCCGCGCTTCGAGCGGGGCCGTGCTCGCGACGCTGACCGGCAACGGAATCAGCGGGCCGCAGGTCACCGCCTTCGACGGCGAGCGGGTGCTGGTGACGACCAACAACAACGTCGTCTCGTTGTGGAAGGCGGCGGACCTCTCGCCGCTCGGCTACGTCTCGACGGGTGTCAACACGTCGCCGACGGGCGCCTGCAGCGACGGCGTAAGCTTCTGGATCACGCTGAACACCGCCAACCAGTTGGCGCGGTTTTGACATGAGCCGCAGACTCGCCGCCGCCGTCCTTGGAGTCGTTTCGCTCGCGGCCGGCGCCGCGGCCGACCTGCTGGGCTCCTGCGGACCCTTCACGGACCTCGCGGATCCGACCTTCTGCTCGCAAGTCCTCGAGATCTACACGCTCGGCATCACGACGGGAACGACCGCGACGACCTACTCGCCCAACGATGACGTGTCGCGGCTCCAGATGGCCATCTTCCTGTCGCGCTCGGTGGACAAGCTCCTTTTGCGCCGCAGCCAGCGGACCGTGCTGAAGTCCCTCAGCAACCAACCCGGCGGGGCGACCGGAGGCCTGGTCTCCATGACGACCGTCGGAACGGGCCCGACCGCGATTCGATGGGACGGGACGGACGTCTGGGTCGCGAACACGGGTGGAGGGACGCTCTCCCGACTCCGAGGAAGCGACGGCAAGGTCCTGGAAACCTGGCCGAGCCCGCCGGAGCCGAACAGCCTTCTGATTGCGATGGGATCGGTTTTCGTCACGGACCTCGGCAGCGGCGCCGTGGTGAAGTTCGATCCCGCGCTGCCTCCCGGTTCCTCGAGCGTCGTGGCGAGCACGGTCTCCGAGCCGATCTCGATCGCCTTCGACGGCCTTCGGCTCTGGGTCATCAGCCAGATGCCGGGGTCGGCATCGATCATCACTCCGGGTCCGACGACGCCGTGGACCGTCACGACCGCCACGACCGGGCTGACAGGCGCCTATGGCGCCGTCTTCGACGGCTCGAACGTCTGGGTCACGGCCGGACTCAGCGGGACGCTGCTCAAGCTGAATTCTTCGGGGATCGTTCTCCAGACCGTCACGGTCGGGAGCGGCCCGTCGCTGCCGCTCTTCGACGGGACGAACATCTGGGTTCCCAACAGCAACGGGCACTCCGTCTCGATCGTGCGACCTTCGACCGGCTCCGTCCTGGCGACCCTGACCGGGAGCGGACTGAACGCCCCGAACGCGGCGGCCTTCGACGGGGAGCGTGTCCTCATCACCAGCAAGCAGGCCGACTTCGTCTCCCTTTGGAAGGCCGCTGACCTGACCAATCTCGGCTTCTTCCCCGCCAGCTCTCAACCCGCGAGTGCCTGCAGCGACGGCGTCCACTTCTGGGTTGCCCTGGCGGGCTCGAACCAGATCGCCCGGTTCTGACCTCCGGAACCGATCAGAATCGAGCGAGCAGGTCGTTCTGGAGCGTGATCCAGAAATTGATCCCATCGCTGCAGGCTCCGCGCGGCAGTTGGGAGACTGGCATGAAGAAGTTTCCGATCTCCGAGAGGTCCGCGGCCTTCCAGACGGACACGGATCCGCCGCCGTTGTTCGTCACCAGCACGCGCTCCCCGTCGAAGGCGGCCTGCTCGGGGGCGTTGATCCCGTTTCCGGTCAGGGTCGCAAGAACGACTCCGTTGGAAGCGCGGACGACCGAGACCGAGGAAGACGGCAGGTTCGGCACCCAGATGTTGGCGCCGTCGAAGGCCGGGAAGAAGGACTGTGAGCCGAGGGTGACCGTCTGGAGAATCGCGCCAGCCGAGTTGAGCTGATGCTGA
>DATFQY010000126.1:0-4681 GCA_035263845.1 Thermoanaerobaculia bacterium | reverse complement strand
CGACCCCATCAGCTTCCCTTGAAAGAATTCTGGTCGCAATATGTCTAAAACGGTCAGACTGGCGATAACGGCTCAACCTCGATCACGGATGCGGCCGGCAGGACATCAACCCTGCGTGCGACCTCGGGCTCCCCGACGAGGAGTCGTTGGAATCTCGGAAGGAATCGTGTCACCCGCCTGGAAACGAAATGGGGTCAGTCTTGTACGTTGGTACAATTGCTAGATGGCGCGGCCATTGCGGGCTGGCGTAGCGGGCGGGCTGTATTACGTCATCGTGCGGGGCAACTCCTGGACGGCGATTCTCCGAGACGACCGGGATCGGAAGGAGTACCTCCGAACGGTGGCGCACTACGCTGAGAAGTTCGTGTTCCGGGTCCTAGCCTATTGCCGGGATTGGAGGCGGCGGATCTTCTCGGCGAGGTAATCGGAGAAGTAGCCGGCGTAGCGTGACTGGAGCTCCGCGCGCCTCCAATCCTTCCCCGTGATCGTGCCGCGGCACGAAGCGGCGCCGCAGCGGCACGCCATCGAATCTTCGTCGTCGTCAGTCATCGCCCAGTCGTGCGTCAGCTCTTCCCCCGCGGCGATATCACGCATGGCGACGAACACGACCTGACCGCGCACGCCAATGTTGGGGTCGCAGGAGTGGTTGCTGAAGATCATCGAGCCCTCCCGCTCTTCCTCGTCCACGGGAGCGATGAAGAGGTCGTCCGCGATCTGGATCTCCGCCGGGCCGAGCCATCTTCGCAGTTCCACGATTTCCTTCCGCCCGACGATGTGCCCGCCCTTGACCGCCACGGTCTCGCCCGTCGCGATGGGCTCCGCCGCGAAGAGACCTCTTCCCTGGATCCGGCTGTCTCCAACCCTCGTCTTGGGCGAAAGAAACGACAGGGGCGTCCTCTCTGACCTGCTCACCGCCCGATTCTCGCATCGCTTCGGGACGCGGGAGAGCGTCGGGTCCTTCGGCGGAATCTGACGATTGACTACTTGAAACAGCCGCTGCCGGGTTACTTGCTGGCTTTCTTCTTGGCGGAGCGAAGAGGTCCCTCTAATTCGAACTTGATGGCGCCGGGACCTTTGAAGTATGCGGATCGGACACCGTACGGCTGATCCTTCGGCCCTCTCAGTGAAAGGGCGCCGCGCGACCGAAGCCTCTCGTAGTTCGCGTCCACGTCCCGGGTCGCAAAGGCGATCGTGATCGGAGCGTCGGTCTTCGCGACATCAAGGATGACCTGAACCGGTTTGGAGGAGAGAACGGCCATGCCCTCGTCACGATAAGTCGGTTTCCATTGGAGCACCTTTTCGAACCAGCCCAGGGCGGACGGAAGATCTCGGACGCCGACATGAATATGCCCGATGTCCATTTCGCTACCCCTTCTCAGTCTACGGGATTTCACACGGCTGGCTGGAGCGTCTCGCTTCGGCGGGTGACGAGCTGCCAGACGATCAGGGCGAGGGTCGTCCAGAGCACTGGGACGTAGAAGGCGAGGATCAACCAGGCGACGCCGTGGGCATTTCCGAGAAGGTCTGCGCTCATGCCTCGGACCAGCGCGTTGGAGAGGTCGAGCGTGGTGGCGAGAACGAAGAGCCACACGAGCGGGATGGCGATCCGCGCGCGGGCGCGCAGGGCGACGAGGGCGAGGACGGCAAGCACCATTCCCGTCACGTCGCCGTAGGCGATCTGGTCGCGCAGGTCGTCGGGCACAGTGAGGCCGGCTTTCTGCGCCGAGAAGATTTGCAAGGCGATATGGCGAAAAGCGTGTACCCACAGGAGCGCCGTCAGAGCGGCTGCACGCGGCTGCCGGCGGAGCCAGGGCGCCAGGTACCACAGGGCGGCGATCACACAGACGACGAAGGTGAGCGTGGTCGCGAGAAGGGCGGCGGCCTTGGGATCCATCGCGCTTCAGTCGGCCTGAAGCCAGTCGAAGGCCGCCTGCCGTTCGAGGAACCACTTCGTCGCGAACGTCGCCGGGCCCTCGATCTTCTCGGAGTCCGTCACCGGGAATCCGGGCGGCATCTGGAAGGCGAATCGGCGAATGCCCGCCGCGCCATAGCGCGGGATGATGTGCGCGTCGCGCCAGGCCATGACGCCGTCGCCGAACTTGTGCTCGAATCGAGTCGCGTCGATCAGGAGCCCGGCCGGCCTGGCCTTCTCCGCTTCCCAGGCGAAGAGGCAGAGGGTCGCCATGAACCCGCCGTCCGTCATCCGCGCCGTCGAAGGCAGCCATTTCAACTCGAGCACGCCGAGGTCTTCGTGCAGGAGGATCACGCCCCACTCGTTGCCAACGATCTCCACGGCCATTGTTCTCCCTCCTTGCGCGGGCGGACCGGCGACGGCCTGTTTCGTGGAGACACTAGGGAACCTGGTACCTATTGTCAATCAGGCACATTTTAGTAACCAAGTATAGAATCGGGTCATGAAGGACGAGCCGGGACCGGTCGAGCGCGTTGGCACGATCATGGCCATCATCGCCGGAAAGTGGAAGCCGGCCATCCTCTTCGCGCTCGTGATGGGCGGACCTCTCCGGTTCACCGCACTCCGACGGCAGATCCCGGGGGTCACCCAGCGCATGCTCAGCCAACAACTTCGTGATCTGGAGCGACACGGCCTGGTCACGCGCGTTTACCACCAGGAAATCCCGCCGCGCGTCGAATACTCGGTGACGCCGTTGGGTCGAACGCTTCATCCGATTTTCAAGTCGGTGTGCGACTGGGCCGGCCAGAACTTCCCGGCCGTGGAGAAGGCCCGTATCCAATACGACAGGAAAAAGACGCCACGCCCGTGAGAACGGCACCGGGTCGGTCGATGAGGGAGGACGCGGGTAGGAGCCGGAAGGGGTCAGTCGGGAGCCGGAAGGGAACCCAAAGAGGTCAGCCTTTATTATGCCGTGATGGCTCGGTCCCTCCGGATCAACTTTGCTGGGGCCTTCAACCACGTCATCGTCTGGGGGAACGAGCAAAGAGCGGTGTTCCCGGCAGCGCAGCGCCGTCGACTTCAGGAAACCGGGTATCGGGCCTGGCGGTGCCAGGCCGCGAATCCGGCGGCAAGCCCGGCGAGCATCAGCGTGCAGAGCCAGCTTCCCTCGGGGCCGACGGTTCCTCCCGTGAGAGGCGCCGGCCCCGAGAAGCTCGAGTTGAAGAGGTGCCCCGGAACCGACACGCCGCTGGCGGGCACCCCGTAGAAGTAGACCTGTGCCCAGTTGAACGAGGTGTGAAACCCGATCGGGAACCAGAGATTGCCGGTTCTTCTCAGGAAAAGGCAGAAAACTAGACCGCCCAGGCCCGCGTTCAACGCGCCGATCCAGCTCTCGGTGGCGCGGCCGAGATGACTGAATCCGAAATAGGCGCTCAGGAGAATCGCCGCCGGCCAGAACCCGATTCCTGTCGCGGCCGTGAATTGCGCATAGCCCCGGTAGAAGAACTCCTCGGAGAAGCCGATGATGAGGCAGATCAAGCCATAGGCCGCGGCGTATTCCCAGAGCTCGGCGCCCGAAACCGCTATCGATCCAAGATCGAAGACCCCGGCCAGGCGCATCGAAGCGAGAAGCGCGCTCAATGCGGCGAAGCCGGTCAGCATTCCCTGCCAGAAGCGCAGGCGAAATGACTGCCGCCACGGCAGGCCGTAGTCGGCGATCGTTCTTCTCTCGAATCTTCCCATCAACCCGGCTGCCAGGAGGCAGAAGAAGAACCGCGTCCCCTGGTTGAAAACATAGAGAGAAGCGCCTTGGAGACCGCCCAGGACCTCGCGAACGACCACGCCCCGGATTCGTATCAGGAGAGCGAGGATCGCGAGGAAGAATAGAAGGCGCCATCCTGCCCGAAGCCCTGACGGGGCGAAGAAGAGACGGCGAAAGGGAGGGGAGGCGAGGGTCCCGCCGGGTTCGGACGCGGCCATGGCTCGCCTGAAGGAAACGGATGCCAGCGGAAAAGGTTCTCCCGAACCAGAGTGCGAGTCAGAGTTAACGTAGGCGCCAATGGCCGAGGCGACGAGGGCCGGCCGCGGCCGTGGGGTCAATCGTGCATTGGTGTATTACTGTGATTGGACCCTTCTCTACCCTCGACGAACCCTGGCTTCAAGTCTCGAGCGCGACGAACTTCGCCATCACACCCCGACGCATCATCCGCGCCAAGGGTAATCTTCTTGCCCTAGGCGGGATTCCGTTCCTTGAAGGGCGAGAACCGCTCGTCTGACCTCGTCAAAAGGGGAAGGACGCGACTAGCCGTGAGCCACGATACGCCGAATGCGATAAGGCTGACAGTCTCGCCCCAGAACACAAGGTCTTTGACTCGATGTGTGAGCCAGCGGTGCGACAGCGCGTCAGCGCCGAGGACAGCGATTGACACCAGCATCGCGATCCCGCAGATCAAATAAATCGCCGCACGAATCTTCGCCTCAAAGTGGTTTCTGTCTAAGGCCCGCTGCCGAAACTTGTAGCAGAAATACGTGAGTATCACGAACATCGAGGCGGCTGACACCCAGTGAACGGGAGAGCTCTGCTCGGTGGTGTCAGCGCAATTGCACGGAAACAGCGCTACGCCAAGCGCGGCGGCGGCGGCGACTTTGCTCAAAACCATCTCCGTGCGCGAACGGCCGTTGTAAGCGAGCAGAAATGCTGAGGTTGCAAAAAGGTAGCCGACGAAAATGCTTTGCGCCGGGCCGGTCGAATAATAGGAAGCGCTGATA
>DATFQY010000125.1:0-74517 GCA_035263845.1 Thermoanaerobaculia bacterium | reverse complement strand
CCGCGACCGGCGCGGGCGGCGGCGCGGCCCGAGGCCGGAGGAGAAGCCATGCGGCGCCGGCAAGGAGCAGGACGACAACGAGGACGGCCGCGAGCACCCCGGGCCGGGGCCTTCGCGCGCCGGAACCGCGTCGGTCCAGGTCCTCGACCAGCGCGCGGGCCGTCGGGTAACGCCGGGCGGGACTGCGCTCGAGGCATCGCCGGATGACCTCGCGCGCCCAGGCCGGTGCGAAGACGCCGGTCTCCTTCAGGTCGCGCGGGCGCCCGGCCAGCCGCTGCGCGAGCGCCTCCGTCTGGGAGTCTCCGCGGAACGGCAGCTCTCCCGAGAGCGCCTCGTAGAAGACGATGCCAAGCGCGTAGATGTCGGTGCGGCCGTCCACGGGGTCGCCCGCCACCTGCTCGGGAGCGAGGTAGTCCGGCGTGCCGACGATTGCGCCGGCCCGGGTCATCGCTTCCCGGCCGAGCGAGCGCGCGACGCCGAAGTCCGTGATGTAGGCGCGCCCCTCGGCGTCCACCAGGATGTTGCCCGGCTTCAAGTCCCGGTGGACGATCCCCTTCTCGTGCGCGGCCTCGAGGCCCTCGGCGACCTGGCGCAGGAGCTCCGCGGCCCTTTCCGCCGGGAGCGGGCCGTCGCGCTCGAGGATCTCGCGCAGCGACTTCCCCTCGACGAAGTCCATCGTCAGGAAACGCATCCCCTCGTGCTCGCCAATGTCGTGGAGGCGCACGACGTTCTTGTGCGTAACCTGCCTCGCGGAGAGGAGCTCGCCGCGGAAACGCTCGAGCACCCGCGCGTCGGCGCCGAGGTCCTGCCGGAGGACCTTCAGGGCGACGTCCACGCGCAGCTCCTCGTCGCGGGCGCGGTAGACGACTCCCATCCCGCCCACGCCCGCGATCGAGACGATGCGGTACCGGCCGGCGACGAGCGTCCCCGGGGCGAGGCGCTCCATCAGCTCGACGTAGGTTTCCGTCGCGGGAACCCGCGGGACGCGGTCGTCCGGCAAAGGGCCTCGCCTAACCTCCGCCGGCAGGGCTCATGGCGCCGGGGGCGGTGGCGCGGGCGCCCGCGCGATCGTCCCGACGCGGCGCTCCAGCTCCGCGAGGAAGGCGCGGTCGCCGGCAGAGACGCCGCGCTCAGGAGCGCCGATGATCTCGCGAATCTGCCGGTCCAGCTGCAGGGTCGCCACGGCGACCGAGGCGTGATCGGCGAGCGCTTCCAGGATCTCCAGGTCGAGGTCCGTGAACGCTCCGCCGCGCCGGCGGCCGTCCACGTAGATGAGGCCGGCGGGCTGGTCTCCGCCGCGAAGCGGCACGCAGGCGAGCGTCTCGATCCCCATCTCGACGACGCTCGGCCGGCGGCCGAGGTACGCGTCGTTCTTCGCGTTGGAGGTGACGACCGGCCGGCCGGTCGAGAGCGACCGTTCGATTGCGCCGAAGCTCCCCTGGAAACGGTCCTCGGGCGAGCCCTTCAAAGAAGTCGCGAAGCCCGAAACGACCTCCGCCTGGAGCCGGCCGTCGGGCCCGAAGAGAACCAGGAGTCCTCGCTCCGCCCCGGTCAGCTCGACGACGGAGCCGAGCAGCCTCGCCAGCAGCGCCCGCGGCTCCATCGTCGAGTCCAGGATCCGCCGGGCTTCGGTGAACGTCTGCATGCGCCGGGCCCGCTCCGTCCGCAGGCTCTCGACCTCGGCCTCGGTGATGACCTCGAAGCGGGTCAGGAGGCCGCCGAAGCTGATCCAGTCTCCGCCCGCCAGCGCGGCCTCCGTGACCCGGACCGCGTTGACGAAAGTGCCGTTCTTGCTGTTCTCGTCGAGGAGCCGCCACTCCCCGCCCTCGCAGGAGATTCGCGCGTGCCTCGCCGAGATCCTCGGATCGTCGAGGACCGCGTCGCTCGACGGATCCCGGCCGATCGCGCAGCCCCCTTCCTCGCGCAGGACCACGCTGCGGGAGGCCCCCTCGCTCGGGAAAAAGGTCAGCTTGCCGGGCATTTCCGGCAGAGTCTACGCCCCGGCGCGGTTCCTCAGGGCGCCCCGTTGGCCTTCCAGGTCAGGCTGAACTTCAGGGTGTCCGCCGCGCTTCGGAGCAGTCCGGCCACGTTGACGAGGCTCCCGTTCGCCTGCCAGACGTCGGGGATGTTGGCTCCGCTCTGCTGCCTGACCTGGTTGGAGAAGTCCGCGACCGCGTTGATCGCCGCCGGGATGAGGCCCTGGTTGTAGTACACGCGCGCCTGCGACAGCCGCTGCTGGAGGTCCGACAGGACGCTCGCGTTGATCGAGGAGGAGTTGGCCGACAGCAGGGCCGAGATGGCGTCGAACTTGCCCGCGATGACCTGATCGGTCGGGCGGACGTCGGCCACCACGAGGAAGTCGGAGAACGCACCGTCTCCCCCGCCGGGCCGGACGCTGCCCGCGTCGAGCGAAGAGGTGATGTCGCGGAACGGCCCGCCCGCGTGCGACTCGAAGAGCCGCAACGGCGAGTTGGTGACGAGCGTCAGGGCATGGGTGTGGAGAGTTAGCTTGTAGGGGCCGGAGAACGTGAGCCCCGTTCCCGCGGCCGGCGTGATCTGGATCAGCACCGGAAAGGCCGTCGGGATCGCAATGGACGCCGGGTCTGGAAAGCGCGACACGATCGTCGGATCGGTCGGGCTCACCAGGCCTGCCGTCACGGAAAAGGAGTTGGCGTTCAACCCGAGGGCCTGCTCGAACGCGAGCGTCAGGTCCAGGTCGATCCCGCCCGGCAGGCTGACGCTGCCCGTGAGCGTGTTGCCGGAGACCTGGGTCGTGACGGGCATCTGCGCCGCGGGCAACAGCGAGGCGCAGAGAAACAGTAGCGGGACGATCGCTGTAATCCTCCTCACATCTCCCTCCTTGATGCGGCAGTTAGGATGCTCCTTCCCCGGGTCCTACGCATCGAAACTCGACTGAAGTTTTGCATCGGACTGGGGAATATGCACGAGGCATTCCAGTACGGCCAATAGGGGGGAAACCTCATTCCGGATTGGACTTAGGTGTAGGAAAAATGCGCAGGAAAAGCACAAAGGAGGAGGAAACGCTTCGCCGAAAAAAAAGAGGGGGCCGTTGCCCCCTCTCGGATGTCCCTGGTGCAGGAGACTTAGTAGCGGTCGCGGCCTCCGCCGTATCCGCCTCGGCCACCGCCGCCGCCGCCCGTCTTGGGGCGCGCTTCGTTGACCGTGAGAGCCCGTCCGCCGAACTCCTGGCCCGAGAGGGCCGAGATGGCGTTGCGAGCCTCTCCGTCGTCTCCGAACTCGACGAATCCGAAGCCCTTCGACCGCCCGGTCTCCCGGTCGGTGATCACAGCCACGGACTCGACGTTTCCGTACTGCGAAAAGAGATTGCGAAGATCCTCTTCGCTCGTGGAATAGGGAAGGTTACCAACGTACAACTTCATCGAACCGAATCCTCTTCCGGCGTCCTGTTTTTCCGACCCCGTCGCGCCGCTCGGCGGAACCGACTTCCCGTTGGGAATCTCGAACTTCGGCGCGGTAGCGTGCGAAAGGCGAGTGATACGAGAAGAGAGCTAGTGTAGCAGATTCGCTCAATTCGGTCAAGCCGCGCAGCAGTCACGTCCTCCGGGCCGTGAGTCAAAACGCAGCGTCTTCCGAGGAATTCCCGCTCTCAGCGGGCGGCGATCTCCCGCAGGGCCGCGGCGACATACTTCCGGGTCATCTCCTTGCGCCAGAGAAAGGAGAAGTCCGTGTTGTCCATGGGACGGGACGGCCCGGAGGCCGCCTCGGAGGCCTCGGAGATGGCCGTCCCATCGAGGGGGCGGCCCCGGAGGATCTCCTCGGACCGCGTCAGCCGCACCGGCGCCGAGGCGACGCCTCCGAGCACGAGCCTCGCTTCGCGGACGAGGCCGCCGTCGAGCCGGGCCGCGGCGCCGACGGAGAGAACCGGGAAGTCGAACGCGCCGCGCCGGCGGAGCTTGCGGTAGCTCGCCTTCCACCCCTCCGGCGCGGGAAGGCGGATCTCCGTCAACAGCTCTTCCGGGCGCTTGGTCAGGTACGCGATCCCGTCGTTTCTGTAGAGGTCCTCGACGGGAAGCTCCCGCTCCCCCTCGGGCGAAAGGAGCACGGCACGGGCGTTGACGGCGATCAAGACCGGCACCGAGTCGGCGGACTGGACGGCGAGGCACTTGCGCGATGCCGGCGCGACCCAGCAGATCTGCCCGTCCTTCTTCATGCAGAAGTCGATGGCCTGGCGCCACTCGTAGTTCTGGTCGTAGTAGTTGCAGCGCGTGTCGAGGAGGAGGTTCCCGCCGAGCGTGCCCATGTTTCGCAGCGGGGGGGTGGAGATCTCCTCGATGGCGTGGACGAGCGCCGGCCACGACCGCCGGATTCGCCGGTGGCTCTCGACCGCCGCCAGCGAAGCCGCGGACCCGATCGAGACACCGCCGTCCTTCGAGGCCCGGATCCTCCCGAGCGCCCGGATCCGCGAGAGGCTGACCACGACCTTCGGCGTCTGCTGGCGCCGTTTCATGTTCGGATAGAGGTCGGTTCCTCCGGCGACGTAGGAAGAGTCCGGCCCGGCTTGCGCCTTCAGACGCACCGCCTCGCGCGCCGTGGCCGGCGCGAAGTACCGGAACTTCGGCAGCCGCATCATCGGACACCGCCCGCGCCGGTGGCCGCGGCTTCGGCGGCCCGGCCGTCGCCGCCCTGCTCGGGCGTGAGAATGCGCAGCGGTTCCGGATAGGGAACTTCCGGAAAGGCGGTCGGGCCGTAGCGCCCGGCCTTCCCCTGCACCTTCGCCTCGAGGGCCTTCAGGACTTTCTCCGGAGTCGCGGGGACTTCGTCGATGCGCACGCCCACGGCGTCGTAGATCGCGTTGGCGACGGCCGGCGGCATCGGAAGGAGCGGCCCCTGCCCCACCTCCTTCGCGCCGAAGGGGCCGTTGGGGTCCGGGTCCTCGACGAGGAACGTCTCGACGTCGCACATCTCCTTCGTCGTCGGGCTCTTGTACTCGAGGAGCGACGGGAACTTGTGCACGACGTTCCCGTTGACGTCGGCGCGGTAGGCCATCTCCTCCATCAGGATCTCGCCCAGGCCCATGTACACGGACCCCTCGACCTGGCCGACGACGAGGACGGGGTTGATGCACTTGCCGACGTCGTGCGCGATCCAGACCTTCGGGACCGTCACGATTCCCGTCTCGGGGTCCACCTCGACCTCCGCCACAGCGGCCGAGTAGGAGTAGGCCGGAGACGGGCCGACGCCCGCGCCGCGGTAACGCCCGGCGGAGGAGGGCGGCGTGTACGAGCCGACCGTGCCGAGCGTCCCGAACTTCGATTCGGCGGCGACGACCGCCTCGACGAAAGCGATCCCGCGGTCCGGGTCCTCGCTGTCGAAGACGCGTCCCTCGGCCAACGCGATCCTCGACGCGGGAACCTCGAGCTTGCCCGACGCCGCGTCGGCGAGCATTTCCCGGGCGCGCTCGGCGGCCTGGATCGCGGCGTTGCCGGTCATCAGCGTCACGCGCGAGGAGTAGGAGCCCAGGTCCACCGGGGTCAGGTCCGTGTCCCCCGTGACAACACGGATGTCGAAGGGATCGATCCCGAGGACCTCCGCGACGATCGCCGCGAGGATCGTGTCGCTCCCCTGCCCGATCTCGGTCGAGCCGCAGAAGACCGTGACGCCTCCGCCACGGTCGAGCTTCAGCTGCACGCCCGACTGCGGCATCGAGTTCCAGTAGATCGGCAGGCCCGCGCCGCAGATGTAGGAGGAGCACGCGATCCCGAGACCCCGGCCGTGCGGAAGTTTTCCGCGCCGCTCCCTCCATCCCGAGGCTTCGACGACCTTGTCGATGCAGGGGCCGAGCCCCATCGAGCCGACCTGGAGGTAGTTGGCCGTCAGCCCGCCCGCCGGGTGGAGGTGCGACTTGCGCATCTGCGCCGGGTCGAGGCCGAGGTCGCAGGCGATCTTGTCGAGCTGGACCTCCAGGGCGAACCGCGGCTGAGGCGTCCCGTGGCCGCGCTTGGGGCCGCACGGCGGCTTGTTGGTGAAGACGCGGGCGCCGTCGAAGCGATACGCGGGAACCTTGTACGTCACGGTCTGGAGCGCGCCGGTGTAATAGGTCGAGGCGACGCCGTAAGAGCCGTAGCCACCGCCATCGAGCACCGTCTGGAAGTGCATCGCGGTGATGGCGCCGTCCTCCTTCACGCCGGTCTTGACTCTCATCAGCGTCGGGTGGCGCCCGCGGTGGCAGTAGAAGACCTCCTCCCGGGTCAGGCAGATCTTGACCGGCCGCCCGGTCACTCGCGAGAGGTGAGCGACGACGATCTCGTGGTTGAAGGGGTCGGACTTGCCGCCGAAGCCGCCCCCATTGGGCGTCGCGATGACCCGGATCCGGGAGGCCGGCATCTGGAGGACCTTCGCCAGCGCGCGGTGGACGTAATGGGGAGTCTGCGTCGAGGACCAGAGCGCAAGCTTGCCGTCCGGGCCGTAGTCGGCGACCGCCGCGTGCTGCTCGAGGGCGATATGCGTGTTGCCCTCGTAGAAGAAGAGGTCGTCGTACACCCTCTCGGCGCGCGAGAAGCCCTCCTCCACCTCCCCGAACTCCATCGAGACGAGCTTGTGGAAGTTGCCTCCGTCGCCGTAGTCGTGGATGCGGGGCGAAGGCTTCGCGACCGCGTCCTCGATCGAGGCGATGGGAGGCAGCGGCTCGTACTCCACCTGGATCGCGTCCAGGGCGTCGAAGGCCGTGTCCTCGTCCACGGCGGCGACGGCGGCGACGGGATCGCCGACGAAACGGACCTTGTCCAGCGCCAGCGCGTGCTCGTCCTGGGAGACCGGGAGGATCCCGAAGGAGATCGGCAGGTCGCTTCCGGTCGCCGCGGCGACGACGCCGGGCATCGCCAGCGCCTTCGAGACGTCCACTCGCAAGAGCCGGGCATGTGCGACCTTCGACCGGAGGAGCTTGCAGTGCAGCATCCGCGGCAGAAAGATGTCGTCGGCGAACTTCGTCTGCCCCGCCACCTTCGCCGCCGCGTCCACCTTGGGATAGGGACGCCCGACCACGCGCGTGCGCGGCTTCGGGAGTTGGGACTCGGGACCCGGGACTCGGGGGCTCATCTGTGGACCGGGAGGAGTCCGCTCTCGTCGAAATCCCTTCCGTAGAGAGACTCCTTCGGCGGCTCCACTTCTTCGCCGCGCATCCACGCCGCCGCGAGCTCCACCGCCTCGAAGATCTTGAGGTAGCCGGTGCAGCGGCAAAGGTTCCCGGCGAGCGCTTCCTTGATCTGGCCTCGCGTGGGACGGCGGTTTTCTTCCAGCAGGGCCTTCGCCGTCAAGAGGAACCCGGGCGTGCAGTAGCCGCACTGCGCGGCGCCGAGGTCGGCGAACGCCTTCTGGAGCGGATGGAGACCGCGCGCGTCCGCCATTCCCTCGACCGTCTCGACGGCTTTGCCCTCGCACTCGAGGCCGAGGTAGAGGCAGGAGAGGACCGGCTTCCCGTCCACGAGGACCGCGCAGGTCCCGCACTCGCCGAGCTCACAGCCGTGCTTCGTCCCCGTGAGCCGCAGGTCCTCGCGAAGGACCTCGAGGAGGGTCTTGTGAGGGGCGAAAGCAACCTCCACGGGCTCTCCGTTCAGGCGGAAGGCGGCCGTTGCCAGGTCTTTAGGATCGCCCGGGATTCTCCGTTGCCGTCTCATTCAAGACCAATCTATCTCCTTTGTTTTGAGAATGAAAGAGGCCGATCCCTGGCCGGCCGGTCAGATAGTTCTGAACCTCGTGCCATGGCCGACCGAAGTCCAGGTGCGCCGCCCTCCGGCCCTCCCTGATCCGGTCTGGGCTCTTTGCGCGCGGTAAACAGCAGGGGGAAGCCATGACTCACATCCGGTACGGCCCTCTAGGGCTGTTATGGGACCGAGTTGCCTCAGCCTATGCTTGCGACAGCGTGATGGGCAGGTTTCGGGCTCTCTTTCGCGGTCTCGGAGTGTCCGGGCTGCCAGGACCTCGTCGAAGAAGCGATGGTCTCGAAGATTCCTTTTCAGGAGGGTACGCAATGCCGGCTGGAACTCGGATCGCTGCCACGGTCTCTCTGCTCGCGCTCCTCCTCGCTGTCCCCGCTTCCGCCGTCACCTTCGTGGTCACGACGACGGATGACACAAACGACGGAGCCTGCAACGCCACCAGGTGCACGCTTCGCGACGCGGTGATCGCGGCCAACGCCGCGGGAGGCAGCAACACGATCACGCTCCCGGCCGGGCCGTACGTCCTCATACTGACCGGCGTCAACGAGCAGGCCGCCGCCACGGGCGACCTCGACGTCACCAATGACCTGACGATCAACGGCGCCGGCGCCCAGACGACGACCATCGACGGAAACGCTTCGGACCGGGTATTCGAGGTGATCGGGGTCCACACGCTGACGTTGAACGGGGTCAAGGTCACCAACGGCTCGACCGCGACCAGCACGGTCAAGGACGGTGGTGGCATTCTGGCGGACTCCGGCACCGTTGTACTGAACAACTCGGTCGTCACCGAGAACGTCACCGGGACTCCGTTCGGAGCCGGCGGCGGAATCGAGGCCGGGACCCTGACGATGACCAACTCGACCGTGAGCTCCAATGTCGCCACCGGCCAGGGCGGGGGCATCAATATTGGCTCCGTGACGATGACGGGAAGCACGGTCAGCGGCAATCAGACGACGGACCAGGGGGCCGGCATCTTCGGCGGGACCGTCAACATGACCAACAGCACCGTCAGTGGAAACTCGACCTCGGACCAGGGGGGGGGGATCTTCGCCGGCAACGTGACAATCACCAACAGCACCATCAGCGGAAACACGAGCAGCAACGATCAAGGAGGCGGCCTCTTTCTCAACGGCACGACGAACATCACGAATTCCACCATCACCGGCAACACCGGCAACGACGAAGGGGGCGGGATCTTCGTCGAAGGAGGCTTCTCGAATCAGATCGTGAACATCACCGACAGCACGATCAGCAACAACACGAACACCGGCTTCGGCGGCGGGGGCATCTTCATTCTGCCTTCCGCAACCGTGACGTTGACGAGGTGCACGATCACCGGCAACACGACCAACGGTTCGGGCGGCGGCGGCGGGATCGAAAACGACGGGGCCACGCTCATCGTCGTCAACAGCACCATCGTCGGCAACACCGTCGCCGGAGCCACCCAGGGCGGCGGTGGCGGTGGCATCTTCAACAACGGCGGCACAGCGACGATCACCAGCACCACCATCGACTCCAACTCCTCCCCGCCTCTCCCCCCCGATCTGCGTTATGGAGCGGACAGCCTTCTCCAGACCGACTCCGGCGCAAACCTTCGCAACGGGTCGGGTACGTTGACGCTCACGAACACGATCGTCGCCAACCCTGTCTCCAGCGATAACTGCCTCGGAACGATCGGCAACGGCGGCGGGAACCTGCAGTTTCCAGGGACGACGTGCGGGGCGTTTCCGTCCGCGGACCCGCTCCTCCAGGGCCTCGCGAGTAACGGCGGGCCGACCCAGACCCAGGCGCTCACCCTTGGGAGCCCGGCCATCAACGCGGCGACCGGCTGCCCGCCGCCATCGACCGACCAGCGCGGCATCACGCGGCCCCAGGGCGCGGGCTGCGAGATCGGCGCCTTCGAATGCCAGACCAGCGAGTGCCAGGGGATCGGGCCGACGGGCACCGTGACCGCGACGGCGACACCGACCCGGACTGCAACCGCGGTGCTGCCGACCGCGACCCGCACCTCGACCCCGGTTCAGGTCACAGGGGTTGTCGTGCCGACGCTGTCTCAGCCGATGCTCGGGCTCCTGGTCCTGGCCCTCGCCGGGGCCGCCCTCTTCCTGATGAAGCGAAGCGCTTAGCGGTTGCGCCAGCCTGGAGGACGCTTGCCGAGGAAGGCGTCGATGCCTTCGGCGGCGTCCTCCAGGGACATGTTCTTCGCCATCACCTCTCCGGCGGACTCGTAGGCCGCCTCGAGCGGCCGGTCCATCTGCCGATAAAAGGCGGCCTTCCCGAGCCGGACGACGGAGGGGCTGCGGGCGAGCAGGATCTTCGTGAACTTCGCGATCTCGGCGTCCAGCTCCGAGGCTGGGACGACGCGGTTGACGAGCCCCCAGGCGAGGGCGGTTTTCGCGTCGATCGGCTCGCCCGTCAGGAGCATCTCCATGGCGCGCTTCCTCCCGACGTTGCGGGCGACGCCGACCGCGGGAGTCGTGCAGAAGACGCCGACGTTGATCCCCGGCATGGCGAAGGTCGCCGTCTCGGCGGCGACGGCAAGGTCGCACATGGAGACGAGCTGGCACCCGGCGGCCGTCGCGATGCCGTGGACTCGCGCGATCACCGGCTGCGGAATCCGCGTCAACGAGACCATCATCCGGCTGCAATCGTCGAAGAGCCGGCGCTGCCACGCTTCGTCTCCGGCATGGGCCCGCATCTCCTTCAGGTCGTGGCCGGCCGAGAAGCCCTTCCCCTCGGCCGCCAGGATCACGACGCGGGCCTCCGGGTCCGCGGCGACGGCGTCGATCTCCTTCTGCAGCGCCGCGATCATCTCCAGCGACAGCGGGTTGTACCGGCTCCCGCGGTTGAGCGACAGGCGAACGACACCGCCCTCCTCGTCTTTCAATACCAGAGGCTCTAGGGCAACGGTCGCGTCTGTGCTCACGATCAGCCGGATGCTATCAACGACGCGTCGGGACGCGCGCGGCTCCTCACGTCAGGACCCGCCCTTTCCGCGGGGCTTCAGCCGCACCGTCCGCTCCGCCCGATCGAACCCGGGGATCCGCTTTCCGCGCGCGCAAAGCGCGATCAGCTCGGCGAGCCTCTTTTCTCGCGTTTCCTCTCTCTTCGCGCTGACGACCCACCATGCGGCGACTTTCCGGTAACCCGCGGGCTGCGCGTCGTAGAACTTCGACGCGGCCGCGTTCTTCTTCAGGATCGAAGCATACGGCTCCTCGAGCCGGTCGCGGCGCTGCTCGTAGGAGTAGATCCCGTACCGGTACTCCCGCCGCGCGGCGAAGGCGTCGCGCCCCGCCGGCTTCATCCGGCCTTCACGCTCGAGCGCCTTCGCCCGGGCGATGTTGACCGCGCTCCAGTTGCTCCGCGCCTTCCTCGGTGTGAATCGGATCGTGTAGCACTCCTCATTGACGCTGCGGCGGATCCCGTCGATCCAACCGACGCACAGGGCCTCGTCCACCGACTCGGGCCAGGTCACGCTCGGCCTCCCGGTTCCCTTCTTGTAGTAGCCCAGCAGGAGCTCGGTCGCGGATTCGGAGTTCTTTTCGAACCACTTCGCGAGATCGGCGGGCGTCGAAAAGAACCTCGGTTTCATCCGCCGAAACTCTAAGCGAGGAGAACGCGATTCAAAAAGAAGCCCCCTCCGGGGAGGGGGCGTTTTATGTCCGGCCGGCCTTTCCAAGGGTCCCGGCCGGGCGGAAGAGGGACTCCCTAAGGATTGATTGTCACGACGACGACCTTTCCGCGGTTGGACGTGTCGCTCATGTCGATCTGGGTCGTGATGCGCGAGGCGTCGATGCGGTGGCGGTCGATCAGGTACTGCTTCACGTTCTCGGCCCGCTGGCGCGCCAGGCCCTCCTGCCGCGCGCCTCCGGCGGAGTCCGGATACCCGATGACGGTCACGGTGGCCCGCGGGTTGTCCCGCAGCCGCATCGCGACGGCGTCGAGCTTCGCCTTGGCGATGTTGGTCACCCGCGACTTGCCGTGCTCGAAGTCGATCGGCTCGCGCACGGGGGCCGGCGGCGGCGGAGGAGGAGGCGCGACCGGGGGCGCCGCGGGCTTCTCCGGCTCACGCGGCGGCGGAGGAGCCGGCGCCGGAGGGGGCGGAGGCGGCGGCGCGGGGGCCGGCGCGATGGCTGGCGGCGCCTCCACGATCGGCGGCGCGGCATGCCCGCCGAAGTGAAAGAGCACGCCGATATTGGGCTGGATGTCCGTATGTCCGCCAACCTCGACCACATGCGTAAAGCCGCTGCCGCCGACCAGCGCGGTCTCGTTGTAGTGGTAGTGGAAGTTGTACTGGCCTTTGGCCTCCAGGCGCAGCCCGACGAGCTTGTTGAAGCGGTACTCCGATCCGACGGCCAGGTAGGCCAGGGGCCCCGTCTTCGATTCCCGGGAGAACTCCGCATTGTCCCAGCTCGGATGAATCGACACGCCTCCGCCGAACCCGACGTACGTATTCCATCCGTGCATCGTCGGCGTGAAGTTCCAGAGCCCGCCCAGCGTGGCCTCCCAGTACTCGGGAGCATGGTTGTGGTCGGGATGGAAATACTGGCCGGTCAGCTCGAGCGCGAAGTGGTCGGTAAAGTAGTGGCCGAAGCGGACTCCCGGAAAGAGGAAGTCGTTCTGGTCAATATCGCAGGGGCAGTAATTCGTTTCGTAGCGGCCGATGAAGCTGTATCCCACGTGGACTCCGACGTAGGTCTCGCCCGCCAGCGACGCCGGGACGCGGTCGCTGACCTCCGTCCTCTGCGCCAGCGCGGTCCCCGCGCCGAACAGGATCAGCCCGGCCATCCCCAGGATCCCGAATCGAACTCTGGACATCGACATCGTCAAGCCTCCGCGTTCTCTCATGCAGGACGAATCAGCACTTGTTCAGGAATTGGAAGCCGGTCGCGTTCTGCCCCGGCGCGAGATTGATCGTGAAGCCCCCGGGGTTGGTCGGCGTGCCCGGGAAGGTCTGGAAGAAGTTCGGCGGCAGCTCCTCGGTCAGGACGTAGGTCCCCGGCGGCAGGTTCGTGAAGGAGAAGGTGCCGTCGGCTCCCGACGTCGTCCGCAGCGTGGCACCCGAGGAGTCCTTCAGGACGATCGTGATCCCCTGGAGCGGCCGGTCGAGCCCGTTGACGACCCCGTTGGCATCGATGTCGAGGTACTTGATCCCCGAGATCGAGCCGCTCCCGGTCGCGATCGTCTGGTTGCCAAAGAGAATCCCCGTCACGTTCTGGCCGGCCGCGAGCGTGACCGAAGCGGTGCCGGGCGCGGGCGGGGCCGTCTGCTTGAACCCCGGCGGGACGACCTCGGAGACCACATACGTCCCGGCCGGGAGCTGAGCGAAGGAGAAGTCTCCCGAGGCCGTCGTCGTCTGCGACGTGACCTGTCCCGAGGAGTTGCGCAGCTGCATCGTGACGCCCGCCAGGCCGGGCTCGCCCGGATCGCGCACGCCGTTGCCATTCAGGTCGTTGAACTTGGTGCCGGAGATGCTCCCGGTTTGCCCCCCCTGGCCCTGCGCCTGGTTACCGAAGAGGAAGCCCGTCGCGTTCTGCGACGCGGCGAGGTTGATGGTGAACGTTCCCGGAGCCGCCGGCGCGGTCTGGTTGAACCCGGCGGGCACCGTCTCGGAAAGCGTGTACGTCCCCGGCTGCAGGCCGAGGAAGGAGAAGTTGCCCGACGCGTCGGAGGTCGCGGTGATGGCCTGGCCCGAAGCGTTGTTGCGCAGGGTGATCACGACCCCGGAGAGCCCTGGCTCGCCGGCATCCCGGACGCCGTTGCCGTTCAAGTCGTTGAACTTCGTCCCCGCGATCGAGCCCGGGATCGCGCGGTTGCCGAAGGCCGCGCCGGTCACCGACTGGTGGCCGAAGTCCACGAGCACGGAGATGGTTCCCGGCGGCGGCGGCGCCGTCTGGACGAAGTTCACCGGCGGCGTCTCGGAGAGCGTATACGTCCCGAAGGGAACCGCCGTGAAGGAGAACGTGCCGTCCGAGCCGGTCACGGCCGTGCGCGTCGTGCCGCCGCCCGAGAGCGTGATCGTGACGCCGGCCAATCCCCCTTCGCCCGGATCCTGGACCCCGTTGCCGTTGGCGTCATTGAACTTCAGACCAGATACCGTCCCGGTCAGGATCCCGTGGAAGTTGCCGAAGACGCTGTCGAGCGAGCTGCCGCCCGAGGCGAGCGTCACCGGGATGCCGTCGGTTGCCGGCTTCGTCTGCGAGAAGCCGGACGGGACGACCTCCGTCAGCACGTAGCTTCCGGGGGTCACGTCGGTGAAGAGGAAGTTGCCGTTGACGTCGGTCACGGCGGTTCGCTGCGTGGTGCCGCCGGCGACCGTCAGGACGATCGTGACCCCGGGCAGCGGCGGCTCGCCCGGATCACGGGCGCCGTTGGCGTTCAAGTCCTCGAACTTGAACCCGCCGATGGCGTTGGGGAGAGCCTGGTTGCCGAAGTCGAGGGTCGAGACGTCCTCGTCGCAGAGCTCGATGATGAAAGAGCCGCCGCGCGAGAAGACCCGCCGCGAGATGTCGCGGTCCGTCGGGCCGGTCGTCTTGAAGCCGTTGGGGGCGACCTCGAAGACCCGGAAGTTGCCGTTGTCGGTCAGCCCGCAGATCCGGAAGGACCCGTCCGGGCCGCTCAAGCCGGACAGCAGCATTCCGTTGCCGCCGGCCACGCGGACGGTCACGCCCGGGATGCCGTTCTCGCCGGCGTCGCGAATGCCGTTGCCGTTGGCGTCGTTGAAAACCGTTCCGGAGGCGCAGAAGGTCGGCTCGCAGGACTTCTTGTCCTCGACGCGGAACCCGAAGTTCAGCGACTGGTCGGCGTGGAACCCGTGGAAGCAGCCGGCGCCGCAGATGTTGTCCACCGCCGACGCGCTGCCGTCGAAGTTGGCCGCCGGAGTCAGCCAGACGACGTAGGCCGCTTTCTGGGATCCCGCGTCGGCGTACGGCATGAGGTTGACGGCCAGCGATCCGCACGCCGTCTTGCCGTCGGTCGTGTGGGTCTTGCCGTCATAGGAAAAGAGGACCCCGCCCTTGACCGTCACAGCGCGCTCGGAGACGACGTCGGTGGAGAGCAGCGTCGCGCCGCTCGGATCGGTCACCTGGAAGTAGTACTTGCCGTCGGTGAGGTAAGCGGGGAAAAAACAAGGGGTCGTGAGCGGGCCCGCGGCGAGAAACGCGTCCTCGCGCCGTCCGAACAGGCTCTGCGCGGAAGCCGGGTTGCCGCTTCCCACCGTCGAGATCGATCCGAAGACCGCGACCGGCGATTCCTCGGCGCCGTTCGCCGAGCCGCGGAAAGTAACGTCCCGCCCGGAGGGGATTCGCCCTCCTCCTCGAGCCTGGACTTCATCGCGGGAAAGCTGGGCAAAGGTCCACAAAGAGCACAAAAAAGCCAGGGCGCCGACCGCAACACGACCCAACCTCATGCCGGCTTCCTTCCTCTTACGTTGTTGATGCTGCGAATCAATACCTTCCAGAAACCCGGCGGGGATTCATGCAAGCCACGTGCCCTGGAGGGGCTGGGGAAGCCGATGGGGTGATCCGCCGTCCGGGCTCCAGCGCTCGACTATTGACCAGAGGAAGGGATCTGTCGATTGCCCTTGAGTGCCGATCGGTAGCGAAGCCTCCGTCGCTTCCCCCCCTCGCCCGGGGTCACCAGCGCCAGGACGTAGCGCCCGGTGGCGCCCAGCCACAGGCAAGCCGCCGCGAAGCGGGCGGCGCCGGGGCCGTGGTGCTTGAGGACGTAGCGCCTCAACCCCTCGTGGACCAGCCCGAAGAGCGCATCCCCGCCGGAGCCCCCGCCCGAGTGGACGACCTCCGCCTGCGGCACGAAGAGGACCTCCCGACACCGGTCCGCCAGGCGGCGGATCAGGTCGGTCTCCTCGCCGTAGAGGAAGAAGGTCTCGTCGAACCCGCCGGCAGCTTCGAAGTCGGAGCGGCGAAGCAGGAGGGCCGCTCCCTTGAGCGTCTCCACCGCATGGAGCGAGCCGTGGTCCTCCGCCGTCTTCGTGTGCCCCCGAAAGACACGGCCCCCGAAGAGCGACGCCAGGCCCGAGGACTCGCAGAAGATCCTCCAGGGCGTCGGGAAGCGCTGGATGGACGGCTGGGGCGTCCCGTCGGGATCGAGGAGAAGGGGGCCGGCCGCGGCGGCTCCCGGGCTGGACTCCAGCGACTTCATCAGGGCCTCGACGGAGCCGCGCAAGAGGCGGGCATCGGAATTGAGAAACAGGAGGAGCTCCCCCGAAGTCTCCCGCGCTCCCCGGTTGCACGCGGCGCCATATCCACGGTTCGAAGCCTCGGTCGCGACGCGCGCCGTCGGGGCGGCCCGGGACAGGCGCTCGGAGATCGAATCGCCCGAAGCGTTGTCCACGACGAGGATCTCGGCTGCCGGAGCGGTCTTCTCCACGGAGCGGGCGGCGGCGCAGGTTTCCTCCGGAGTGCGGTAGTGGACGATCACCACCGAGACGGTCTCGCTGCTCATCGCTCCGAAGACGCGGGCGCGGACCGGACGACCCGGTAGAGCGAGGAGGCGCCGTTTCGATCGACCAGCTCGAGCGTGTTGCCCAGGAGTGCCGCGACGAGGTCTTCCCGCGACCGTTCCGACTCGACCACCCAGTCCACGCGCATCCTGGAAAGGCCGCGACGCCAGGTGTCCGAGTCCGAGCCCCAGTTCACGATCGGATGGTAGAAGGCCCGCTCGATCCAGCGGGTCGGACAGTGGAAGAAGTCCCACTCGCCGATGAAGACGACGCGGTCGTCGGGCCGCACCTTCTTCCAGAAGCGGTACGAGGGAACCCGCGCCTCCAGGGCGGCCTCGCGGCTCATCAGACCCGCGGCGACCTTCCACTCGACTCCCGAGGAGCCCAGCTGCACGGGAAAGGAGAGCGCGGTCACCGTCAGCGCGGCGCCGGCGGCAAGCCCGGCCCTCCCGGCGAAGCGCCGCGTCGCGAGAACGACTCCGTTGGCCGCGAAGAGGCCGTAGAGCGGGTAGAGCGGAATCAGATACCGCACCGAGGGATCCGCCAGGCGAAACCACGGGACGAGGACCGGCAGCGACGCTCCCAGGAAGAGGGCGGTGCCCGCGGCGCCCCAGCCGACCACTCCGGGGACGAGAAGGAGCGGGAGCATCCCGTCATAGCCGTCGCCGTTTTTCTCGAAGACGTGGGAATGAAACGTCAGGTCGTACGGGGTGCGCAGAAAACCGGCCACGGAGTCCTCCCGGCCCGGGATTCCGTCGCGCGGCACGGAGCGGAAGAGGCCCCGCATCGCGACGGGCACCGCCCTGGGCGACCAGAAGGGCGCCAGCGGGAAGCCGGCCCGCGACTGGCTCCACGCGAGCCAGGGAATCGCCGCCAGCAGGATGCCGGCCGCGGGAAGAAGGAGCCGACGGGCCGAGACCCCGCCGCGGCGCAGGTACAGGAGGAAGAGGGCCGGAGCGGCAAGGACGGCGAAGAGCTTCGTGACGACCGCGCCGCCGAAGAGGAACCCGGCGAGAAGGAGCCTTCGCGGCTCCTCCCGGGACGCGGCGATCTCCGCCGCCGCGGCGGCGACCAGGAACGCCGCCGGCCAGTCCACGTAGGTCCCGCGCATCTGGAGGACCGCAGCCGGAAACGCGGCCAGCGAGAGGAGCGCAAGCGGACCGGCCCCCCGGGCGGAGAGCCTCCGCGCCAGCGCGAGGACGGCACCGAATGTGCCGAGGCCCACGAAGAACTGGAGGAGCCGCGCGACCCTCACGCCGCCGAAGAGAAACCCGAGCGAGAGGAAGTTCTCCTCGTTGTGCCAGAGAAGGCTCTGGGGGGCGAGCCCGTGAATCGGCTCGACGGAGCCCTGCTGCGCGAGGTCCCGAGCCTCGGGAAGGTGGTAGGCGAGCGCATCGAAGGAGAAGTCCGGCGCCAGCGCCCCCACCCACGCCGCCGACAGGAAGAGCAGCGTCACCGCGAGCCACGAGGCTTCGAGGACTCCGGGAGAGTCGCCGGACGGAACGCAGACCGTCCGCCGCGCGATTCGCGCGAGGGGCGCCAGGCGCCTCCAGCGCAGAGCGCTCAGGAGGGCGGCGAAAACGACCAGCGGGGTCCGGCGCCAGAGCCCGATTTCCCCGAGGAGGAGCGGAGCGAGGCCGAGGAGGATGATCCCGGCGCCGAAGACCGAGGACAGATCGCCCTCCCCCGCCTCCCGGCCGAGCAGGATCCGAGACACCGCGTCGCCCGCGAGGAAGGTGACTGCGACGATCGCGAGAGCGGCGAGGAGCGCGCCCGCGTTGCCGGAAAGAGCGACCAGGAGCAGGGCTCCGGCCGCGACAGCGGCGCCGGTCGCTTTCGGGCGCAGGAGGATTCCCGCCGTCAGCGCCGCGACGGCGGCGGCCGCGGCGAGGACACCGGCGGCGCTCCCCGCCGCGCCGTGCAGAGACCGCAGCTTCTCCAGGTAGATCCGGGCCAGCGGGACGGCGCGCGCGAGGATCAGCACGGCGAGAAGGACGACGAGAATGGAAAAGACCCGCGCCGCCGCGCGGGAGAAACCCTGCGTTGTCTTCAGGGGCACGCCGGGAGTCTAGAGCACTCCTTCCGCAAAGTTATGATGCCGCAAGAACATGCCGACGGTCTCGGTCGTCGTTCCCGCGCACCAGGCTTCGCGCGTCCTACCGCCGTGCCTGGATGCCCTGGCCCGATCGGAGCTCCGGCCCTCCGAGGTCATCGTCGTGGACGACGGACCCTCGACCGACGGGACCGGCGAGGTCGCCCGCGCCCGCGGAGCGCGCGTGGTCGAGACGCCCCGGCGGCTGGGGCCCGGAGGAGCGCGAAACGCCGGGGTCGCCGCGGCGGCCGGCGAGGTGGTCGTCTTCGTGGACGCGGACGTCTGCGCTCGGCCCGACGCGCTGGGTTTGCTCGTCGAGGAGCTCGACCGGGATTCCTCCACGGTCGCCGCCTTCGGCTCCTACGACACGTCGCCGCCCGGGACGAACTTCACGTCCCAATACAAGAACCTCATGCACCACTACGTCCACCAGCGCGGGCGCGAGGAGGCCTTCACCTTCTGGGCGGGGCTCGGCGCGGTGCGTCGGGCAGCGTTCCTGGCGGCCGGCGGCTTCGACGCGGAGCGTTACCCGCGCCCCTCGATCGAGGACATCGAGCTCGGGGGCCGGCTTCTCCGTGCCGGCGGCCGGATCCGGGTGGTCAAGGCGGCCCAGGGGACTCACCTGAAGAACTGGACCCTGACGGGCCTCCTGAGGACCGACGTCTTCGACCGCGGCGTTCCGTGGACAGAGCTTCTCCTGTCGTCCGGCGGCCTTCCGGATGACCTGAACCTGGGACTTCGCCACCGCGTGGGCGTCGCGGCCACGGGCCTCGCGCTGGCGTCGCTGCCGTTCTCGGTGGCGCGCCGGAAGTTCCCCTGGGCGGCTCTCTTCTTCGCGGCGGTCGCCGCGGGAGCCGGGAGCGACGCGATCGCCTTTCTCGCCCGGCAGCGCGGATGGGCGTTCGCCGTCCGGGCGATCCCCCTCCACCTGGCGTACTTCGCCGAATCCGGCGCCGCGTTCCTGATCGGCGCCGGCAAGCACTTCGTCCGCGGAGCGCCGCGACGTTGAACACGGACGACCGCGCTGCGCCGAAGATCCTGACGGCGCCCTATTACGAGAGGCTCGACGATCTGGAAAGGCGGCACTGGTGGTGCCGGTCGGTGCGGCGGGTGGCGCTGGAGATGGTCGAGCCGTTCGTGGCGCCGGGGGCGGTCGTGCTGGATGCGGGGTGCGGGGCGGGGGGACTGCTGGAAGAAGTCACGGAGAGATGGCCGGAGGTCCGCGTCGTCGGCGCGGACGTTTCCTGGGATGCGCTGAAGTTTGCTCGGGGGCGCGGATTACGAGGACTGATCGTTGGGTCGGCGGCGGAGTTGCCTGTCGCGTCGGAGTCAGTGGACGTCGTGTTCTCCAACGATGTGCTTCAGCATCTTGACGGCGAGGAGGATTCGCGAGCTTTACTCGGGACGCTGCGTGTCTTGAAAAGGGGCGGGGTGGTTTGTGTCAGGGTGAATCTAGGGCACGACGGGGCGGGAGGGGCAAGCCCCTCCCCTACGGCACCGACGGAAGCTCAGCACCGCCAGTATGGACGGCAACAATTGGCCGAGCTGCTCACGCGTGCGGGGTTCCGCGTGGAAAGGCATCTGGTCCTTCATCCGCTGGCCGGGGCCATGTCGAAAGGGCGGCAACGGAAGGCGCAGAACCACGAGTCGGGAGGAGGGCTCTCGACGAGGGTTCCTCCGGCGCCGGTCAATTCGCTGATGGATCTCTACGTTCGGGTGGAGGACTTCGTGGTGAGCCGGCTGCCCTGGACGCTGGCGGCGGGCGACACGCAGGTCCTGCTGGCTCGAAAGAGTGATAAACGGGGCTCCTCGTGAAAATCAAGACGACGCTGATCGGCCTCGGCGGCGTGGCTGCGCGGATCCATCTGCCGGCTCTGGCCCGGTTTCCCGAGGTCGAGCTCGTCGGCGCGGTCGAGCCGTCGCCGCAATCGGTCCGCCTCGCGGGGAAGGCGGCGCCGATCCCACCGCTCTTCGCGACGATCCCGGAGATGCTGGAGAAGACGCGGCCCGACGTCGTGGTCATCGGGACCCCGCCGGCGATGCACCACGAGCACGCCCGCGCGGCGCTGGAGGCGGGCGCGCACGTGTTCCTGGAAAAGCCCTTCGTCTCCTCCGTCGAGGAAGCCGACGACCTGATCGCCACGGCGCGGCGCGCGGGGCGTCTGCTGGTCGTCAACAACCAGTACCGATACATGACGCCGTACCGCGAGACGCAGAGGCGCCTCGCGGCGGGGGAATTCGGGAAGGCTTACCAGATCCAGGCCTGGCAGCAGATGTTCCACCCTCCCTCCCACGAGAAGAATTGGCGCGCTTCGCTCGTCCAGTCCACGCTCTACGAGTTTGGGACGCACGCGCTCGACCTGGCCTGCTTCCTCTTCGGCGCCCTGCCCGCCGCCGTGACCGCGCGGACACCGAAGGTCCCCCAGCGGATCGACGCGGACGTGCTGGTCGTCGCGATGGTGGATTTCCCGGAGGACCGCGTCGCGACCTTCAACTTCAACCGCGTCTCGCAGGCTCCGGAGCGGTACCTGGAGATGAGGCTGGACGCGGAGGAGGCTTCGATCCGGCTGTCGCTCGGCGGCGTCGCCCGTCTCTCGGTGGACATGGTGCGAAACCGCCGCCGCCCGCGGCTGCGAGCGAGCCTCGTGCGGGGCGGAGAGGCCCGCGTGGAAAAGAGCGGCGCCTCACGCTCGATCGTCGCGTCGCGCCAGTCGGAGTTCGCATCCGCGACGGCCGCGCACTTCGGCGTCTTTCTCGAGAAGATCCGAACGGGAGCCGTCGAGCCCTCAGCCGCCCTCCACGCCCGCGAAGTCCTCCGGACCGTCTTCGCCGCTTACGAGTCCGCGCAGACGCGCGGGACGATCCGGCTCGACCGGGCGGCCTCCGAACGTTCTTGATCCCCGAACAACCCTCCCGGCGTCCCCTCGCGTGGCTCGCCGCCATCACGGCGCTCGCCGCCGTCCTGCGTCTCTACCGGATCGGGTCCGACCTGTGGCTCGACGAGATCGCGACGGTGCTTGACTACCGCGACGGTTCCTGGCTCGACGTCTTCACGGTCTTCAAGAGCCTCAATAACCATCCCTTGAACTCGCTGCTCGTCAAGGCGATGGTCGGGATCTTCGGTCCGGCCGAGTGGGCGGTGCGGCTGCCGGCCGCCCTCTTCGGGATCGCGACCGTTCCCGCGGTCTACGCTCTCGGCCGCGTCGCCTTGCGCGGCCGGGAAGCGCTCCTCGCCGCGTTTCTCCTGGCGGTCTCGTACCACCACGTCTTCTTCTCTCAGAACAGCCGCGGCTACACGGGCATGCTCTTCTTCGGCGTGGCCGGCACGACGTTCTTTTTCCGCGGGCTCCAGAGAAACCGCCCCTCGGACTGGGTCCTCTACGCCGCGGTGATGTTTCTCGCGATCGCGTCGGTCCTCCAGGCGGTCTTCCTCGTGGCCGGCCACGCGATCGCTTACGCCGGCGGCGCACTCTTTCCCGGCGACTGGCGGCGGCCCGCACGGCTCGCAGCCACGAGGGCGGTGGCCGCGTGGGCGGCGGCCGGCCTGTTGAGCATTGGCGTCTACTCGAAGCTCCTCCCGAAGCTGAAAGCCTTCTCCGACGCGACCTTCCGCTCGGCCGCCGGCGGCTACTCGCCGTTTTCCGCGGAGTTCTGGGGGGAGCTGGCCGGGGGCCTGGCGGCCGGGATCGGAGCGAAGACGTTCCTCGCTCTCCTTCCTTTTGCGGCGGCCGGGGGCGCCGGCCTGCTGCTCTTTTTCCGCCGCAACATCTTTTATACGGCGGTCCTCGTATCGCCGCTCGCCGTGACCGCCGTCTATCTCCTTCTTCAGCGCTTCCACTTCACCCCGCGCTTCTTCCTGTGGGCGCTCCCCGCGGCCTGGATCCTGACGGCCGCATCCGTGGGCGCTCTCGAAGCGACCCCGGTGGGACGCGCGGCCGGCATGGCGCGGCTCCTTCCCGTCGCCGTCGCCGCGGGCTTCGCGGCCCTCGCGGCGATCTCGCTGCCCGGCTATTACCGCACGCCCAAGCAGCCCAACCGCGTCAGCCTCGACTGGGTCCTCGCCCGCCGGGCGGCCGGAGAGCCGGTCGTGGCGGCCTACATGGCGAAGTGGGGCCTTCGCTTCTACGGCCCCCCGCGCGGCCTCGTGCCCGGGGAATCCTTCGAAGCCAACGACGCCGGAGAGCTGGCGGCCGCCGAGCGCGCCTCCGCCGGAAAGAAGATCTGGCTGCTGACGACGTTCTCCAGGGGACTTCGGCTGGAGCGGCCCGGGCTCGACTCCTACATCCGCGAGCACTACCGTGAGCAGATCCGGTTCCCCGCGACGGTCGGCGATGCGTCCGTGACGGTGTGGACCCGCGAGCCGGGCCAATGAGGGAGACGCTGTCGGTCGTGATGGCGGCGCCCTTCGGATCGGCCGCGCCGGAGCAGCCGCGACAGGCTTTCCTCGCGCAGCTCGATCCCTCCGCGGGCGACGAGCTGATCATCGAGGAAGGAAGTCCCGGCGTCCTCGTCCCGGCGCTCTGGGCGCGCGGCATCGCGAGGTCGCGCGGGCGGATCGTCGCGCTGACGCTCGGCTCGATGACCCCGGATCCGGGCTGGGGGCGGGCGATGCGCGAAGCGCTGAGCGCGGATCTCGCGGGCGTCGGGGGCGCGATCGAGCCCGAGCCGGCGATGCGACGCCTCGACTGGGCGATCCACCTCTGCCGGTACTCTTCCTACCTGCTCCCCTTTCCGGACAAGGACGTGAAGGACCTCCCCGGCGACAACGCCGTCTATCGCCGCGAGGCGATCGAGCCGCTGCGCGAGACATGGAAAAACGGTTTCTGGGAGACGGAGGTGGACGCGGCGCTCCTCGCCGGCGGCCGGCGCCTGCGCGTTACGCCGCGCATGGTGGTCCACCAGGGACGATCCGCCGATTTCTCCGCCTTCTGCCGGAACCGTTTCCGTCACGGGATCGCGTCGGGCCGCCACCGCGCCCGCCTCTTCGCGCTTCCCGGGCGCCTTCTGCGCGCGCTTTTCTTTCCCGCGGCCGCTGCCGCCATGCTCCTGCGGATCCGCCGGCGCTCGGAAGAGCGCGGCCGCGCGGCAGGTTTTCGCCGGGGCCTTCCGTACCTGGCGGTCTTTCTCCTCGTGTGGTCTCTCGGGGAAGCGATCGGCTACGTGAAGGGAGACCGATGAGCGACCGGACGCAATCCGGGCCGATCGTCATGATCGGCGCCGGGCCGGCGGGACTCACGGCCGCATACGAGCTTTCCAGGAACGGGGTGCCGAGCCTCGTGCTCGAGCAGGACGGGACCGTCGGCGGAATCGCCCGCACCGTCCGCCACAACGGGTTCCGGTTCGACCTGGGCGGTCACCGGTTCTTCACCAAGGTCCCCCTGGTCGAGCGGATGTGGGAGGAGATCCTGGGCGAGGACTTCCTGACGAGGCCGAGGCTCTCGCGGATCTTCTACGACGGCCACTTCTTCAACTACCCGATCCAGCCGGTCAACGCGCTCTCGGGGCTCGGACCGCGCGCGGCGGTGGGCGTCGTGGCGAGCTACTTTCTGGCAAGGTTGAACCCGCTCCCGGTCGAGGAGACCTTCGAGCAGTGGGTGACGAACCGCTTCGGCAAGCGGCTCTTCAACATCTTCTTCAAGTCGTACACCGAGAAGGTCTGGGGCATCTCGACGAAAGACCTCTCTTCGGACTGGGCGGCGCAGCGCATCCGCAACCTGTCGCTAGGACGGGCTCTCAAGCACGCGATCCTGGGGCGAAGGAGAGGAGAGGTCCCGACTTCGTTGATCGAGAAGTTCCGCTACCCAAGGCTCGGGCCGGGCCAGATGTGGGAGCGCTGCCGGGACCTGGTCGCGGAGCGCGGCGGCGAAGTCCGGCTCGACGCGGCGGTCGCGCGGGTCCGGTGGGTGGACCGCCGGGCCGTGGCCGTCGTCCTTCGCGGCGGCGAAGAGGTGCCGGTCGGAGAGATCATCTCCTCCATGCCCGTGCGCGACCTGATCGCCGCGATGGACCCTCCGCCGCCGGAGGAGGTCCTGGCCGCCGCGCGGTCGCTCCGCCACCGGGATTTCCTGATGGTCGGCCTGATCATCGAGCGGCAGCATCTCTTCCCCGACAACTGGATCTACGTGCACACGCCGGGTGTGCGCGTCGGCCGGATCCAGAACTTCAAGAACTGGAGCCCGGACATGGTCCCCGACAGCAAGCGCACGGGCCTGGGCATGGAGTACTTCGTCTGGAAGGACGACGAGATGTGGACCGAGTCGGACGACGCCCTGATCGCGCTCGCCGCCCGTGAAGGAGAGACCCTGAAGCTCTTCAACGCGCGCGAGGTCTCCGACGGATCGGTCGTGCGGGTGCCCGACGCTTATCCCATCTACGACCCGGGATACCGGGAGAACCTCGCTCTCGTGCGGCAGTGGCTCTCGCGCCTGGAGAATGTCCAGCTCGTGGGGCGCAACGGCCAGCACCGCTACAACAACCAGGACCACTCGATGCTGACTGCCTGCTACGCCGCGCGAAACCTCCTGGGAGAAACCCACGACGTCTGGGACGTCAACGTGGACGCGGAGTACCTCGAGGAGCGGCGGCCGTGAGCGAGCGGGAACCGAGGATGTCGGTCGTGATTCCCGCGGTTCGGGGCGGCACGCTTCTCGCCGACTGCCTCCGCGCGCTCGAGCCGCAGGCGGAGGCCCTGGAGCTGGAGATCCTGGTCGTGTCGCGCCTGCCAACCGGAGAGGCCGAGGCGATCGCCGGGCGGGTTGCCCGGACGCGGACGATCCTGGCCGAAGGGCTGACGATCCCGCAAATGCGCGCGAAGGGCATCGAAGCGGCGGGAGCGCCGGTCGTCGCGGTTCTCGGCGAGCACGTCCGCCCGGGGCCGGACTGGGCCGGCGCAATGCTGCGCGGCCACGCGGCGTCGCCCGGCGGCGCGGCCGTCGGAGGCTCGATCGCCGGGCCGGAGAGAGCCGGAGCCGCCGGCCTCGCCGCATTCCTGGCCGAGTACAGCGAGCACATGGCGCCGATGCCCGCGGGACTTGTGTCGAGCCTGCCGGGCGTCAACATCTCCTACAAGCGTTCCGCGATCGAGGCGTGCGGGGAACACCTCTCCGCCGGCGCCTGGGAGACGTTCCTCCACGAGGCCCTCGCCCGGGAGGGATTCGATTTCCGATGCGAGGCCGGGGCCGAGGTCGCCGTGACGCGGACGTACGGCTTTCCCTGCTTCACCGCCGAAAAGTTCCGCATCGCCCGCTCCTACGCGGGAATGCGCGCCTCGCGAACCGGCCCCGCGGGCCGGATCCGCGGCGCGGCGGCGACCGTTATCCTTCCGGAGCTGCTCGTTCTTCGCATCGCCCGGCGCGTCGTCGGACGAAGCGGCGTCCGGGGGACGATGGCCTTGCTGCGCTCGCTTCCGTTTCTGCTGGTTTACGTCGCCGCCTGGACGCTCGGAGAGCTGGCGGGGTACCTCTTGGGAGAGGGAAGCTCCACCGCGAGGGTGACCTGATGCGTTTCGGGATCGAAGCGGGCTCCTTCACCAACCCGCGCGGGTACGGGAGGTTCCTGCGGGGCCTCTACGCGGAGCTCGCGAAGCGCGGACGCCACGAGTGGGTGCTGGCGCTGGATTCGCCGACCGCCGCGGTCCTGCCGCTGTCGCCAGAGATTCCCCGCCACGTCATCCTCTCGAAGGTCGCGGCCTTCGAGGGCGCCGCGGCGCACCACCGGAGGTCCCTCGGCTCGATGCTCCGGATGAGCCGGGGGCTCTCGAAAGGGAAGTTCGCGGCGCTCCTCTTTCCCTCGCCGCACACCTACGTCCCGGTCCCGGGAACGCCGGAGGTCCTCGTCATCCACGACGTCACGGCCGAGCGCTACCCGATCCTCGTCTTCGAGAGCGCGCTCGCGGCCGACCGGTGGAAGTGGAAGACATCGGTGGCGATCCGGCGGGCCAAGCGGATCCTCACGGTCTCGGAGCACTCCCGGCGCGGGATCGCGGAGGTCTACGGCATCGACCCGGACAAGATCGTGGTCGCGCCGGAGGCGCCGGACCCGATCTTCCTCGCTCCCGCTTCCCCGTTCGTCCGCCCCCGGCCGTACATCCTCTTCGTCGGCGGGCTCTCGCCCCACAAGAACATCGGCGTGCTCTTCGAGGCGCTGGAGCGCGTGCCGGGCATCGACCTCATCCTGGCGGGGCCGTTCAAGGCGGACCTCTTCCATGCCGGGGAGGTCGCCTCGTTGATCGCGAGGGAGAACCTGGCGGGGCGCATCGAGACGATGTCGGATCTGGAGGACGAGGCGCTGCGGGACCTCTACGCGGGAGCGCTGGCGCTCGTCCTCCCTTCCTTCGACGAAGGCTTCGGCCTGCCGGCGGTCGAGGCGGCGGCGGTGGGGATTCCCGCGATCCTTTCGCGGACCACGGCGGCCGCGGAGATCCTGGGTAAGGACGCGCTCCTCTTCGATCCGGAGGATGCCGCCGAGCTGGCCCTCCATCTGGAGCTCGTCCGCGACGACGCCGGGGCACGCGCGAAGCTCGGCGGATCCGCGCGGGAGAAGGCCCGCGCGATGACCTGGGGCATCGCGGCGGCGGCGGTCGAGCGCGCCGCCGAGGAGGCGGCGGGAGCGTGACCTCGCGGTCGTTCGCGATGGTCACGACGTTCTATCCGCCCGAGAGCTTCGGCGGAGACGGGCTCTACGTCGAGCGGCTCGCGAAGGCGCTGGTGCGGCGCGGCCATCGCGTCACCGTCGTCGCGTGCCGGGATGCCTACCGGATTTGCGGCGGCGCTTCCTCCGCTCCTCCGCTCCTCCGCTCCTCCGCTCCTCCGCTCGGCGTGGAGGTCGTGCGGCTGGAGAGTCCCGCGGGTCCGTTATCGCCGCTTGCAACGCAGATGACCGGAAGGCCGTTCTTCAAGAGACGCGCACTCGAAAGGGTCCTCGCGCCCGGCCGCTTCGATGCCGTCCACTTTCACAACATCTCGCTCGTCGGCGGTCCCGGGGTTCTCGCGCTCGCGCCGGGTGCGGTCAAGCTCTACACGCTCCACGAGCACTGGCTGCTCTGCCCGACGCACGTCTTCTGGAAGGAGAAGCGAAAGCTCTGCGACCGGAAGACCTGCTTCTCCTGCCAGGTGCTCTCGGACCGGCCCCCGCAGCTCTGGCGCTACGGGCCGTTTCTGCGCGACTCGCTCGGCAACGTGGACCTCTTTCTCTCGCCGTCGCGGTTCACGATGGAGCGCCACCGGGCCGAGGGACTCGACTTCCCGATGCGAGTCCTGCCGCTCTTCGTTCCCGAGGCGTCCGCGCGCTCGCCGGTCCCCGAGCGCCCGGTCTTCCTCTACGCCGGAAGGCTCGACCGCTCCAAGGGACCGGACGCCTTGGTCGCGGCGGCGGCGGGCCTCAACGCCGAGATCCGGATCGCCGGAGACGGGCCCCGGAGGCACCAGCTGGAAGAGGAGGCGAGAAGAACCACCAACGTCCGGATCCTCGGACCGCTGACTCCGGAGCGCGTCGGCGAGGAGATGGCCGGCGCCCGCGCCGTCGTCGCGCCTTCTCGCTGCCTCGAGACCTTCGGGTTCGCCGCGGCCGAGGCCATGATGCGCGGCGTTCCCGTCGTCGCGCGCCGGCGCGGCGGTCTCGGGGAGATCGTCGAGGAATCGGGAGGCGGCCTTCTTTTCGAAGAGGACTCGGAGCTTCCGGCGCTCCTGGCCAGGCTGGCCTCCGATCCGGAGCTCGCCGCCGAGCTGGGAGCGAGGGGACGCGACGCGGCGACGCGGCTGTGGCTCGAGGAGAGACATCTCTCCGAGTACCTCGCGCTCGTCGAATCGCTCCTCGAGCGCCGGAAGAGCGCATGACCCGGGTCGCGGTCCTGACCTATCACTCGATCGACCGGACCGGCTCGGTCCTGTCCGTTTCGCCCGAGGAGTTTCGCTCCCACGTCGAAGCCATCGCGAGATCGGGGCGCGAGGTCGTCGCGCCCTCGCGGCTCGCTTCCTCTCTCACCGGATCGCCGCCCGTCCGGGATGGCGCCTTCGCCCTGACCTTCGACGACGGCTACGCCGGCGTCGCCGAGCACGCCGCCCCGATCCTGGAAGCGCACGGCTTTCCTTACGCCCTCTTCCTGGTGACGTCTCGCGTGGGGCTCTCCAACGACTGGCCGTCGCAGCCGTCCTGGGTCCCGCGCGCTCCACTGCTGGGATGGGATGCCCTGGCGGCGCTGACGGCGAAAGGCGCGGAGATCGGCGCCCACACCCGCGATCATGCAGACCTGACCCTGCTTCCGGAGACGGGCATCCGCGACCAGCTGGAATCCTCCGCCGGCGAGATCCGCCGGCGCCTCGGAATCGACCCGAGGCTCTTCGCGTACCCGGGCGGCCGATCTAGCCCCGCCATCCGCGGCGCCGCGGCGTCCCTCTTCTCCGCCTCGTTCTCGACCCGGCACGCGCGGATGACCGAGGCCGACGACCGCTCCGACCTCCCCCGTGTTGAGACCTTCTATTTCCGCGACCCCCGCCGTTTCGGCCGCCTCTTCTCCGCCTCCCTCGACCTGCGGCTGGCCGCCCGGCGGGGGCTGCGCGCCGCGGGCCGCGTGTCGCGGCGGGGGAGGACGCTAAGATGGTCGGCGTGAGCGCGGAGGCGTTGGCGGGCCGAGACGTCCCCGTCTACGACTCCGCGCGCCGACCGCCGCGGTTCGTCGAGGAGGCCCGCGGGCTCTGGGCCTATCGGAACCTGGTGATCGAGATGGCGATCCGCGACATCAAGATCCGCTACAAGCGGTCGGTCCTGGGAGTCTTCTGGACGATGCTCGCGCCGCTGCTGAACATGGTGGCCCTGACGCTGGTCTTTTCGGCGCTGCTGCGGCAGCAGATCGAGAACTACCCCGTGTACTTCCTGGCGGGCTCGCTCTTCTGGACGTTTTTCGCCCAGACGACCTCGTCGGCCTCCTCGCAGACCTTCGACGCCAACGAGATGACCAAGCGGATCTTCCTCCCGCGCTCGGTCTTCGTCGTCAGCTCCATCGCCGTCGGCCTCGTCAACTTCGCGCTCTCGATCCTGCCGCTCCTGCTCATCCTGATCGTCATGGGGTTCCCGCTCCATCCGACGTGGCTCTTCCTTCCCGTGTCGGTCGTGCTCATCTCGCTCTTCTCGGCGGGGATCGGGTTCTTCGTCTTCACCCTGGCCTCGCGCTTCTCCGACGTGCGCGAGATGTACCTCGTCCTCGTCCAGACTTGGTTCTTTCTGACGCCGGTCGTCTACCACCCGTCGATCGTGCCCGCCCGCTACCGTTACGCGCTCTGGTTCAACCCGATGTTCTACCTGATCCAGACCGTGCGTCGGCCGATCTACGACGGCATGATCCCGGAGGCGAAGTTCTTCGTTCCCGCCGCCGCGATCGCGGTCGTCACCCTGCTGACGGGCTGGGCGTACTTCTGCCGGCACGCCGACCAGTACGCCTTCGAGAGCTGACGGTGAGCGGCCACAACGGGCGGCCGGCCATCCGGCTGGAGAGCGTCACGCTGCGGTACCGCGTGCCCCGCGAGAAGATCCGGTCCTTCAAGGAGTACACGATCCGCAAGTTGAAGCGGCTCGTGGTCTTCGACGAGATCGAAGCGGTCCGCGACTTCGACCTGACCGTCCAGCCGGGCGAGACAGTGGGAGTGGTCGGAAGAAACGGCGCCGGGAAATCCACGCTCTTCAAGCTCATCGCGCGCGTCCTCTACCCGACGGTGGGCCGCGTCGTCGTGGCGGGGCGCATCGCCCCGCTCCTGGAGCTGGGCCTGGGCTTCCACAACGAGCTGACCGGCCGGGAGAACGTGGTTCTGCAGGGAGCGCTGCTGGGTTTCTCCCGCCGGGAGATGCGCCGGAGGCTCCCCGGCATCGTGGCGTGGGCGGAGCTGGAGGAGTTCATCGACTCTCCGATCCGGACCTACTCCTCGGGGATGACGGCGAGGCTCGCCTTCGCCGTCGCGACGGACGTGGAGCCCGACATCCTGCTCGTGGACGAGACGCTCGCCGTCGGCGACGAGCGCTTCCAGGCCAAGTGCAAGGAGAGAATCGACGCCTTCCGCAAGGCCGGAAAGACGGTCCTGCTCGTCTCGCACAACCTCGCCCAGGTCACCGAGAACTGTCGCCGCACCGTCTGGATTCACAAGGGCCGCCTGGTCCGCGACGGCGACTCTTCCGAGGTCACCTCCGCCTATCACTCCTGGTCCCTCACCGGGGCCCCCGAGGTTCCGCGCTAGAATCGCGGCGGAATCCCTGAGCGTCCAGTTCATGGGCATCGAGCGGCATCCCGCACGTTCCTTTTCGGAGCCGGACCGGGAAGGAGTCTCGCCCGACATGCATCGGGCCTGGCCGATGCCCGCCCACGAGGAGGAAAAGAGCCGGGAACGTCTCGAGCAGGCCGAGCGCGAGATCTCGGACTTGAAGCAGCAGCTCTACGCGAAGAACGAGGAGCTGCGAAACATCCGAGGGTCGCGAGTCTGGAAGCTCGCCAGTTTCCTGTGGACGATTCGCCGCGGGCTTCGCCGCATGGCGGGAAGTCCGGAGCCGGCGCCAGCCCCGGCGCCCACCGCCGCGCTCGACGTCGAGCCGGCGCCGTCCGTCGCCGCCGAAATGCACGACATCGTCTGCTTTCCCATCATCGACTGGTACTTCCGCTTCCAGCGCCCGCAGCAGCTCATGTCCCGGTTCGCCGCCGCCGGGCACCGCGTCTTCTACGTCGTGCCGCGTCTGCGGTCCTCCGGGCCGCCCTTCGAGGTCAGGCCGATCTGCGACAGGATCGTGGAGGTCTCGCTCAAGGCGCGAGAGATCAACATCTACGAGAGCACGCTCGACGGGGAGGCCCTCGCGCAGCTCTTCGAGGGGCTCGACGCACTTCGCCGCGAGTGGGACATCCGCGCGGCGCTCTCCTTCGTCCAGCTCCCTTTCTGGTACCCCGTGACCTCGGCGGCGCGCGAGCGGCTGGCCTGGCCGCTGGTCTACGACTGCATGGACCACCACGCGGGCTTCGGGACAAACCGGCCGGAGATGCTCGAAGGGGAGGACCGGCTTCGGAGGAAGGCGGACCTCGTCGTGACCTCCTCGATGCCCCTCGAGAAGGAGGCGCGCAAGTCCAACGGCAACGTCCTGCTCGTCCGCAACGGCTGCGATTTCCGGCACTTCGCAGGAGTCAGCTCGGACCGGGCGGCGACCCCGACGATCGGCTACTACGGCGCGATCGCCGAGTGGTTCGATTCCGATCTCGTCGCGGACCTGGCCGAGCGGCGCCCCGACTGGCGCTTCGTCCTCGTCGGCTCGACCTTCACCGCGGACCTCCATCGGCTCTCACGGCTCGAGAACGTGGAGCTCATCGGCGAGGTGCCGTACGGGCAGGTGCCGCGGTGGCTCGCCCGGTTCGACGTGACGATTCTCCCTTTCCGGCGCAACGCGCTGACCGAGGCGACCAATCCGGTCAAAGCGTACGAGATCCTCGCGGCGGGCAAGCCTCTCGTGTCCGTGCCGCTGCCGGAGATGGTCCGGCTCGCGCCGCTCATCCGGGTGGCCTCGACGTCCGAGGAGTTCGAGAGGGCGATCTCCGAGGAGCTGTCCCGCCGCGACGCCGCCCGGGACCGCGAGCGCCGCGCCTTCGCCGCGGAGAACACCTGGGAAGATCGGTTCGAGACGCTGGCGCCCGCGATGCGCCGGCTGTTCCCGAAGGTCTCGGTCGCCGTCGTCACGTACGGAAACCTCGAGATGAACCGCAAGTGCCTCGAGGCGATCTACTCCCGCACCCTCTGGCCCAACTTCGAAGTCCTCGTCGTGGACAACGGCTCGACCGACGGCACGCCCGAGTTCCTCCGCTCCGTCCAGGCCGCCTATCCGAACCTGTCGGTGACACTCAACAGTTTCAACGCCGGCTTCGCCGCGGCGGCCAACCTCGCCCTGGAGAAGGCGTCCGGGGACTACCTCGTGCTGCTCAACAACGACACGGTCGTGTCGCGCGGGTGGCTCGCGGCGCTCGTCCGCCACCTCGCGACGAATCCCGAGATCGGCATCGTCGGCCCGGCCACCAACGCCATCGGCAACGAGGCCATGGTCGCGGCCGCCTACACGGACGTCGAGCAGATGCCTGCCTGGGCGGAGGAATGGGTCCGCCGACACGCCGACGAGGTCTTCGAGATCCCGATGCTCGCCATGTTCTGCGTCGCGATGCGGCGGGAGGTCTTCGAAAAGGTCGGCCCGCTCGACGAGCGATTCGGCGTCGGGATGTTCGAGGACGACGACTACTCGCTGCGGGTCCGGAAGGCCGGGTACCGCGTGGCCTGCGCGCGCGACAGCTTCGTCCACCACTGGATGAAGGCCGCCTTCCGCAAGATCCCGGCCCGCGAGTACCAGGTCCTCTTCGAGACGAATCGGCGGATTTTCGAGGAGAAGTGGGGCACTGCGTGGGTCCCCCACGAGGCCGCCCGCAGCGATCCGCCGGGACCTCTCCTGAAGCCGCCGCCGGCGCTCGCCCCCGAGCCTTGAACCGGCCCGCGCCGAAGCCGCGGCGGCCGGCGAGGAAGAGGGCCGCAGGGGCGGGCCTCGCGCCCGCCCCCACTCCCTTTCCCTGGCCGGACCTGGCGTGGACCGACGCGGCGGTCCTGGCCGCGGTGGCCGCGGTCTATTCCTGGATCTGTTTCCGCAACATCCGCCAGCCCGGGCTCTACGGCGACGAGGCCTGGGCGGCGGTCGCCGCCGCGCGTTTCGTCTGGGGCGCGCCGGCGGACCCGGCGGCCCATCACAAGCTCGTCGTCTTCGGCCACGCGCTGCCGATGATGCTGAACCCCTACACCGGGCCGGTGAAGGCGTGGATCCTGATCTCGAGCTTCGCCCTTTTCGGGGTCAGCGTGCCCGTCATCCGCGCGACGAGCGGAGCGGTCGGACTTCTCGGCATCGGCGCGCTGTACTTCCTGGCCCGGTCGGAGTTCGGGAGGCTCGCGGCCGCCGGGGTCGCCCTTCTCGCGGCGTCCGACCTCAGCCTCGCTCTCGCCCTGCGGTGCGACTGGGGGCCGATCGATTTCGCCTTCTTCGCCCGCGTCGCTTCGATGCTGCTGCTCCTGACGTGGAGGAAAAACCGCGGCCATCCGGCCGTCCTCTTCGCGGGGGCTCTGCTGCTCGGCCTGGGACTCTGCTACAAGTTCGACTTCCTCGGGACGATCGTCTCGATCGCCGCCGCCTTCGCGATCGGATATGGCCGCGGGCTGAAGCTCCGCCTGCGCGAAGCGGCCGTGACGGCCGGCGGGTTCCTGCTGGGCTCGTGGCCGATCCTTCTCTACAACGTCGTCTACCCGGGCGCCACGCTCCGGGCGGGACAGGAGATCGCGAGCTCGGCCAGGAGCGTCGGCATCTTCGAGGCCATCGCGCACCGCCTGGGCATCCTCCGGGACCTGATGGGCGGCGTGATCGGCGAGTTCTTCCTGGGCGAGCACTTCCAGGCTGGGTCGTTCCTCGGCGGCTCCGTCGAGCGAGCCGCGCTGTTTTTCGTTCCGGTTCTGGCGGCGGTGCCTTTCTTCGTGAAGGCGCTGTCGTCCTGGCGGCGCCCGGTCGCATACTTTACGGCGGTCTTCCTCTTTCTGCTCCTCGCGCAGGCCGCCGTCCCGATGGCCATCGGACCTCATCACGTCATCTCGATCTATCCACTCCCGCACGTTCTTCTGGGGGCTGGGCTGGCGGCGCTCTGGCTGGCGGGAGACTCGAGGCGGGCGGCCGCGCGCTGGTTGTTCCGGGTCGCCGCCGTCGCCGGCTTCACGCTTCTCTTCTTTTCCAACCTGGCGCTCGCGCAGGCCTTCCACCGCGACCTGGCTGCCCGCGGCGGAGATCGCTACTGGAGTGAATCCATCGATGACCTGGCGGAAGTCCTCCAGAAGGACCATCGCGACGACGTCGTCGAGCTGCTGGACTGGGGGCTCGAGCAGCCGCTCGTCATCCTCGCCGGGGACAGGCTCCACCTCCACCCCCTTTACCTGCAGGTGCAGGCGGACCCGCGCTCGGAGGAGTGGCTGGCGACGCTCGTGCGACGGCCTCAGCGCGTCTTCGTCCGTCGGGCCGAGCCGTTCGCCTTCGATCCTGACGTCCACCAGCGCTTCGACGCGGCGCTCGCCCGCTCGCAGGACCTTCGAGTCGAGGAGAGGAGGTTCTTCCAGAAGGACGGGCAGCTCTCCTTCACGATCGTCACGATCCGTTCCGGGGAATCGGCGAGGCGGCGCAACGGTTAGGGGGCATATGCGACCGGGCCGGTTTCTCTACGCGGTAACCGGTCTGCTTTCGTTGACGGCCGCGGCCACGATCGCGGTCGCCCAGCAGCAGCCGATCCACGGCTGCAACGCCGCGGCCTCCTGCCGTCCGCTGGGCTTCTCGACTCTCGACAAGAGCTCCGGGCTCGGCGTCTCCTTCTTCGGATTCGGCATACGCTTCGGTCCCGGCTTCGAGCTCTTCCTGCCGACGCCGCCCGCAACCCCGGCGCAGGGTCAGTACGGGCCCTCGCCGACCCCGAGGGCCGACCTCTTCCATCTCAACGCCTCGCTCCTGCCGCCGAGTCCCGCCCCGACTCCGGTCTCGACACCCTCCGCGGCGCCGTCGCGCGCGAAGAGTTAGGCCAGGCCTCTATCGCGTCGGCTGGCGGTAGATCCGGCCGCCCTTCATCACGAAGTTGACCTTCTCCGTGACGTGGATGTCGGCCAGCGGGTCTCCGGGAACCGCGACGATGTCGGCTTCCTTGCCTTTCTCGAGCGTGCCGACCTGGGCGGAGATGCCGAGCAGGTCCGCCGCTCCCGGCCCCGCGGAGCGCAGCGCGGCGGCCGGCGACATGCCGAGCGCGGTCATCAGGCCGAACTCCCGGGCCTGGATGCCGTAGGAGACGGCGGCGTCCGTCCCGAAGGCGATCTTGACGCCCGTCTTCAGGGCATGCCGGAACATGTCGGACCGAACCGAGACGGCCGCCTTGGCCTTGGCCGCGATGTTGGGCGGGAGCTTCGCCTCGGGCCGCGTGACCCAGTCGCCGATCAGGAGCGTCGGCACCAGGTAGGTCCCCTTCGCCTTCATCAGCGCCAGCGTCTCGTCCGTCATGAAGGAGCCGTGCTCGATCGAGTCGATACCGGCCTTCACCGCCGCCCTCGCCGCGAGATCGCCGTGCGCGTGGGCGGCCGTCTTCCTTCCCAGGCGGTGCGACTCATCTACCGCGGCGGCGATCTCCTCGTCGGTCATCTGCGGCGCCTGCACGTCGTCGCCGAGCGACAGGACTCCTCCCGACACGCACATCTTGATGACGTCGGCGCCGTACTTGACCTGGAGGCGGACGGCCTGCCTCGCCTCGGCGGGACCCGAGAGCTTGCCCTTGTCCGGCCCCCACTCCGGCCCGAGCTTGTTCGGGGGGAACCCCGTCTGGTCGCAGTGGCCGCCGTTCGCGCCGAGGGCGTAGCGCGAGACGAGCAGGCGCGGCCCCGGCACGTAGCCCTTCGCGATGGCGTTGCGCAGGCCGACGTCCTCATCGTCGTAGGCCCCAAGGTTACGGACGGTCGTGAACCCGGCCTCGAGCAGCTTCCTCGCGTGGGTGGTCGACTTGATGGCCGTCTCCGCGATCGTCGTGCGCAACCCGTCGAAGAAGCTGTAGACGTAGTCGTCTCCCGCCTCGACGGTCACGTGCATGTGCGAGTCGATGAACCCCGGTAGCAGCGTCGCGTCGCCCAGGTCAACGACCGTGGCGCCCGCGGGAATCGCGAGGCCCGAGCCGACCTCCCGAATTTTCGTTCCCTCGACGATGACGACCGCGTTGGAGACGGTCGAGTCCGAGCGGCCGTCGAACATCCGCGCCGCTTTGAGCACGGTCACCGCAGGGGTCGCCGGCGAAGTGGACGTCTGGGCCGGGAGATTCGGAGAAGCGAGGGCGAGAGCGAGCGATGCGGCGGCGATCGCGAGGATTCGTCTTTTCACGGGCCACTCCTTTCTTTGCGGGCGGCGCCGAAGGGGCCGAGCACGTAGATGACGGCGCCGACGGCAAGCGCGATGCCTCCGCCGATCCAGTTCTTCTTCTCGGCGGCGGAGAGGAAGAGCAAGCAGATCGCGAAGGCCAGGATCGGGATGAGGTCGCCTCCCGGAAGATGGATGGTCCGGGGGGTCTGCGGCATCTTGCGTCGGAGCACGGGGACCGAGGCGACCGTGCCCATGTAGGTCGCGAGGCGCGCGATCGCCGAGAGAACCGCCAGCTCCTCCGCAGTTCCGGTGAGCATGAGGAGGAGCGCCACGGCCGTCTGCGTCAAGATCGCCACGTGGGGCGTCGAGAACTTCGGGTGGACGCGCGCGAAGACGGAGGGCAGCCGCCCGGATTCGGCGAGCGCGTAGAGGTAGCGCGGGCCGGCGAGAACGGTGTTGTTGTTGGTTCCCAGGACCGAGAGGACCGCGCCCAGCGTCAGGATGAACCCGCCGATTGGGCCCATCATCGCCGCGGCGCCGTCGGCAAGCGGGGTCGGCGAGGCGCCGAGGTTGGGGATCGTGCCGATCGCGACGAGCTGGACGGCGCTGTAGATCGTGGCGACGATGATGATCTGGACGATCAGGGCGAAGGGGATATCGCGCTGCGGGTTCTTGAACTCCCCCGCCGGCGCCGCCGTGTTCTCGAAGCCGCCGTACGCGAAAAGCACCAGCAGCGCCGCCTTCATGAAGTTGGCGCGCTCGGGCATCGGCACCGGGAAGACTCGGCCCCAGTTGACCCAGAAGAGACCCACGAGCACGAAGAGGACGAGCGGCAGGACTTTTCCCCAGGCGAGGACGACGGCCGTGAGCGCTCCCTGCTTGATTCCCCGGACGTTGACCCAGGTCAGGAAAAGCAACGGCAGGATGATCGTGACCTGCTGGCCGACCCCGCTCTTCGCGCCGGGCCAGAGGTAGCCGACCGCTCGAGCGAAGAAGACCGAGAGCCCTGCGATGGACGCGATGCGCGCGATCCAGCTCATCCAGCCGACTTCGAAGCCGGCGAACTCCCCGAAGGCGGCGCGGGTATAGACGATCGCGCCGCCCGCCTTGTCGAAGAGGCTGCCGGCCTCCGCGAAACAGAGGACGAGAAGGAGGACCCCGAACCCCGCCGCCAGGATCGCCCACACGCTCGCCGGCCCCAGCAGCTGCGCCGCCGCGACCGGCAGGATCAGGTAGACGCCGCTCCCGATGACGTCGTTGACCGACAGCGCCACGATCTGCCACCGCGAGACCGCGCGGAGCAGTCCCGTCTTGGGATCCCGATATTCTTTGTTATCGCTCAGAGCGCCGGCATTCTACGCGACTAGACAGGCCGCCGCCGAACCGGAGCCTGCTCTCAGCCCCGGATCCGCTGGATGGCCCAGTAGAGGCCGGTCGCGGCGATCGCGAGCGAGAGGGGGATGACGATCCGGGAGCGGTACCAGGGTTTGCGACGGAATGGAAGGCCGACGAGCAGGAACGCGGCGAGGATCACAGTCAGCTGGCCCAGTTCGACGCCCGCGTTGAAGCAGAGGAGCCCGGTCAGGAACTCGGAGCGCGGGAGTCCCAGCTGCGAGAGGACGCCGGCAAAGCCCATGCCGTGGAGGAGGCCGAAGCCGAAGACCAGCGCGATCCGCCAGGGCTTTAGCTCCGACGTGGCCACGTTCTCGATCGCCACATAGACGATCGACAGGGCGATGAGCGGCTCGACGATCGCCGGCCGCAGCGAGACGATCCCGTAGATCGTCAGCGCCAGGGTGATCGTGTGGGCGACCGTGAACGCGGTCACCTGCAGGAGGACCGGCTTCAGGCGGGTCGAAAGAAGGAAGATCCCGAGCACGAAGAGGATGTGGTCCGTCCCCTTGGGAAGAATGTGGGTGTAGCCGAGCAACAGGTACTGCCGCACGACCTGGCCGCGCGAGGGCGGGACGACAGAGGCCTCGAGCGGAAATGGCCGGCTCTCCTCTCCCCCCTCCATCCAGGCGCGCTCCGGTTCCTTGCCTTCCGACCGGATCGTCAGGAGGTAGGTCCCGAGCTTGAGCGAATTCCCCCAGTTGAAGGCCTTCGCCCCGGAAGGGATCTCCCCCGTCATGCGCAGCACGAGCTCCGCCGCAGCGGCGTCGGGTTGCTTCCATTCGACTCGAGGAACCACGACCCGGCCATCGAAAGAGACCTTCGACGCGTTTACGACTTCGGAAAGGATCCGCGAGACTCGGTCCGCCGGGTCCGACCTGAGCCCCTCGATGGGAAGGCGCGGAGCCTCGGCGGACTCGGCGAAACGCGGCGGCAGATGCTCGCGGTCAACGTACACCTCGACCTCGTAACGCCCGTCCCTCCGGAACGTCACGTACGTCCGGAGCGTGCCGAGCTCGTGCGATGCCGCCGCGCGAGCCACCAGGGACACCGCTGCCGCGAGACCAAGCAGGACCCGGGTGCGGATTCTCACTGGAAGGAGTAGAGCACGGAGAGTCGCGCCGAACGCGGGATCGCGGGATGGGTGTGGATATCCGTGACGCCCCCGGCAGGCTCACCCGGCAGCCTCGAGGCATAGTAGTAGTCGATGTCCGAGACCTTCGCGTCGAGCACGTTGAAGACGTCCAGGGCGAGCCTCACGCCCCGGACGATCTGGTGCCCGACCTGAAGATTGACGAGGGTGGAGGACTTCGACCGGACGCTGTCGTCCTCGACGAGCGGGCGCGGGCCGAAGTAGCGCAGCCGCACGCTGCCGAAGAAGCCCGCCAGGTCCTCCACGGCCGCACCGGCCGCGACGACCGTCTCGACGGCCCCCGGGACGTGGTCGCCTGGGGGATCGGGATCGCGGAAGCGCGCTTTTGAGAACGCGAGGTCCGCGTCCAGCGTCAGCCACGGGAGCGGCGACCAGAAGCTCGCGACCTCGACGCCCTGCCGGCGGCTCGGCCGCGAGGCCTCCGTCGTTCCCGCGTCTCCCAGGAAGACGAGCTCCGAGGCCAGGTCCAGCCCCCAGACCGAGACTGTCGCCTGGAGGTGCGGGACGAGAACGCTTCGGACGCCGATCTCCGCGCCCTTCGCGCGGGCGAGCGGCGTCACCCCCGAGACGGGGTCGCCCGTCTTCGGGTCCACCGTGATCGTCGAGCCCCGCGCGTCGTTGCTGTGGAAGCCGTAGCCGAGGTTCGCGTAGAGCTCCGTGTCGAGCCAGGGACCCAACACCGCGGAGAACTTCGGAGAGAGGAGGCTCGCGCTGTCGTCGCCGGAGTTGGCCGGGTTGTCGCTCCGGACCCCGAACCGGTAGACGTCTTCCCGCAACCCGACGACCGTGCGCAGCTTCTCCGACCAGCGCACGCTGTTCTCGAACCAGACCGACGCGCTGGTCTGAGTCACGTGGTCCACGCTCACCGTGTCCAGGACTCTGCGGGCCTCGGTGTGGAAGAGGCCGTTCTCCGCGATGTTGTCGTGGCGCACCTCGATTCCGGCCGCGTTGCGCGTCTCCCTTCCGAACCACGAGGAGCGCCACTCGCGGCTCCCCTTCGCGCCGGTCACGACGCGCCGGTCTACCTGCTCGAACTGGTCGCCGCGAAGCGGGTCGTCCAAGAAGTAGGTGAAGTTGGAGAAGAGATCGAGCCCGTAGTCCACGGCATACGCGGTCGCCCGCGTCACCGAGTCGGCGCCGTTCCACCGGCCGTCGACGGACAGGCTGTAGCGGTGTGTTTCGCCTCCGTCGGTCGGATCGATCGCACCGTACGGAGAGACGAGGCCTTCGGAGAGCGCGCGGCCGGGCACCTGGTCCGTCGAGTTCCACCGGCTCTGGTAACCCATCGCCGTTACCGACCACGCCGAGTCGTCCCCGTGGAAGCTGTACCGAAGGAGGCCGTTGTACCTGCGGGAGTCGTCGGGATGGACCCACGGCCCGTCGTAGCGCGTCGTCTCGAAGGCGTACAGCAGCCGTCCGCCTCCCACCCTCGGGGAGTCCGCTACGAGGAGCCGGCCGAACCCGTCCTCACCGCCTCCCGCCTGAGCGATCCCCCGCGGCAGCTCGTCCACGAGGCGGATGTCCGCCGAGCCGGCCGCCGAGAAGTCTCCCTGTTCGGCCGAATACGTCCCCTTGCGGTACTGGATGGCGCCGATCAACTCCGGGATGACGAAGTTGACGTCCGAGTACCCCTGGCCGTGGGCGTGCGAGGGCATGTTGACCGGGACTCCGCCGATCGCCGTCGCGAAATCCGTTCCGTGATCGAGGTTGAATCCCCGCAGGTAGTACTGGTTGGCTTTCCCCTCGCCGCTGTGCTGGCTCACGACGAGGCCGGGCACGCTCTCGAGGATCTCTCCCGTGCGCTGGACCGGGCGCAGGTCGAGCTGCCTCGCTCCCACGACTCCCTGCGACGCGGCGTCCGCGAGGCCGACGAGACTCTCGGAAGCGTCGGTCACCTCGGCAAGATTCGAGGGCGGCTTCTTCGCGCTGACGACGACGTCCGCGCTGACCTTGAGGTCCGGCCCGCCGTCTTCCTCCGCGGAGCCGGAGGAACCCTGCTGCTGCCCCGCCAGCCGGAGCGCGACGAACGCCATCGCCGCCGCCAGAAGAAACGCCCGCCGCGACATGCCACCTCCCCGTCTCCTTACGGGGAGGGACGGGCGGGCGGATTTCCGCGTTAACGAGCTGCTTAGCCCTTAGGCCGCCAAGACGCTAAGACTCGTGCCCACGGGCGTACCGCTCGTAGAGGGCGATTTCCTCGCTGCTGCCGATGGCGAAGGGGATCCTCGCGTGGAGGGAGTCCGGGATGACGTCGAGGATCTTCTCCCGACCCGTGGTCGCGGCGCCGCCGGCGTGCTCCGCCAGGAAAGCTAGGGGGTGACACTCGTAGAGCACGCGCAGTTTTCCCGAGGACTTCCCGGCCGCGGCGGGATAGAGGTAGACGCCTCCCTCGAGCAGGATCCGATGGAAGTCGCCCACGAGCGACCCGGAGTAGCGCGTCGAGTACGTCCGGCCGTCGCGCTTCAAGTGGTCCACGAACGCCGCGGTCTCCGGCGTCCAGCCTCCCGAGCGCCCCTCGTTGACGGCGTAGGCCCTGCCGTGGGAAGGCATGCGGACCGACGCGGTCGTCAGGAGGAACTCGCCGATCGAGGGCTCCAGCGTGAAGAGACGGACCTCCTCGCCGCAGGTGTAGACGAAGAGCGTGGCGGGCCCGAAGAGGATGTAGCCCGCCGCGACCTGCTCGCGCCCGGAGCGAAGCAGCGCCTCCTCTCCCCCGCCGCCGCGCGGCCGGATCGAGAAGATGGTGCCGAGGGTCCCGTTGACCGCGATGTTGGAGGACCCGTCCATCGGGTCGAAGAGCACGGCGTAGCGCCCGTTCTCCGTCGCGTGCGGGAACTCAACGATCTTTTCCATCTCCTCGGAAGCCGCAACGGAGACGAGGCCGCCGTAGTCGAACGTCTCCAGCAGGATCTCGTTGGCGAGGGCGTCGAGCTTCTTCTGGTCCTCGCCCTGGACGTTCTCCTCGCCGGTCGAGCCCAGCAACCGCTTCAGCCCCCCGACCGCGAGCTCCCACGCAATCCTCTTGCCCGCCACGCCGAAGCGCATCAGGAGCATCGAGAGCTCCCCGGTGGCGCCGGGATGGTGGCGTTCCTCTTCGAGAATGAACCGGTCCAGTGTGATCACGAGGTTGGCCGGATTCTACTTCTGCCCTCGGACCCACTCCTTCCACGCCGGCTTGGCTGTTCCGTCGGGGCCCTGCAGGCCGCGATGCAGGAGGTAGCTCGTCCGCCGGCGCATCGGTTCGGCGGCGGAGGGATCGGTCCGGAAGAGATCCGGCGGAGGATCGCGCCAGGTGACGTAGCGCGCGAAGAGGATGCGTTTTCCGTCCGCCGAGGAGACGAACCGGCGCAGCCGCCGCACGAACTCCGCCTGCTTCTCGGGGCTCGAGCCGTTCTCGGGGGCGGAGGAGTAGGAGATCTCCGGGAAGGCGATGGGCCGGTCCTTCGCGCTCTCGAGCAGCCGCTTCCAGTCCGCGTCGAGGGCGTCCGGAGGGCGGTGCCGGAACGGTTTTTCCCGCTCGAAGGGCGCGTAGACGTAGAAGAGGACCGGGCTCTTGCGGTGGAGCTCCGCGGCGACCTCCGGGGAGACGCTTTCGCCCGGCGCGGCGGTGGTCACCCCGACGGCGAGGCGCGGGGCGACTTTCCCGAGGAACTCGACGGCGCCGTCGAAGAGGCGTCGGTAGGCCTTCAGCTCCTCCGGCTTGTCGGCAAAGTAGGCGTCCGCCTCGTAGCCCAGGGAAATCGTCGAGAAGTCCGCCAGTGCGTCCCGAAGGGCTTCGAAGAGCTGCCCCAGCCGGATGGAGAGCTTCGGGTCGTCGAAGGCGGACTTCTCCAGGTCGGCCGGGACGTCGCGCCGGCGGCCGGCGACGAGCGGCAGGTCCAGGTGCAGGGTCGCTCCCGACTGGCGGAGCAGGCGCGCAGTCCGGGCGATCTCCTCCACGCGGTACTTGCGGGGCGCCGGCTCTGCCTTCGACCAGGAGAGCGTCAGGAGGAAGAAATTCACGCCGGTGCGGCGGACCTCCTCGACGGCACGCCGCTCGACCTCCGGGGCGGGAGTTTTCTCGAACTCGATGGCGAGCCCCAGGGCGGGACGCTGCGGCGCCGGTGGCGGAGCTTGCGGCGGGGCGGCGAGCCAGGCCGCGGCCGCGAGCGCCCCGATCACGCGAATCATTGCGCCCATTATGGGAGAATCGGCGGCCGCTCACTGAGGAGGAAAGACCTTGATCTCATCGCCGCGGAGAAACCGCCGTTTCGCCATCCTGCTGTCGCTGCTGACGGCGTCGTCCGTCCTCGCCCAGCAGAAGAAAAAGCTCACCGTCGAAGACCTGACGTCGGACCCGCCGCTGGCCGGCCGCGCCGTCGCCGCCCTGACCTGGCTGCCCGGGTCCAACGACTACTCGTACCTCCTGCGAACGGGGGCCGGAGAAGACTCGGCCGCGGAGCTGATCCTGGAGAACGCGGGCACGGGCGCCAGGCGAACCGTCGCCGGCCCCGACACCCTCGCCCTTCCCGAGGAGGGCAAGCCCGCCGAGCCGGGAGCGGCCGGAGAGCGCCGCCGGCCCCGGCGGGCCTCGCTCGAGGGCTACCGCTGGTCCCCCGACGGCAAGTCGCTCGTGCTCTCCGGAGAGGGAGACCTCTGGCTTTACAACGCGGCCGACCGCAAGCTCGAGCGGCTCACGAGCGAGAGCGGGACCGAGGAATTCCCGACCTTTTCGCCCGACGGAAAGCTTCTCGCGTACACCCGCAAGGGGGACCTCTACGTCCTCGACCTCTCGACGAAGAAAGAGAAGCGGCTGACGACCGACGGCTCGGAGCATGTCTTCAACGGCCGGCTCGACTGGGTGTACGAGGAAGAGCTCGCCAACCGGACGGGCCGCTCCTACGAGTGGTCCCCGGATTCCTCGTCCATCGCTTACCTGAAGCTCGACGAGAGCCGCGTGGACTCCTACCCGCTCGTGGATTTCCTGAGGGTCCCCGCGGGTCTGAAGGAGCAGCGGTATCCCAAGTCCGGCTCGCCCAACTCGAAGGCCTCGTTCCACGTCGTCGGCGTGGACGGGACGCCTCGCGGCGAAGCGAAGCCGGAGGGCGACGTCTACATCGAGCCCGCGTTCTCCTGGACCGCCGACTCGAAGTCCGTCTGCTACCGGGTCCTGAACCGCGCACAGGACAGCCAGGACGTCCGCCTGCTGTCGGTCCCGGGCGGGGCCTCGCGCTCGCTCTTCGTCGAGAAGGACCCGTACTGGATCAACGTCGTCGAGCCGCCGAAGTTTTTGAAGGACGGCCGGTACGTCTGGAAGTCCGAACGCGACGGATACGCGCACATCTACGTCGGCAACGTCTCGGGCGGCGAGCCGAGGCAGATCACCAGCGGCAAGTGGATCGTGGACAGGATCGTCGGGGTGGACGAGGGCCGAAGCGTCGTCTACTTCACGGCAAACGAGGAGAACGTGCGCCACCGTGCGATCTACCGCGTGATGCTGGACGGCTCGAGGTTCACGAAGTTCCCGCTCATTCAGGGAACGCACGCCGCCGAGATGTCGCCGGACGGCTTCTACCTGCTCGACACATACTCGACGACGAATGCGCCTCCCATCGTCTCGCTGGTCGACTTCCTGGGCCGGCCGCTGCGAGCCGTGTATCGGCCGGACAACCGGCTGTCGGAGTACGAGACCGGGACGACCGAAGAGCTCGAGGTCAACGCCGACGACGGCACGAAGCTGATGGCGCGCCTCGTCAAGCCGGCGAATTTCGATCCGTCGAAGAAGTATCCGGTCGTCGTCTACGTCTACGGCGGCCCGCACTCGCAGGTCGTGCGCGATTCCTGGGGAGCGGGGTCGCTCTTCGAGCAATACCTGGTCTCGAAGGGGGTCCTCCTCTGGAGCCTGGACAACCGGGGCTCCTTCGGACGGGGCCACGCGTGGGAGTCGGCGGTGTTCAAGGACATGGGCAAGCACGAGCTCGCCGACCAGCTCGCCGGGGTGAAGTACTTGAAGTCGCTGCCCTACGTGGACCCCGGGCGGATCGGGATCTGGGGCTGGTCCTACGGCGGGTACATGACGTTGTATTCCCTGACGAATGCGCCGGACGTGTTCAAGTGCGGCGTGGCGGGCGCGCCGGTGACTTCCTGGAAGTTCTACGACACGATCTACACGGAGCGGTACATGCGGACGCCGAAGGACAACCCGCAGGGGTACGAGTCCGCGGCGCCGCTTTCGAAGGCGAAGGACCTGAAGGCCAGGCTCCTGCTCATCCACGGCACGTCCGACGACAACGTCCACATGCAGAACACAATGGCGTTCATCGACGCCCTGGTCAAAGCGGGAAAGCCGTATCAGCTGGAGGTCGTTCCCGGCCAGCGCCACGGCTTCCGCGGCAAGGACGCCCTCAACTTCCGCAACATGACGATCGCCAAGTTCTTCGAGGACAACCTGTAGAAGATTCGCGATCCGAAAACTTGAACGCCGTACGGCCGGCCGGATCATCCCGCGAAAAATCACCGAAGCAAATGGGCCTGCTTCGTGATCCGGCCAACGGCACAGATATTGCTTGATAGAGACGTCAGTCGGGCGCCTTTCGCACAATCGGTGTCCTGACCGATCACGCCGCCTCGAGAAATCGAGGCGGTGTTTTTTTGGGGCAAGCCCGTCCCGGCAGCAGGACGCTCCTTAGTCAGGACTGAGTGCCGACGAGGACGATTGGACCGGTGGGCTGGGGCACGCCGCCGCGCGGCTCGATCGTCACGGCAAAGTTCTGCGCCGCGACGAGACCCGGAAGGTGTGTGGACTCGAAGAGGGCGCGGCCGGAAGGATCGGCGTCGAAGACTCCCGCGGCCACGGGCTTGCCCTCGGAGAAGACCCAGAGCTCGTACTGCTTGTCCGGCGGAAGCGCGGCGAGGTTGCCGGCGAGGATCATCCCGGTCTTCGCCTTCTCGCTCCAGAACACCTTCGCGCGCGCGGAAGGCTGCGGGTCCTTGCCGCCGAGGTAGAGGACTTTGACGTCGTCGCTTTCGAGGACCCGCACGCGCAGGTCACGCCGGGCCGCCTCGGCCCGGGCGCTGGAAAGCTCGGCGGACAGCTGCCCTGCCCGGCTCCGCAGATCCTCCCTCTGGCGCCGGATCCGCGCGTCGTCCCAGATCAGGACCGCCGCGAGGATCGCCGCCGCCGCGGCCACCCACCACCCGGCGCCCCTCTCACTCTCCCGGCGGGAGATGGCCCGGGGGACCGGCCTCGACGGCTCGCGGCGGAACGCGAGCGACGGTGTACCCGGCAGGCTCGCCAGGATCTTCCCGCGCAGCTCCGGCGATGGCGTGCGAGGCGGCGCTTCGACGGACAGTGTCGCGGCAGCGCTGCGGTAGTCCGCGATCAGCTCCTCGCAGATGGAGCAGCCTTCCGCGAGGTGGCGCGACAGCTCCGCCGCCTCCTGCGGCGAAGGCAGGCCGAGGGCCTGGAGGGCCGCCAGCTCTTCGAACCTGTCGCTATGCGCCATGTCCCTCACCCTTGCGATACGTTGCAACGCGCTCGCGGAGTTTCATCAGCCCCAGTCTCACCCGGGTCTTGACCGTCCCGAGTGGGCTCGCCGTCGCCTCGGCGATCTCCTGCTGGGTCAATCCTTCGAAGTACGCAAGCTCGAGCGCCCGCCTCTGGTCGGCCGGCAGCTCCGCGATCGCCGCCCGGCACCGCTCCTCCCACTCGCGGGTGGCGGCGTCCTTCTCGATGTCTTCGCGCGAGGCCGCCTCGGGAGCACCCTCCAGGCTGCGCGAGATGCCGGCCCCGGCGGGACGCCGCGACCGGACCCGGTCGATCGAGCGGCTCCGGGTCGCCACGAGCAGCCAAGCCAGCACCGGCCCCCGCGCGGGGTCGTAGGTCGCCGCGGCTCTCCAGACGTGAAGGAAGACCTCCTGGAGGACTTCTTCCGCCTCGCCGGTGTCGCCGACGATCCGTTGTGCCAGGCCGAGGAGCCTCGCGGAGTGGCGGTCGTAAAGGATCCCGAGCGCTTCGGCATCGCGGGCCTCCACCCTGGCCACGAGGGCGCGGTCGGACTCCGCCGCGTCGCCGGTGCTCGTCGGTTCGCCCAGTCTCGAATCCTCTGAGGCACAAATATCACCGCCGTCTCCGAAATCCAATACCGGAGCCCCCACCGTACTGGCCTTGAAACCGAGGTTGGGCGTCTCAGCACACAAAGGAGGGTCTATGAATTCGAGGTTTTCCGTTCCACGTCGTGGGGGTGGTGTCTTTGCGTCCCTTGCGGTCCTGTCGCTACTCCTCACGGCGGCCCCCGCGCTTGCGTCGAGCCACCGGGAAGCGCTGGCGATTCTCAACGAGCCGTGCGCCGACAACACCGACACCTACGCCTGGGTGTCCAACGGCGCGCACGACAAGCTCTACCTGATCATGGACTTCTACCCGCTCCACGAGCCGGGTCAGGGCAACCAGGGCCTTCGGGCGTGCAACGGCTACCGCTACGAGTTCCACATCGGGAAGGGAACGAGCTTGAGGGACGAGGCGATCTACCGGATCGAGTTCACCAACAAGCTCGATCCGGGCGTGCCTCCGAGCCCCACGGCTCCCCTGGGAGGCGGCAACGAGCTGCTCTGGCAGCTCACGGGCGGCACCGAGACCATGACGGTCACGCGCCTGATGGCTCCCGGTAACCCCAACCCCGTCGTCCTCGGCCAGGACCTCCCCGTCCTTCCGAACAACCACGGCCCGCAGACCGACCGGCTCATCTACAAGCTGGGACCGTTCCAGGGCTACGACTCCGGCAATTCCTCCAGCCGCGACACGGGCCTCTACGACCAGGCGTTCGTGGACACGTTCATCAAGTCGCTCTCCAACGGAGGGCGGATCATCGCGGGCCAGTTCGACGATCCGTACCAGCTCGACGAGAAGGGGATTTTCGACCTCGTCAACCTGGGCCGGAGTGACCTCGGCGGAATCTCCGGAGCGCGCAACACTCCGATCGAAGACGTCTTCACCGGCTTCAACGTCTTCTCGATCGCCCTCGAGCTCCCGACCTCCGAGCTCTTCCCGAGCGGCATCCCGCACAACGGCACGCTGGACGGCAACTCGACCGACGGCCTGCTACGCATCTGGGCGAGCATTTCCCGGCGACAGACGCAGACGGTCGACACCGACAACATCATCACGGGCAACAAGGGGACCGGCCGGTACGTGCAGGTCGGCCGCAACGCCCTTCCGCTCTTCAACGCCGGCCTCGTCGGCACCGCACGCCAGACGCTCTATCTCCACACGACGCCGATGACGGACGTGACGAACTTCGGCGCCGACATCCTGTTCCCGGTCCTCGCCCGCGACGCCGAGGCGCTCGGCATCTACAAGGCGCTGGGAGTTCCGGACGCGACCGTGGCCACGCTCAAGGGCGCTGGCGGTGGCCGCGTGGACATCATCAAGGCGATCAACCTGAACCGGCCGATCCCGATCGCCGACGGCTCGACGGGAGACGTCATCACCCTGGACGCCTCGATCGATTCGGCCTTCCCGAACGGCCGGCGTCTCGGCGGCGGGACGGCGCCAAACCGCCACCAGGTCAACGTAAACAGCGTCTTGATCAGCCTGATCGTCGCGGGTGACGCCAACGCCGGCCTCGCCAAGGGCGTCGAGACCAACGACAAGGACTTCCTCCCGAGGTTCCCGTTCCTGGCTCCCGCTCACCAGGGTCTTCTCCAGGGCCACGGCGGAACCAACCCGAAATCCGTCCCGGACATCCCGGATCCGACCAAGCCCCAGCCTTGCCAGGATTGAGGAGGACGCCATGAAAAAACTCGCAGTGGTCATGACAGGTTTGCTGGTCGCGCTCGCCGCGACGCCGGCTTCTTCCCAGGACAAGCCGGCCCCGCTCGGAGAGATGGCCTTCGCATCCGACTCCTTGACGGTTCCCGTGATGATCAACTCGGCCGGGCTCGCCGGCGCCACCTTCGCCACGTACGCGGCCATCATGAACCCGACGTCCAAGAGCTTCCCGGTCCAGGTGACGCTGTTCGACGCCGTCGGCGCGAGGACGCAGCGGACGATCACCCTCGCCGCCGGCGAGCTGAAGTCGTACCAGAACTTCCTCGACACGGTCTTCGCATATTCCGGGGCGGGGACCGTGAGGTTCCAGAGCGGTGCCGAGGTCGGCGGCTCGACCGACAACCTCTTCATCCTGAGCGCCGAGATCTACACGACGGCTTCCGGCGTCCGGTACGGCACATCGCTGCCGACGCTGGAGTTCCCGGGAACGGACTCGCGGTCGTTTTCCGTCGGCGTCACGGTCGACGCGAACAACCGAGCCAACGTGGGCTGCTTCAACGAATCCGGGAAGGCGAACACCGTGACCGCCACGATCCTCGACTCCGCGGGGGCGCAGGTGACGGCGGTGTCGATCCCGCTCCTTCCCAACGCCTGGGGGCAGAGGGCCGTGAACGCGGCCGTCAGCAACGGATACGTTCGGTTCGACCCCTCGGGGCCCGCGTCCTGTTACGCCGTCGTGGCGAACAACACCACGAATGACGCGCGTTTCATCGCCGCGGTGGAGTTCACGCCTTAACTCGCTCCCCCGCGCGGCCCCGGTCCGGCGCCTCGCCGCCGGGCCGGGGCCTTTTTCTTTTCCGCTCTGTACAATGAAGTCTCCAAATCCGAGAGGAGACGACCCATGTGGCATCGCAGGGATTTCTTTCGCTCCACGGCGCGGACCGGACTGGCGCTGGGGCTCGCGGCGGCCGGGCGGCCGCTGATCGCGCTGCCCGAGCCCGGACAGGCGCCGGCGCCGGGAGACGACGTCGTGCTGCTGAACACCGCGCTGGCGCTGGAGCACGAGGCGATCTGGGCCTACGGGCTGGCCGGCAAGAGCGGGCTGCTGTCGGCGAAGGCGAAGGAAGTCGGGCTTCTCTTCCAGGGCAGCCACGAGATCCACCGCGACCTCGTCGCGGACGCGGTCAAGAGGAAGGGCGGCACGCCCGTGGACTCCAGGAAGGAGTACAAGTTCGACGTCCCGCTCGCGACGGAGAAGGACATCCTGGAGCTGGCGTTCAAGCTCGAGGTCGGGGCGGCGCGGGCTTACATCTCCGTCGTGGACAAGTTCCAGGACCGCGCGCTTTCGGCGTCCGCCGCGAAGATCCTCTCCGACGAGGTTCTCCACGCGACGGTGCTCCGAAGCGTCCTGGGTCGCGACGTCGTCCCGCAATTCCGCCTGATCGAGAACTGAGAGGGCACCACCGGGCGGGAGGGGCCGTAGGGGCGGGCCTGCGCCCGCCCGCCTCACGTCGTCACTTCAACGACGCCAAGAACTCCTTCGCGACGTCCTCGGGGCGGCGCTTCTCCTTGTCCAACTGGGCGTTCATCGAGCGCATCCTTTCGGCGGAAAGCGTTCCACCGAGCCGGTCCAGGACCTCGCGCACCCCGGCGTTTTCCTTCCAGACCGCGCCCCGAACCACGAACGCGGCGTCATACGGCGGGAAGTACTTCTTGTCGTCTTCCAGGACGACCGCGCCAATCGCCGCGATCAACCCGTCCGTCGAGTTGCCCGCGATCAGGTCCACCTGCCCGTTCTGGAGCGCGGGATAGAGCAGCCCCAGGTCCATCTGCGCCGGCCGCTTCGCGAAATTCAACCCGTACGTCTTCGCGAGGCCGGGAAACCCGTCCTCCCGCTCGAGGAACTCCGGGCCGAACCCCGGCCGGATCTCCGCCTCGTGGGCCTTCAGATCCGAGATCCTCTTCAATCCCCAGCGCCGCGCGTCCTCGCCGCGGACGATCAAGGCGAAGGTGTTCTCAAAACCGAGGTTTGGGGACCAGACCGCGCCCCAGCGCTTGCCGTACTCGCCGTCGACCTCGTTTCGGACCGCCACGGAATCGTTGACCGGCTTCTTCGCGAGGATCGCCGTGAACGCGGTGCCGGTGTACTCCGGGTAGAGATCCAGGTCTCCCGCGGTCAGCGCCTTGTGGCACACGAAGGTCCCGCCGAGGTTCAACTTCCGGTCCACGCGGAGACCCTTCGCTTCGAGCGCTTGCGCGACGATCTCTCCCAGCAGGACCTGCTCCGAAAAGTTCTTGGACCCGACGCGCACGGAGCCGGACTTCCCGCCGCAGGACAGCGCGAAAGCCGCGGCCAGTGCGATCGCCATCGTTCGCTTCACGCCTTCCTCCACGCCGACTGCCGCCGCTCGAGCAGCCCCAGCAACCCGTCCGCCGCCAGCGCCAGCAGCGCGGCCGGCACCGCGCCCGCCAGGATCTGCCGGTTGTCCACGATCGCGATTCCCCGGTAGATCAGCACTCCCAGCCCTCCGGCGCCGATCGCCGCCGCGATCGTGGCGAGCCCGATCGAGACGACCGTCGCGATGCGCACGCCCGCGAGGACGACCGGCAGCGCCAGCGGCAGCTCGACCCACCAGAGCCTCTGCCGCGGTGTCATCCCCAGCCCCGTCGCCGCTTCGACGATCGCCGGGTCCACCGACTGGATGCCGGCATACGTGTTTCGAAGCAGCGGCAGCATCGCGTAGACGAGGAGCGCGACGATCGCCGTGCGAGCGCCGATCCCCCCGATCAGCGGCAGGGGCAACAGGAAGCCGAAGAGGGCGAGGCTGGGAATCGTCTGCACGACGCCGGCGATTCCGAGCACGGGGCGGGCGAGCGCCGGCCGCCTGGTCAGCGCGATGCCGAGCGGGATCGCGATCGCGGCGGCCAGCAGCGTGGAGGCCGCGACGAGCACGATGTGCTGCCCCGTCAGCGCGAGGATCTCCGCGCGCCTTTCCCAGAAGTAGGCGGCGAGGCTCACGACGCCTCCGAGACGAACTCGCGGACGAAATCGTCGGCCGGGCGCTCAACGAGGTCGGCCTTCGTGCCCGCCTGTCGGACTCGCCCCCGGTGCATCACCGCGATCCGGTCGGCGAGGAGGAACGCTTCGCGCATGTCGTGCGTGACCAGCAGCACCGCCTTCTTCAGCCTCGCCTTCCAGCCGAGGAACTCGCGCTGGAGGGCGCGGCGAGCGATCGGGTCCAGGGCGCCGAACGGCTCGTCCATCAGGAGAACGGGAGGGTCCGCCGCGAGCGCCCGCGCGACGCCCACGCGCTGCCTCTGGCCGCCGGAAAGTTGCCGTGGCCGCCGCCCCCCGAATTCCGCGGCGGGCAGGTTGACCATGGCGAGGACTTCCTCCGACCGGCGGCGCCGCCTCTCCTCGTCCCAGCCGAGGAGCCGCGGGACCACCTCGACGTTGGCGCGGACGTCCCAGTGCGGAAAGATCCCTCCCTCCTGGATGACGTAACCGAGCTTGCGGCGAAGAGCGATCGGGTCTTCCGAGGCGGCTTCGCTCCCCTCCACGAAGACCCGGCCCGAGTCAGGATCGAGGAGGCGGTTGACGAGCTTCAACGCGGTCGTCTTGCCGCAGCCCGAAGGCCCGATCAGCGCCACGGTCTCTCCCGCGGCGACGGACAGCGACAGCCCGTCGAGAACGCGCAGGTCCCCGAAGCTCTTTGCGACGTCCTGGAATTCGATCGCGGGAGGCTTAGAATCGCCCAATGCCCGAATTCTACGATGCGGTCGTCATCGGCGGCGGCCCCGCGGGCTCGACTGTCGCCGCGATGCTCGCCCGCGCCGGCCGGTCGGTCGCCGTGCTGGAGAAGGAGAAGTTCCCCCGGTTCCACGTCGGCGAGTCGCTCCTCCCGTTCAACCTTCCGATCTTCGAGAAGCTGGGCGTCGCGGAAAAAGTCCGGCAGGCCGGCTTCCAGGAGAAGTACGGGGCGTTCTTCTGGAACGAGCAGACGGGCGGGACCCGTCCCGTCGTCTTCGAGAACGCCTGGGACGACAGGCACCCGATGGCGTACCACGTCAAGCGCTCGGAGTTCGACGACCTGCTGCTTCGCCACGCCGAATCCTGCGGGGCCGCCGTGCGGGAGGAGGCCCCGGTCCGCGACGTTCTCTTCGAAGGCGGACGCGCGGTCGGGGTCGTCGTCCGAGAGCGGGGCGGCGAAGACCGGGAGGTCCGCGCGAAGGTCGTCGTGGACGCCTCCGGGCAGTCGGCGTTCCTCTCGGGAAAGCTCGGGACGCGCCGCTTCGACCGGAAGCTGAAGCGGGCGGCCGTCTTCGCGCACTACGAGGGGGTCCCTCGTCCCCCGGGAAGGGAGGCGGGCGACATCCTCCTGCCCATCGACGACGGCGTCTGGTACTGGATCATCCCGTTCTCCGATGGGACTTCCAGCGTCGGCGCGGTGTTCGACCCGGTCCTGACGCGCGGCCCCGAGGGGGAAGGCCTGGAGGCGAAGTTCGAGCGGCTGATCGCGAGGAACGCGCGGATGCCCGAGCTTCTCGGCGGAGGGCGCCGCACTTCCAAGGTCTTCGGCATCTCCGACTACTCCGCGGCGTCCGCCAGGCTCGCCGGCGACGGGTACGTCCTGATCGGCGACGCCGCGACGTTCCTCGATCCCGTGTTTTCGACCGGCGTCTTTCTCGCGATGGCGACCGGGATGCGGGCGGCCGAGGCCATCGACCGGGCGCTCGCGCGACGGGGCCGCGTGGACGCGTCGGACTTCCGTGGCTACGAGAGGGAAGCCAACAAGCTCTTCGCCCGCTTCCGGACGTTCGTCTACGCCTTCTACGACCCCGTCTTCTTCGAGGCGTTCTGCTCGAAGGATCCGTTCGATGCGATGCGGGCCGCGGTCACCAGCACTCTCGCCGGCGGCGTCGAAAGAATCCCCTGGCGCGCGCGCTTCTGGATGAAGCTGATGTTCTTCGGGATCGGGTTCGACAGGTTCCAGAGGAGGATCCGCGGCCGGTTCGCCGGGAGCCCGGAGTCCGCGCGCGCCCGCGCCGACGCCGCCTGAGGGCCGGCGTCAGCCGCCGACGAGGCCCTTCTTCAGGTCCTCCTGGACGGGGCTGGGGCCGAGCCAGACCGAGAAGAGCGCATCGGAAAAGTCCTTCCCCTCGACGGTGCCCTTCTCGGCTCCCTTGATCGAGACGGTGGTTCCCTTGCCGGGGACGTAGGCCATCGAGATCTGGTCACCCTCGGCAACGTCCGAGAAGAACGAGCTGAACTTCTTCAATCGGTCGGAGAGCGCCGCCATCCGGGACTTGGAGTTCTTCTCGAAGCCCTCCTCGATCGCCTCGGTGACCTGCGACGCCTTCAAGTTGCGCAGGACGTGGAGATCCATGCGCTTGACCTGGTCGGAGGTGACGATGGCCTCGGCCGCGTTCGTCGGAGTCTCGACGTAGAGGCCGGCGACGTACACCTTGAACATCAGCTTCTTGCGGAGGCCCATTCCGTTCAGCTTCAGGGTCTTCCCCGCGACGGTGACGCTGTCGGGCATCGTGACCCCGGCGACTTCCTTGCCCGAGACGAGCGCGGCGGCGGCGGCGAAGAAGAGGACGAGCAAGACGGCAGCTCTTGTCTTCATGGGATCTCTCCTCGATTCGCCCGAATTCTATCCGCAGGGAATCCGACCGGGCGGAAGGGCAGGCCCTTACCTTACGGCGCCTGGCGCGCGCGCAGCGCGCCGTTGCTTTCGTTCGCGGCGGAAGGAGTCTCCGAGCGAAAGCGAGGAGGAGCCTTTCGCCGCGGGAGCGGAGGCGGAGCGATGGGGGCAGGCGGACGGTCGAGGCCCTTTGGCCGAGCCGTCCGCCGGTGCGCCGAAGGCGCAGATCCAGCGCGCAGCCGTAGCGACGGTCAGGAGACGGAGTAGCGGGCCTTCGCGAGGTCCACGATCTCGCCGATCAACTGCGTGTACGAGCGGCCGGCCTTGCGCGCGGCCATGACGAATTCCGCGCCGCTGGAGAGCCAGGGGTTGGGGTTGGCCTCGATGACGAAGACCTCGCCCTTCCTCGAGAGACGCATGTCGATGCGGCCGTAATCGCGCAGCTTCAGCGCCTGGTAGGCCGCGAGCGCCGTGTCGGACAGCCGCTTGATCGTGGCCTCGGGCACGTCCTCGACAGGCGCAGCCTTCGTGACCTTGTAGGCTTCGGTCTCCTTCTCCCACTTGACTTCGGTGCCGGCGATCCGCGGCGTCCCCTCGGGGAGCTTGGAGAGGTCGAGCTCGACCAACGGCAGCACCTCCGGGCTCTCGTTTCCGAGGACGGCGGCGTAGATCTCGCGCCCCTCGATGTACTCCTCGATCAGGGCCGGCGAGTCGAACTCCTCGTGGACGTAGTGGATCTTCTCCATCAGCTCCTTGACGCTCTCCACGACCGAGGTTGTGTCGATGCCGATCGAGCCGTCCTCGTTGGTCGGCTTGACGATCAACGGGAAGGAGATGTCGTGGGAGTGGTCGAGCTTCCCCTTGTAGGACGTCGCGAAGTACGGCGTCTTGATCCCGTGGAACGCGAAGATCTTCTTGGCGAGCGCCTTGTCCTGGGCGAGGTACAGCGCGTGCGGCCCCGCGCCCGTGTACGAGCGGCCGCATAGGTCCAGGTACGCCGCGATGTTCATGTCCATGGTGTCGTCGCCGGCGTACGACTCGGTCAGGTTGAAGACGAGGTCGCCCTCCGCCCTCGCCAGCGACGTCAGCGACTGCGGACGGCCGTCGAGCACGTGGTACGAGGGCTCGTACCCGAGCTTGGTCAGCGCCTCGAAGATCTCCTCGCGGTCCGGCTTCTCTTTCTTCTTTTTCCTCTTGCGAGCGGGCTTCTCCGGCGGCGGCGGCCCGGGCTCGGGCGAGGTGTCCTCCCACGCGTCGTAGAGGACCAGGACTTTCGATTTCGTTGCGGCGTTCATCGCGTCGTCCTCACGGCTGCACGAACTTTCCGCGCGTCAGGTAGTTCATCGCGAGCGCCGTCGCGTAGGCCACGAGCTCAGTCAAGTGGTCGCGCTCCATCCGGATATCGGAGTAGAGGCCGAGCTCGCCGACCCGGGCGGCGATCGACTCGACGAGCTTCTTGACGACGGGCCTCTGGACGCCGGTCCAGTACGCGACCTTGTCCACGATCGCTTTCCGGTTCTCCTTGACCAGGTCCACTGCCGGCCGGACTCCCTTGCGGCGCCGGCGGGAGACCTTGAAGATGTCGGCGAGGTCCGTGTCGAGCGGCAGCTCCATCCGGGCCTGCTGCTCCTCGAGCGCCTTGCTGTAGAAGTCGGCGACGGTCGTCTCCATCTCCTCGACGGTGACGTCGGTGGCGCCCTGGGGCCGGAGGGGCTCGGCGTCGCGGAACTTCTTCGCCATCCGATCCACGTACCGCAGCTTCGCCAGCGCGCCCCAGCCCTTGTACTTCTTCCGCCAGTTGGAGCGGGGCGTGAGCCACACCGCGAAGGTCTCGGCGAAGTCCTCGTCGGGATGCTTCTGCGCGTACCAGCCCGCGATGTGGCGGACAAACTGGCGGGAGAACGGGATCGGCCGGTAGCTGTCGCGGTACGGGCGCCGGAAAGGGCCGAAGAGGTCGCGCCACTCGGGCATCTTGTAGAGCTCGTAGGCGTAGTTGAAGGCGTGGCCCGCCTCGTGGCGGAGGTAGAGCATGATCTCGCGCTCGTCTTCGAGGTCGTTCATCTCCTTCTCGAGGCGGGCGAGCTTGGGGTTGGCGAGGTAGAACGGGATCCCGATCACCGGCTCTCCCGACGGGCACCCCCACTCGTCGGTCAGGTAACAGATTGGGCGAAACTTCTTCAGGCCCTTCCGGTCGAGCTCGCGGTAGAGGCGCTGGACGAAACGCTCGAGCGGCGAGCCTTCGAGCTTGAGGCCGAGCTCCTTGATGGGCTTGGCGAGGATTTCCTGGACGTCGGGAGGCGCTTTTTCGAATGCCTGCAACGGCGCTCCTCTGAAGGGTAGCATGAGAGAGAAGAATTTGTGATTGCTGATTGGTGATTTGTGATCAGGACTGAAAGGACTTGTCCGCCCTGATCACAAATCACAAATTGGCAATGACCGCGATCCTCCTGCTACTCGCAACGATGGCGTCAGGTGAACCGCTCGATATCCCAGCCTGGCGCACCGTCAGTCTTTATCCGCGCGCGGCGCTGGAGAGGTTGGACGCGCGGTTCGATCTTTCGCCGATCCGGGAAGGGCCGCGCCTGACGATCGTCGCGGACCGGGCGGAAGGGATCTTCGACGTCGTGCTCGAAGAAGCTTCGCGGAAGGAAACGCTCCCGGTCGTCTCGGTCTCCCGGGGCGCGGGGCCGCGGGAGAGAACTCTCGTCGCGGGACCGAGGGGGGCCTGCGTGCGAGTCGCGCTGGCGGGCGACGCCCCTTTCGAGGCGGAGGTCCAGGGAATGGACGGCGGGCTCGACCAAACGTTCGTCGCCATGGCGCGCGTCACCGAGACCTCGCTGCGTGTCTACACCAGCGCCGAGCAGGAGCTCGTCGAGGAATACCTTCCGGGAACCTGGGACGTCGAGGGACGGCGCCTCGAGGCGGCCCCCGCGGGCGGCAGGCCCGCGGCCGTCCGGCTCGGCGGAAAGGACTTCTTCCTGAGCATCCCGCGCGCCCCGTCGGGAACGGACGTGCTGCTCCTTCCGCGCGACGGCTCGGCGCCCTCTTTCGCGATCCGCCTGCGGGGCCCCGATTCGTTTCATGAGACACCCGTGCGCTGCCGGCCCGATCCGAAGGGCGGTTACGCCTGTGAAGTCTCCGGGCCCGACAGGGCCTGGCGCCGCGCCGGCGCGCGCCTGAACCGCTGAGCCCGTCGCGCGGAAGCGTTGGACGGCGCCGACCTGATAAACTGAACCCCTCCATCCCCCATGCAGTTCTCGACCCTGGGCCTCTTCGTGCAGACGGCGGGCGTCGGCATGCTCGCGGCGATCTTTCTCTACGTGTCCCGCGAGAACCGCGACCGCGTGCTCCAGGCGATGGGCTACGCCTGGCTCTTCCTGTTCTTCGCGCTCGCCTCGCTGGCCACGTTCGCCGAGATCGACATTCCTTTCGGAAACTTCCCGTACCAGTACTTGAAGGTCCTCTACTTCGTCGCGCTCCTCGTCGCGGCGGACCGCATGTCGCAAGAGTCCCCGCTTGGCCGCCCGCTGGGCGTGGCCGCGCTGGTTTCGGTCGCCGTCTCCTTCGGGATCGTTTTCTTTGCCCACGCCGGCTCGCTTTTCTACGCGATCCACATGGCCATCGGCGCCGTGGCGTGGCTCCTCGTGACCGTGCTCGTGATGCGCAGCCGTCTGCCGGGCCTCGGACGCCCGCTCTGCGCGTTGATGGCCTTCCTGACCGCGCTCCTCCACGTCGCGTACGTGGTGCTTTTCGCGGTCTCGGCGGCCAACAACGACCGGACCTACTCGTTCCTCGCCTACACCGGCTTCTACGACCTCGCGCTGGAGATGCTCTTCGGGATTGCCCTGATCATCTGGGCGATGGAGGAGACCGAGCGCAAGCTCGCCAGCGTCCACGCCCGGGCCCGCGACGACACGCTGCGCTCCCGCAAGCGCGCGCAGATCGATCCCCTGACGGAGGCCTACAACCGGCTCTTCCTCGAGGAGAACCGCCCCGCGCTCTCGCGCGACCCGGCAGGAGGCTCGATCGTCCTGATCGACATGGACGACCTGAAGTCCATCAACGACAACGAGGGGCACGAGGAGGGCGACCACGCCATCTGGACGATCGCGGCGGCGATCAAGAAGTTGATCCGCGGCGACGACTACGTCATCCGCTGGGGCGGCGACGAGTTCCTCGTCGTCCTGCCCGGAATGGATGAGGAGGTCGCGCGCCGGCGCTTCTACATGCTGCCGGCCAAGATCGAGGAGGTGCGGAAGTCGCCGCGCAACGACCCGCGGGCGTACAAGAAGTTCCTGTCGGCGTCGATTGGAGTGACTCCGTACTCCGTCCGGGTCCCCTTCGACACCGCCGTCGAGATCGCCGACAAGGTCATGTACGAGAAGAAGAAGGCGCGCAAGACGATGCGCGCCGCGACCGTCGAGCGGCCCTTCGGCGCCGGCGCCGCCAACGCCCCCTACGACAAGCCCAACTGAGTTTCGGTAGGCTTGCCATCCCATGAAATACAACTGGTTCGAGTGCCCGGGCTGCCGCTGCCAGGTCGCGGTCAATTACTCCGAGTCCGCCCAGGGAATCTCCGGGTCGCTGCGCCGCTGGGCCGCCGAGCGCGGGATCAACGACGGCCGGGCGCTCTCCGTGCCGCGCGCCGAGCTCGCCGCCGGCGGCGGCTTCATGACCGCCTGCGTCTGCGGCCAGTCCCTCTCCGTCCCCGGCAAGGCCGACGCCGTCAGCGCCGACCGGGAAGGAGACCTCCGCGTTACCCTGGGCGAGTAGCTTTCAACACCACAACCGTGGCGCCGGACCCTCCCCGCTCGGGTCCCGCGTCGAAGAAATCCACGATGGCCGGGTGCGATGAGAGCCATCGCCGGACCTCGGCCCGGCGGACTCCCATCCCCTTGCCGTGGATGATCCGGACCTCGCGGTATCCCTTCTCCAGCGCGGCCTCCAGGTAATCGGCCAGCGCGTCCCTCACGTCCTCCGGCCGGAACGAGTGCAGATCGAAGGAATCCTCGATCGGGACTTCGGGGATCACGCTTCTTCGATGACGACTTCCAGCGGCATCGCGGCCTTCGCCACCTTGGAGATGATGCAGTACTTCTCCGAGAGCGTGAGCGTCTTCTCCACCTGCTCGCGCTGCGACGCCAGGAGGGACGTCGGGACCACTGCGTAAACGATCGCCTTCAGCAGCTTGAATCCCCCGGCGGGGTCGGGACCCAGGTCTCCCGAGATCCGGACCGACGGCTGCGGGTACGGGACCTTGAGCTTGCCAAGAAAGATCGCCCATGTGTTCACGAAGCAGGCGGCGACCGCGGCCAGGAACATCTCCTCGGGGTTGGCTCCGACGCCGCAGCCCCCGAGCTTCTTCGAGCCGCCGATCGGGAAGGAAACGTCCCCCTGGGGAAGCTTCACGTTCCCGCACCCCAGGCCGTCGCCGACCCAGGAGGCGCTCGCCGTGAAGCGATGAACTTCGTCGCCCGCCATAAGATCCCTCCGGAGTGATCTTGCCACGCTTTCGGCGACGATCCGGCCGGCGGGCCGCGGCCGCCGGCGTCCTCGCGAGCGTTCTCGGAGTCCTCTCCGCCGCCTGCGCCTCGGCTCCCTCTCCCTCGGAGCAGTCGCGCAGGCTCGTCAAGAACCCTCGGGCGACGATCGAGGGACGCGTCGTCGGCGAGGACGGATCCGCGGTCGCCGGGATCTCCGTCTACGCCCTGCCGCGCGGCAAGGACATCCCCTGGCCGCCGCCCGCGGTCACCGACCAGGAGGGCCGGTTTCGACTGACGGTCTTCGCCCCGGCGGAATACGCCTTCCTCCTTCGCCTGGAGGGACGCACGGTCGTCACCCCGCAAGCGGACGATCCCGCGCGCCTCCACGTGACCGTCGCGCCCGGGGAGCGCCGGGAAGGCGTCGAGATCGTGTTCCTCCGGCGGGCGTGGAAGGACGCCGACTGAGCTAGGAGGCGGGACTCGGAGCGTACTTCTTGGTGCCGCGCATTTCCTGCTCGGTCTGCTCGATGTTCTTCTCGATGAACTGATCGAACCAGGTCCACGAGGCGTACTTCTTCCGGAGAAGGGCCTGCACCTGCGCGGTCAGCTCGGGGCCGGTCTTACCCTCGGCGATCGCCTTGTCCACGGTGGTCCGCAGGCCCACGAGGTAGTCGCGGAAGAAGCGTACGTCCAGGGCGGCGCCGACCTCGCCGTGGCCGGGCACGAACCGGCTGGCGGGATGCTCCGCAGTGAAGGCGTCGAGCGTTCGGACCCATGCCTTCGTGTCGGCATCGACGAGATTCGGAACCGTGTCCTTCCAGAACAGGTCGCCCGCGAAGACGACGTCGGCGCTCGGCAGGAAGACGACGGAGTCGCCGCCGGTGTGGCCCGGCGGAGTCGAGATGACGACCTCGCGCCCGCCGGTCCATATCCTCAGCCCGTCGCGATAGGTGAAGTCCGGAAGCGGCAGCGCGGCGAGCATCGCCTTCTCCTCGGGCTTGATTTCCTTGCGCCACTTCAGGTTCTCGGTCCGGACCCACGCCCGGACGTTCTCGTGCGCGAGCAGCAGAGCGCCCTGCTTCGCGAAGACGGCGTCGCCGCCGACATGGTCGAGGTGGTAGTGGGTGTTGACGACCCACCGGACGGGCGCCTTCGTCAGGGCGCGGATCGCCGCGAGGAGCTCCTCGGCGCCCTCGGCGGTCATGAACGCGTCCACGACGACGACGCCGTCGCTTCCGAGGATGAAGCCGGCGTTGCCGACCGACGCGCGGTCGCCCGGCTTCGCGATCGCCGCGTATGCGCCCGCCGCGACCTGGACGAGCTTGAAGTGCGCGGGCTCGGGGGCGGCCGGCGGCGCCGCGCCGATCAGAATCCCGGCGAGAAGAGACAGCATCGAATCCTCACTATAATCCGTGCATGTCCAGCGAGCCGAAACCGACATCGGGACCGCACCGCATGAGGTGCCTCATCAACGACAAGGAGATCTGGGTCTGGTCGGGGTACCGGCTCTGGGACGCGGCGCTCGACGCCGACTCGAAGCTGTGGCACGTCTGCGGGGGGCTGGGCCACTGCACGACCTGCGCGGTCATCCCGGTCTCCGGCGCGGAGAATCTGACGCCGCCGACGAAGCTCGAACGCTTCTCGATGGCGATCTGGGCGTTGAAGCCGCTCGCGTTCATCCGCAAGCGCTGGAAAGGAAAGCCGGTCCGGCTCGCCTGCCAGTCCTACGTGCGGGGGCCGGTCGAAGTCGTCGGCCTCTTCGGCAAGAAGTCGGAGGAGGCACGCAAGGCGCGGGGAATGGACTGATCCCGGGGGGGTCCGCGCCTTGAAGAAAGCCCTCCGCGGAGTTCTCCTCGCCCTCCTCTCGATCTCGCTGCTGTATCTCCTCGCGTCCTGGCTCGTCGGAAGGAAGCTCGCCCGGCGACTGATCTCCGCCCAGGGCCTGGTTCCCCCACGCGAACGGCGCGAGGAGCTCCTCGCCGCGCTCGTCGCGAGCGGCGCGGGGGTCCACGAGCTGCGCCACCGGGGCTCCGCGCTGGATCCGGTCGAGCTCTCCGCGATCCTCGCGACGGCGCTCGGCGCGGGGGGGATCGGGGGGTCTTCCCCCGCTAACTTCGGCGCCGGCCGGCCTCTGATCCTCTTCCTCCACGGCAAGGGGGGCAACGCCGCCGAGTGGCGCCCTGAGGCGCTGCGCGCCCTGGACTGCGGCTACAACGTCCTGCTGCCAGACCTGCGCGGCCACGGCGACAGCGAGGGGGAGTTCGTGACGTACGGCTTCCTCGAGAAGGACGATCTGGCCAACACGGTCGCGACCGCCGGCGCCTTGCTCGGGGCAGAATCCCTTCGCCTGGGAGTCCACGGGTGCTCGGCGGGAGCCGCCCTGGCGATCGAGTTCGCCGCCGGACGAGAGGACGTGGCGGCGCTGTGGCTGGAGTCGCCATACTCGGACCCGTCGGAGATGGCCCGGCACTACCTTTCGGTCGCGACGAGCGTCCCGCCGCGTCTGCTGCGCCTGACGAGCCGCGTCGCCGTCCAGACGGCCGTCGCCCAGGTGACCCGGGACCTCGACCTGCCGCGGACGGAACCGGGCCTCCGGGCAGTCGATCCGCTCGCCTCGATGGCCCGCATCGAGGCGCCGGTCTGCCTCGTCTACGGCGAGAAGGACCAGCTCGTGCCGCCCCGTTTCGCCGCGAAGCTCGAGGCTTCGCTCCCCGCCGACAGCTCGGTCTGGCGGGCCTCCAACGCGGGCCACTGCCACCACGACAACGAGCCGGCGAGGGTCGCGGCCGCGGAGTACGACCGGCGCTGGAGGGATTTCTTCAAGCGCCACCTTCCACTACCGAACTGAGCGCCTCCTCGGGTCCTCGGTGCGCCCTTTCAACTGCCCGCAGGCCGCGCTCGCGTCCGGGCCCCGGCTTCGGCGGACGGTGGCGGTCAGGTGCGCGCGCGCGAGGCGCTCGACGAAGCGGCTGATCGCGACCTCGTCCGGCCGTTTCCAGCCGGGCAGGTAGACGGGATCCTCGTTCAACGGAATGACGTTGACCTTCACCGGAATCCCCGCGAGAAGGCGGGCAAGTCGATCCGCGTCGGCGGGCGAGTCGTTGACGCCGGCGATCAGGACGTATTCCGCGGTCATCCGCCGGCGTGACTCGAGCGGCCACTTCCGCATCGCGGCGACGACTCCGGCGAGCGGGTACGTCTTCGTGATCGGCATGAGGCGGCCCCGCGTCTCTTCTTCTGCGGCGTTCAGTGAGACGGCGAGGTTCGGACGGCGGGGCAGCTTCGCGAAGGTCTCGAACGCCGGCGTGATCCCCGAGGTCGAGACCGTGACGCGGCGCGGCGAGATCAGCTCGAAGAGAACGTCGAGCGATCCGATCACGCCCTCCGGGTTCAGGAACGGCTCCCCCATTCCCATGAAGACGACCCGCGCGCCCGCGGCTTCGCGGCCGGCGTCGTCCAGGACCGAGTAGAGCTGCCCCACGATCTCGGCGGCGGTGAGGTTCCTCCCCCCGCCGAGCCTCCCCGTGACGCAGAAGGCGCAGTCCACCGCGCAGCCGGTCTGGGAAGAAAGACAAACTGTGAATTTCGAATTGCTCGATCGCGAATCTTCGATTCTGGATTTGGGATTGCCCGGGCTTCCAGAGAATGCTCGCGCGTCTTCGAACTCGTTGACCTTGGCCACGGATGCCTCGCCCGGCATGAAGACCGCTTCGACGAGCGCGCCGTCTTCGAGCTTCAGTCCGTACTTGACGCTGCCATCCGCCGACGGCTCGCGGCGGACGATCTCCGGAAGCCGGATCGGCATCTCCTCCGAAAGCCGCGCGCGCAATTCCCTCGGAAGAACACCGATCCGCGCGTAATCGCGGATCCCCTGCCGGTGGAGCGCCTCGAAGACCTGCCGTCCCCGGTATCGCGGCATGCCCCACTCCTCGGCGAGCCGTTCCCACCCCGCGACGGTCAACCCCAGCGGCCCCCCGGCGCTCATGAATCGAGTCTACGCCGCCGTCACTTCCGCACGGCTCGCACCCTTGTCATCCTGAGCGCAGCGAAGGACCTACCCCCCGTCGTGACGAGGGAAGATCCTTCGTCGCTTCGCTCCTCAGGATGACAAGGTGAACTGGATCAGGAAGAGCGCGCCGTGATGCGCCGCAGCGCCGTCCGCCGCGGCAGCGGCGTCCGCGTCCGGACCTTCCGGGTCGGGTCGATGCCGACGGACTTCAGGAACCGCAGGTCCTTGATGTTGATCCGGAACGCCGCGTGCTCGGGCTCGCCCGCGCCGTTTCCATTGCCGTTCCCGTTGCCGTTTCCGGCATGTGCCGCCGATTGGCGTTTTCGGCTCGCCGCGCGCGCCGGCCGGCGATTCACGCCGACCTTCGCGTCGAGAACCATATACAGGTTGTAGCCCTCGTCGCGGATGCGCTGGATGGAGTCGTGCACGCGGCCCGAGCCCGAGATGGACTCGTTGATCGCCTGGCCCAGCTCCTTGAGCATCTCGCGAAGGTGATCGTTCAATTCCATGACCGCGGCGATTATCGCCTCCGCTTCCGCGAAGCGTCAAGGATGTTTCCTCCCGCGAGTCGTGCTAGACTTTCGCATCGCTTTCGGCGCAGCTCTGCGTCCCACCAAGCTCTGATAGCTTTCCCACGATGTTCTCTTTCTTCTCGCATCTGGAGTGCACGAAGTGCGGCGCCACGCTCGAGCGCGGCGACCGCGCGAGCCTCTGCCGTTCGTGCGGCGGCCCGCTCTTCCCGCGCTACGAAAGGGAAAAACTCGACCGCGATTCCACGTCGGGCCGTCCGCGCTCGATCTGGCGCTGGCACGAGATGATGCCCGTCGAGAATCCCGAGAACATCGTCACGCTTGGCGAGGGCGGCGCGCCGCTGCTGCGCGCCGATCGCCTCGGCGAGCCGGCCGGCTTCACGGACCTCTGGATCAAGGACGAGGGCAACAACCCGACCGGCTCCTTCAAGGCGAGGGGCCTGGCCGCCGCGGTCTCCAAGGCGAAGGAGCACGGCGCGACGAAGATCGCCCTGCCGACCGCGGGCAACGCGGGAGGCGCCGCGGCCGCCTACGCCGCGAAGGCCGGAATGGAATGCCACGTCTTCATGCCGCGGGACACGCCTCCCGTCTTCTCGATCGAGTGCGAGCGCTATGGCGCGAGGGTGACGCTGGTGGACGGCCTGATCGACGCCTGCGGAAAGATCGTCGCGGAGCGCGCTCCCCGCGAGGGGTGGCACGACGTTTCGACCCTGAAGGAGCCGTACCGCGTGGAAGGCAAGAAGACGATGGGCTACGAGCTCGCCGAGGAGTTCGGCTGGGAGCTTCCCGACGCGATCCTCTACCCCACCGGCGGAGGCACCGGCTTGATCGGAATGTGGAAAGCGTTCGAAGAGATGGAGCGGCTCGGCTGGATCGGAAGCAAGCGCCCCCGCATGATCTCCGTCCAGGCCGCCGGCTGCGCGCCCATCCCGAAGGCCTTCGCCGAGGGAAAGGCCGCCTCGGAGAAATGGGAGAACGCAGAAACCTACGCTTCGGGCCTGCGCGTCCCGAAGGCGTTCGCCGACTTCCTGATCCTCCGCGGCGTCCGCGAGTCCCACGGCGATGCGATCTCCGTCACCGACGACGAAATGCGCCGCGCCTCCGACGAAATCGGGGAAAAGGAGGGCCTCTTCGTCTGTCCCGAGGGCGCCGCCGTCTGGGCCGCGGCGAAAACCCTCGCCTCCTCGGGCCGCCTCGACCCGAGAACGAAGATCGTCCTCTTCAACACCGGCACCGGCTTCAAGTACCTCCCCTGACGGCCTCCGGTAGAATCAAAGGTTCCATGAGATACGCGTCGGTGCGGCCGCGTTTGGACCCGATCCTTCCCCACGTGGAGAAGCCGGGGAGATACGTCGGGCTGGAGAGGAACATCATCCGCAAGGACCTGTCGACGGCGTCGGTGACGCTCGCGCTGGCGTTTCCGGACTCCTACGAGATCGGGATGAGCCACACGGGTTTGAAGATCCTCTACGAGATCGTCAACCGCCGGCCGGAGTTCGCCTGCGAGAGGGTGTACGCGCCGTGGGTGGACCTCGAGGCGAGGATGCGGGAGAACGGGATCCCGCTCTTCTCGACGGAATCCTTCGCTCCGGCCGCCGACTTCGATGTGCTCGGGTTCTCGCTCCAGGCGGAGCTGAACTACTCGAACATCGTCAACATGCTCGACCTCGCCGGGCTGCCGGTCTGGCAGCGCGACCGGCGGGAGTCCGACCCGATCGTCCTCGGCGGCGGTCCCTGCACGGCCAACCCGGAGCCGATCGCGGACTTCTTCGACGCATTCCTGATCGGCGACGCCGAGGAGGCACTCCCGCGGTTCCTGGACGCGTACGCGGAGGCGCGCCGCGAGAACCTGTTGCGCCGCGACCTCCTCGCGAGGCTCGCCGGAATCGAAGGGATCTACGTCCCTTCCTTTTACGACATCGCTTATCAGGAGGACGGCCGGATCGCGTCGATCGCGCGCAACGACCCGCGCGCGCCCGAGAGGGCAAAGCGAACGTGGGTGCCCGTTCTCAAACCCGACTACTACCCCGAGAAGCCGATGGTCCCTTCCGTGGAGATCGTGCAGGACCGCCTCGGCCTCGAGGTCATGCGAGGCTGCACGCAGGGCTGCCGCTTCTGCCAGGCGGGCTACTGGTACCGGCCCGTGCGCGAGCTCGACCCGGACGATGTCGCCGGCATGACGAAGAAGTTCATCGCGGAGTCGGGATGGAGCGAGGTCGGGCTCCTCTCGCTTTCGACCGCCGATTACTCGCAAATCGAGCCGCTGGTGAAGTGCCTCGCGCCGCAGCTTTCCGACCGGCGGGTATCCATCTCGCTGCCGTCGCTGCGCGCGGAGGCGTTCTCCGTCGGACTCGCCGACGCGGTCTCCGAGGTCCGCAAGTCCGGCTTCACGTTCGCGCCGGAGACCGGATCGGACCGGCTGCGCCGCGTCATCAACAAGACGTTCACCAACGCCGACATGGTCGCGGCGGCGGACGTCGCCTTCGCGCGCGGCTGGGACCTCATCAAGGTCTACACGATGATCGGCCTGCCGACGGAGACGAAGCCGGACCTGGACGAGCTCGTCACGCTCGTCGAGAGCATCCTCGCGCAGGGAAGGAAGCACGGCCGTAAGCAGGTCAACGTCTCCGTCGGCTCCTTCGTGCCCAAGTCCTGGACCCCATTCCAGTGGGCCCCCTTCGACGAAGTCGAGACGCTGGAGAAGAAGCTCGCGTACCTGAAGGACCGGTTCCGGCACGTCCGAGGCGCGAGGATGAAGTGGCACGAGCCGCGAGAGGCGGAGATCGAGTGCGTGCTGTCGCGGGGCGACCGGCGGATGGCGCGCGTCCTCCACACCGCGTGGAAGCTCGGGGTGAAGTTCGACGGCTGGAACGAGCACTTCCGCCACGACCTCTGGATGAAGGCGTTCGAGGCGGAGGGGATCCCGAAAGAATCCTACCTGCGGGAGTACGCGACCGACGAGATCCTTCCGTGGGACGTGCTCGACGTATCGATCACGAAGCGGTTTCTCCAGATCGAGCTCATCAAGGCGAAGCGCGAGTGGCGCACCGAGGATTGCAAGTGGGGGCACTGCTACGCGTGCGGTGTGCCGGGCAACGGGGAGGACACCGTGCTGGCGAAGGGGATGGAGACGACCGGAGAGGCCCCTCACCCTCGCCCTCTCCCGCCGGGAGAGGGAATCCCGCTTCCGTCCGCTTATCGCGACGTCGCGAAGGGGGCGGCTTATCGGCAGAAGGCGATGCCCGATCTGCCATCGGCGGCGAGGAAGCTCCCGTCGCAGGGGCAGGCGGTGTTCCGGCACCGGGTCACGTTCGAGAAGAGGGGGGACGCCAGGCTTCTCTCTCATCGAAACACGATGGACGTCTTCGAGCGGGCGATCCGGGCGGCGGGACTTCCGGCGAGGTACTCGGAAGGGTTCAACCCGCACATGAAGCTCTCGATGGGCCCGGCGCTCCCTCTGGGTCTGGAGAGCCGGCACGAGGTCTTCGACGTGGACGGGATCGCGCCTTTCGGCGAGGACGCCGCCTCGCGCATCAACGCGAAGCTTCCGCCGGGCATCGCCGTCCTCGAGCTGCGCCCGCTCTCCGCCGCCGAGCCCCCCCTCTCGAAGGCCGTCAAGTCGGCCCGGTACGCGGTGCGCCTGGAGTCCGGCGAGCAGATCGACCGGGCGGGCAAGGCGCTCGCCGACGGCTGGCGCGAGAGAGTTCCGGCGTTGAAGTCCTTCGCGCTGGAAAGCAACGCCGAGGGCGCGCGGCTCTCTTTCGAGATCAACCTCGACCAGTCGGCCGGGGACACCTCGACACCGAAGAAGGTCCTCGAGACGCTCCTCTCGATCGCTCCCGAGGCCCAGGCCGCCCTCTCCGTGACCCGCGAGGCGACGATCCTCGGCTGACGCCGGAAGCATGCCGTTTCGAGTCACGGTGACCTCCCGATTCGAGGCGGCGCACAACCTCGTGGACTACCCCGGCGGGCCGGAGCCCCTCCACGGCCACTCCTACAAGGTCGAGGCGGTCCTGGAGTCGAAGGACCTGCAGCGGTACGACCTCGCCGTGGATTTCACCGTCGCCCAGAAGGCGCTCGACGCGATCGCCGCGGAGTTCGACTACAAGTACATCAACGAGCACTCCTGGTTCGCGAAGCGCAACACCTCCGCCGAGAACCTCGCCCGCTACTTCGCGGAGCGGCTGGAAACGAGCGGCGTCCTGGGATGGACGGAGGTCGCCGAGGTCACGGTCTGGGAGGGCCCGAAGAATCGCGCGACGTGGCAGCCCGACAAGCGCTGAAGCGCTGAGGCGCTGCCCCTTTTCGAAGATGAAAAGAAGATGAGAAACCCGCCGCCCGGATTTCCGGCGGGTCAGGCTCGCCTCGCTTGACCGGTCCAGGACGACGGCGCCTCGGAATCCTCGCCGCCGCGATCGCGGCCGTCGCGCTCCCGGCGGGAGCGGCGACCTACACGGTGACCGTGGCGCCGAGCGGCTCGTTCACCTTCAGCCCCTCCTCGCAGACGATCAACGTCGGAGACACCGTCCAGTGGGTCTGGGGCCTCGGCGTCCACTCCTCGACGAGCGGGGCGCTCTGCATCGCCGACGGAAAATGGGACAGCACCCTGATCTCCAACCCGCAGACCTTCAGCGTGACCTTCACGCAAGCCGGGACGTTCCCCTACTACTGCACCCTCCACTGCTTCTTCGGCATGACCGGCGAAATCATCGTCCAGGAACCGACCGCGACCCCGACACCGACCGTCACGGCGACTCCGACGACGACGACGCTGCCCACAGGCACGTCCACTCCTTCGCCGCTCCCGGCCACCGCGACGCCGCTCCGGCCCGGAGTGATCCCCACACTCTCTCCCTCCGCCCTGGCCCTCTTCGCCGTGGCCCTCGCCGCGGCCGCCCTCCTCCTGGTTCGACGCTCTTAATCGCGTCCTGTCAGAATGGAGGCGTGCCCCTGGACCTGCGCGAGCTTTCCTCCGCCGACGAGATCGCCGACGCCTACCCGTTGATGCGACAGCTGCGCGACCGGGTCCGCGAGGAGACGTTCGCCGCCGAGGTCCAGCGGCAGCAGCGGCAGGGATACCGGCTCTTCGCCCTCTTCGACGGCGGAAGGATCGTCGCCCTCGCGGGAGTCCGCCGCACGCACACGCTCGCCCGCGGCGAGCACCTCTTCGTGGACGACCTCGTCAGCGCCGAGGGCGACCGCGGGAAAGGCTACGGACGGGAGTTGATGCGCGGCGTGGCGGAGATGGCGAAAGAGGCCGGCCTCGACCGGATCGACCTGGACAGCCGGATCACCGCGAAAGGCTTCTACGAGAAGCTCGGCTTTCGCTTCCACACCTCGATTCCCTGCTGGATCGGCGTCGAGGAGCTCCTTGGCGGAAGCTGACCAGACGGCCTCGCTTCGCGGCGCCAACGCCGCGCTGGCGGTCCTGACCTTCATCAACCTCTTCAACTACCTCGACCGCTACGTCGTCGCCTCACTGGTCGAGAGCCTGAAGAAGTCCGAGCTCGCCCTCTCCGACACCCAGGCCGGGTCGCTCGTGACCGGCTTCGTGATCGTGTACATGCTGACGTCGCCCCTCTTCGGGACGCTGGGCGACCGGCGGGGACGGCCCGGTCTTCTCGCGCTGGGCGTCGGCATCTGGAGCCTGGCCACGGCGCTCGGCGGCTTCGCGCGGTCCTTCTTCGGGCTCTTCGCGGCGCGCGCGGCGGTGGGGGTGGGCGAGGCGGCGTACGGCACGATCGCGCCGGCGCTGCTGGCGGACTCTTTCCCGGAAGAGAAGCGCGGCAGGGTTTTCGCGATCTTCTTCGCCGCGATCCCGATCGGGTCGGCGGCGGGCTTCGCGCTCGGCGGGTGGGTAGACCAGCACTACGGATGGCGGTCGGCGTTCTTCATCGCCGGGGTGCCGGGGCTGCTGCTCGCGCTGCTGTGCCTCCTCTTGAAGGATCCGCCCCGCGGAGCGAGAGACGTCGCCCCTCACCCGGGCGCTCTCCCTCGGGGAGATGGCGGCTCGTACTTCGGGCTGCTGAAAAATCGGTCCTACCGGCTCACGGTCCTGGGATATGCGGCGTACACGTTCGTTCTCGGAGGGGTCGCGTTCTGGACTCCGGCGTTCCTGGAGCGGATCCGCGGAATGTCCAAGACGGACGCGACCATCGAGTTCGGCGCGATCGTCGTCGTGACCGGCTTCGTCGGCACCTTCGTGGGCGGGTGGCTCGGCGACTTCTTTCTCAAGCGGTCGAAGAACGCCTACCTGCTCGTCTCGGGGTGGGCGACGATCGCGGCGGCGCCCTTCGCGGTGGTGGCTTTCGTCTCGCCCCACCGCTCCGTCTTCCTCCCGGCGATGGTCGTGACCCAACTCCTGATGTTCGCCTCGACGGGGCCGATCAACTCGGCGATCGTCAACGTCGTCGCCCCGACGGAGAGGGCGCGGGCACTGGCCCTGTCGATCCTGGGCATCCACCTTCTCGGCGACGTCCCTTCGCCGCCCCTGATCGGCGCGCTCTCCGACGCAACTTCACTCGAGACCGCGTTTCTGGTCTGGCCGGCGGTCATCGTCGTCGCCGGCGCGATCTGGCTCTACGCCGCTTGGCGAACCTAGATGGCGTCGCCGGTCCGAACGTCCTCTCTGCGGGTTCTTCGCCTGATCCTTCGCGTCTTTTTCCGGCGCGTCGAGATCGCGGGAAGGGACCGGGTCCCGGGCTCCGGGCCGGTCCTCTTCGTGCTCAACCATCCCAACGGCCTCGTGGATCCGCTGTTCCTTCTTTGCTTCTCTCCTCGCCCGGTGTTCTTCCTGGCGAAGGCGCCGCTCTTCCAGATGCCGGTCGTCGGCTTCTTCACTCGCGCCTTTGGATCGATCCCGGTCTACCGCCGGCAGGACTCGGGCACCGACCTGCGCCGCAACCTGGAGACGTTCGCGGCGGCGCGGGCGCTGCTTCGCGGCGGAGGGGCGCTGGCGCTCTTTCCGGAAGGCGCCTCGCACGACGAGCCGAAGATGCTGGCGTTGAAGACCGGCGCGGCGCGGATCGCCCTGGGAGTCGCCTCGGAGCTGGAGCTGCGAATCGTCCCGGCCGGCCTCTACTACACGTGGAAGTCGCGGTTTCGCAGCGGCGCCCTCCTCTCCTTCGGCGAGCCGCTGACCGTCGAGCCGTCGCCCCTGGATGAGCGGGGCCAGCCGGGCGCGGAGACCGTGAAGGAGCTCACGCGCCGAATTGAAGAGGCGCTCGCCCAGGTCACGATCCAGGCCGAGACGCGAGGGGCGCTCGACCTCGTGCGGCGGGCCGAGCGGATCTTCTCGATGGAGCCCGGCGAGTCCGGCGAATCGCTCTCCGCCGAGCTCGATCTGCGCAGGCGATTCCTCGAAGGGTCGGCGCTCCTTCGAGCGGCCGACCCGGCTCGGTTCGAAAGGCTCGCCGCGCGAATCTCGCGGTTCGAGCAGGAGCGGAAGGCGGTCGGCCTGCCGCTCCAGGACCTGGCGCCGGGAAGCCTGCAAGCGGGCACGCTCGCGCGGCTTCTCGCGGAGAACCTCGGAATCCTCCTTTTCCTGCCGGTCGCGGGAATCGGCGCCGCGCTCCACTATCCGGCCTACCGGCTCGCCGGTCGCCTCGCCGACCGGTTCGCTCGGGGCGAGGAAGACCAGGTCGCGGGGCTCAAGGCGGGGACGGCCGCTCTCCTTTTCCCCGCGACGTGGATCGCCTGCGCGGCCGTGGCTGGCGCGCTGCTGGGGTGGCGGGCAGCGGTGGCGGCGGCGCTTCTCGCGCCGATCTCCGGCTACGCGGCGCTGCGCGCCCGGGAGTCGCTCGACGTCCTGATCGGCCGTGGGCGCGCGCTCCTCTACGCGCTGGCCGGCGGATACGCGCTGCGGCGCCTGGTCGCCGAGCGGCGGGCGATCCACGACGAAATCCTGGAGCTCGCCCGGCGGCTCGCAGTCTGAGAAGCGGAACGACCGGAGGCGGAAGAGCGCGAGGCCCTCCCCTACTCAGCTTCGCTTGCGCTTGCTGTGGTCGAGGATCCTTTTGCGGACGCGAATCGCGGCGGGGGTGACCTCGACGAGCTCGTCGTCGTTGATCCACTCGATGGCCCCCTCGATGTTGAGCTCGCGCGGAGGAGTCAGGCGCACGGCGATGTCGGAGGTCGAGGCGCGCATGTTGGTCAGGTGCTTCTTCTCGCAGGGCTGGACGACCATGTCGGAGTCCTTGACCTGCTCGCCGACGATCTGCCCGCCGTACACTTTCTCGGTCGGCTTCACGAAGAAGACGCCGCGGTCGGACAGCCGGTCGAGCGCGTAGGCCGTGACGTCCCCCGGCTCCTTGGCGATCATCGCGCCCTTGGAGCGGTTGGGCAGCGGACCGCGGTGCGGGCCGTACTGGTCGAAGAGGTGGTTGATGAGGCCGGTCCCCTTGGTCAGCGTGAGGAACTCCAGCCGGAACCCGAGCAGCCCGCGCGAGGGGATCGTGAACTCCAGCCGCGTGCGGTCGCCGTGCTTGCCCAGATGCTTCAACTCTCCCTTTCGCTCGCCGACGGACGCGATGACGGGACCGGTGAACTCCTCGGCGCAGTCGATGACGAGCTCCTCGTAGGGCTCCATCAGGTCGCCCGCCTCGTTCTTGTGGAGGATGACCTGCGGGCGGCCGAGGGCGAACTCGTACCCTTCCCGGCGCATCGTCTCGGCCAGGATCGCCAGCGACAGCTCGCCCCGCCCGAGCACGAGGAACGAGTCCGGCTCGGGCCGGCGCTCCATCCGGAGGCCGACGTTTCTCTCGAGCTCCTTCTCCAGGCGCTCGAGCAAGTGCCGGCTCGTCACGTACTTGCCCGACTGCCCCGCGAAGGGCGAGTCGTTGACGCGGAACTCCATCGAGAGCGTCGGCTCATCCACCCGGATGCCGGGAAGCGGCGCGGGGTCCGTGAGGTCCAGGATCGTCTGGCCGATCTCGATGTGCGGGAAGCCGGAGATCATGCAGATGTCGCCGGCAGAGGCGTCGGTGACCTCGACCCGTTCGATCCCCTCGAACATGTAGATCTTGCCGGCCTTGCCCTTCTCGACGACCTCGCCGTCGGGATGGACGACCGCCAGCTCCGAAGCCTTGGACAGGGTGCCGGCGTGGACGCGGCCGATCGCGAGGCGGCCGAGGTAATCGGAGTAGTCGATGTTGGCGACGATCATCTTGAAGGGCGAGTCGCCGATGACGGGCGCGGGGATGTGGTCGAGGATGGTGTCGAGGAGGGGCTTCAGGTCGCCGGACTTCGCGTTGGGGTCGCGCGAGGCGAAGCCGAGGCGCCCGGCGCCGTAGAGGATCGGGAACTCCAGGTGCTCTTCCTGCGTCGCGAGCGAGAGGAAGAGATCCAGGATCTCCTGCTCGACCTCCAGCGTCCGCGCGTCGGAACGGTCGATCTTGTTGATGAGGACGATTGGCCGCTTGTTCCCCTCGAGCGCCTTCTTCAGGACGAACCGGGTCTGGGGCAGCGGCCCCTCCGCGGCGTCCACGAGGAGGAGGACGCCCTCGACCATCGTCAGGATCCGCTCGACCTCCGAGCCGAAGTCGCGGTGGCCGGGGGTGTCCACGATGTTGATGACGACGTCGCGGTAACGGACAGCCGTGTTCTTGGCGAGGATCGTGATCCCGCGCTCCTTCTCGAGCTCCCCGGAGTCCATGACCAGCTCCTCGACGTGCTGGCCGGCCCGGAAGGTGCCGCACTGCTTCAGCAGCGCGTCCACGAGCGTCGTTTTGCCGTGGTCCACGTGCGCGACGATGGCCAGGGCGCGCCGGTCCGCCCGCGTCCGCGCGGCGGCGAGCGTGTCGGAAGGCGACGCAAGCGTCATGGTCTCGTTCATCTTAGAGGAGGTGAAAAACCGAGCAGCGCCACAACAGGGCCCTTCCAGCGATAATTCCCGGGGACCGTGTACAATGCGCCCTTGTCCTCGGGCCCCGAGCCTTCCTTCCGGAGCAGGCGCCTTTTCCCACCCGGCAACCATAAGCATGAGCTCGAATCTTCGTAACGACCTCTCGCGCCACTTCGGACACGAATCGTTTCGGCCGGGACAGGAGGAGATCGTCCGCGCCGCCCTGGCCGGGCGGGACCTCCTCGCCGTCATGCCGACCGGGTCGGGCAAGTCGCTCGGCTACCAGCTCCCAGCGGTTCTCCTGGACGGGCTGACGCTCGTCGTCTCTCCGCTCATCGCGCTGATGAAGGACCAGGTGGACGAGCTGAACCGCAAGGGCATCCCGGCGGCCGCGCTCCACTCGCTTGCCCCGCCGGCGCGGACCTGACGATCGTCGTCAGCCCGCTGATCGCGCTGATGCGCGACCAGTGGCAGCGGCTGCGGGCGGCGGGCCGGCCGGTGACGATGATCGCCTCGGGGATGGAGGAAGGCCAGGCCTGGGCGGCGCTGG
>DATFQY010000124.1:0-11265 GCA_035263845.1 Thermoanaerobaculia bacterium | reverse complement strand
GGACCTTGGACCCAAGGACCTTGGACGTCGGACATTCGACTGACCTTGGACTTTGGACCTTGGACTTTGGACTCGGTCGGTCAGAACGGGTATCCAATCGAGAGGAAGAATCGCCCGCTCTTCTCTTTAAACGTCCCCTGGCACGCGCTGGGGTTGGGATTGCACTCCGGTGGCGGCAGGACGCTGGTCGAGCCGTCGGGGTTGGTCACGCTCTGGACGACCTGGAAGGCGTGCGTCTGCGGAGAGATCGGCCAGCCGAACTCGGCGCGAATCGGCCCGATCGGGGTCATGTAGCGCAGGCCGGCGCCGATGCCCTGCCTCAGACCGTCGTTGCCTTCCAGGGAGAGGTGGATGTCGCCGAAGTCCTTCCAGACCTGCGCAACGTCGTAGAAGACGGTCGCTCCGAGCGCGCCCCAGATCGGGATCCGCAGCTCGGCGTTGAAGGACAGGAAGCCGTTGCCGCCGAGGATGTGCGGGCCCGCGCTGCAGTCGTAAGCCGAGAGGACGGGATAGGCGCCCGCGCAGGACCCGGTCTGGCCGTCGGTGCGCTTGGTGGCGTGGGTGTCGAGGTCCACGGTCTGGCCGGGGATGCCGAGCAGGTCCGTATCGAACGCCCGGTTGGTCGAGCGGCCGCCGGCGAAGTTGCGCTCGGCGATCGGCACCTGGATGTCCTTCGGGCCGTAGGGCCAGATGCCGCCGGTCCGCACGGCGACGGCAAGCACGGACCTGCCGACCGGCTTGAACCACGCGCTCTGCATCGAGAGCTTGTGGTAGCGCGCCTCGGCGTTGATGAACGGGAAGGCGAATTTGTACCCCCCCGTGACGTAGTAGCCGCGGTGCGGGTCGATGATGTCGTCGCGCCGGTCGTAGAACGCGGTCGGGCCGATCGTGGACTGCTCGATCGGCTGATCCGCTTTCGGGAAGTTCAGGAGCTCGAGAGGTGACAGGTCGCTCGCGTTGACCGGGGTGATGCGCTCGTAGGCATAGCGGAGCGAGAGGCGCAGGTACCTGCCGAAGTAGCGCGAGGTTTCGAGGACCGCCCCGAGCCGCCGAACGTCCACGTCCTGGATCGGCTCGACCATGTAGTAGGCCAGCGCCGTCAGGGGGTACCGCGTGTTGAAGAAGTAGGGCTCGCGGAAGCTCACCTGGAACCGGCCGCGCTGGGAGATCGGGGCGAACTGCGCCTCGATGCCGGCCGACTGCATGCGGCCGAAGAGGTTGTTGTACGAGATGCCGCCGACGAGGTAAGGATCGCTGCGGTTGTCGGAGGCGTCGGGCGCGTACTGGTAGCCGATGCCGTAGAGGAGCGAAAGCGGCCGGCCCTCCTGGAGCTCCAGCTCGACGTTGCGGACGCCGGTGCGGGGGTCCGCCGCCTGGGGACGCAGGTCGACGCGCCGGAACACGCCGGTGCGCGTCAGGTTGCGCTGTGTCTGGAGCAGGTCGCTCTCGGAGACGGGCTCGCCCTCCTTCCAGGCCACCTGCCTTCGGACTCGGGACGTTTTGGTGCGGGCGTTGCCGCGCACGATCGTCTTGCCGAAGAACGTCTTGTCCCCCTCCTCGACTTTGTAGAGGACGTTCGCCTGCAGGCCGTCCTCGGACACCCGGACGTCGTCCTTGACCGACGCCTCGCGCCAGCCGTGGTCGTGGTAGAAGCCCTGGAGGGCCGAGACATCGTCCCGGACGAGGTACGGGTTGAAGAACGCGCCGCGCTTGATCTTCAGCGTCTTCTCCGCGGCGGCGTCGGCGGCGTGCTCCGCGCCCTCGACCTTGACGTCGGCCACGACCGTTCGGGGCCCTTCCTCGATGGGAATCGTCACGATGAGGCGGTCGGGCTTCGACCCTTCGGTCAGCAGCGGCTTCTGCACTTTCGCCCGGATCCAGCCCCGCGTCTGGTAGTAGCCGAGGATCGCCGAGGTGTCGCCGGCCATCTCGTCGTCCACGAGGTAACCCGGGCGCAGAATGGCCAGGCCTCTCTTCTTCGTCGCCATGAGCCCGAGCAGCTCCTTCTCGGGGATCGAGGCGTTGCCGGTGAACGCGATCTTCTCGATGGCGAGCTTGGGCCCCTCGTCCACGTTGACCGTGACGGTGAGGACCTCCGGCGTCTCCTTCCAGGCGTAATCGATCTTCGCGCGGTATCGGCCCTTCTCCTGGAACTCCTTTTTCTTCTGCTCGACGTAGAAGAGCAGGGTGTCCTCGTCGAAGACCTGCCCTTCGGCCAGATCGTGGAGCTCGTTGCGGACGGTCTTGGGCTTGATGCCCATCGTCACGAACTGAACGTCGGGGCCGACGGAGACCCGGTAGACCGGCATGATCCGGCCGTCGTCGGTGGGCTGCGCGGCGATCAACTCGACGAGCCCTGTCAGGCGCTGGTTCTTGTGGAGAAGCTCCGTCATCCGCGTTGCGTCGGCGCGCCCCTTGGAGTCGCGGTACCGGTCGCCCGCTTTCATGTGGGCTTTCTTGAGGAGCTCCGCGGGCCCGAAGGGCGCGGTGTCGCCGTCGAAAAACGGGGCCGCGGCGCGGGCCGGCTTTCCGGGCACGATCCTGTAGACGACGGGCGCCTTGAACGTCTTCCAGTCGAAGTCCACCTCGGGCGAGACCTCGGCGTTCAAGTAACCGTCCTCGGCGAGACGGCGCTTGATCGCGGCGGCGCCCGCCGGGAGCAGGTCGGCTTCGAAGACGTCGCCCTCGTTGAACGGGAGGACCCGGCGAAGCTCGGCGCGGGCGATGGGAGGTCTGGAGAACTTCAGCGGGGCGATCTTGAAGGAGCGGTAGAGCTCGATGGTCACCTCGACGCCGTCGGGGGTCTGAGACGTGAGGATCCGAACGTCGGAGAACCGGCGGGTCGCGAAGAGGTTGCGGATCGTGGCGCCGGTGTCATCCTCGGTCAACGGCTTTCCGACGTGGATGACGATGAGGCGGGCGACTTCATCCCGGTCCACGGGGCCGTCGGTGGTGTAGGTGACGGAGACGACGGTCCGGCCGTAGGAGTCTCCTTCGCCGCGGGGGGCGGCGGGTTGCTGGGCGGACGCGGTCGCCGCGATCAGAACCGCGAGAGCGGCGAGACCGAGACGCTTCAAAGCCGTTGCCGCCGGCGGACGTCGATCAGGTAGATCCCGTTTTCGTCGCGGCGTCCCTGCAGGACGACCGTGTCGCTCAACCACCACTCCAGGCGGACGATCGGCTCCTTGCTGGTGTCGAACGACTGCGAGTAGGTCACGAGCAGGTTCGGCGTGATCTGCTTGCCGACCGTGGAGCGGACGTCCACGGGGCCGCTCGCGGAGAAGACCGGATCGATCTGGAACCGGTCGAGTTTGAAGAGGCGCTGCGTGGGCCTGGTCACGAAGCTCGTCGCCGCGCTGCCGGCGATGTTGCCCGCGGTGGAGGCGAGGTTCTGATTGCCGGTCGTCGAGGCCCCCGGAGCCCCGCCCGTGAGAAGCATACCGACGATCTCCTCGTCCGGCAGCGGCGGGTCGGCCGAGAAGCTCGTCTGGATGCGCGGCCAGGTGCCCACGAGCCCGACCCCGACGTCGTACACCCCGATCTGTGTCCGCAGGTGCAGGTCCACGATCGGCGCGAACCCCGCGGTGTTCGCGAACGCGATGACGCCGGACTCGACGTCGTATCGCACGTCGCGGAACGTGATCCTCCCTCCCTCGTCGAGCACGATCTGGCCGACGAGCGTGGGGTTGGCGACCGTGCCGCGGGCGAAGAGGTCCACCGTCGCCGTCAGCCTCGCCAGGTTGTTGCGAATCTCCAGCGAGGCCGCCGAGACGATCCGGACCTCCAGCGCCGTCCTGTCCTTCCAGGCCTCCTGCGCGATCGGGATCCCGGCCGGCCGGCTGCTGGCGATCAGGTCGGAGATCGTCAGCTCCATGTCCTTGGAGTAGGTCCCGCGCTGCAGCACGACCTCTCCGCGGAGGATGTTGTTGCCGGAGAAGCCGGTGGCCACGAGGTCGGCGTCCACGACGAGCCGGAGGTCCTGCGGGTAGCGCAGAGCGACGCGGCGCGCCCCGATGGAGACCCGGAAGTCGCCGAGCGACATCCCCTTCAGGTTGAAGCCCCCGGAGGCGTACACGTCGCCGCCGCCCGTCCGAGCCCGAATCTCGACCTCGCCGTGCGAGCCCTGGAGAGTGATTTGGCCGTCGATGTTGTCGAGGACCTGGGTCAGCGACGTCATCCGGTACTTCCCGTTCTCGATTCGGACCGAGCCGGAAAAGTTCGGCGCGTCGAAAGTGCCGGACGCCCGCACGTTCGCGGTGATCCGGCCCGACGGGTTGAGGTCGGGCGAGATCAGCGTCAGCAGTCCCGCATCCAGGGGGCCGGACGCCGACGCGGTGAAGGTCACCGGCTTCTGGGCCATCGAGAGCGTGCCGGCGATCCGGATGTCCGTGCCGACGCCCGTGGCCTCGAACTCCTGGATCGTCAGCTTCCCGGCCGCGAGGCTCGCGTGGATGTCTCCCTTCGCCTCGACCATGCCGATGTGGTTGGGGAATTCCACCCGCGCGCGGGTCACCGTGAAGGTCCCCGACGGGATTTCGCCCGCCTTCTCCGGGATGATGATGCTGCCGTTGAGCGCCGCCGTGGCCGACGAGCCGGCGGGAAGGTCGAAGGGCGTGAGCGCGAAGAAAGAACCGAGGTCGGCCGCGTCGAGGGAGACGTCCATCTTCGCGGGATGGCCGAAGAGGTCTCCCTTCGCCGTGAGCGTCCAGTGCTGCGGCGCGGAGGCGGAAGCGTCCAGGACGCCGTGCGTCATCGTCGCTTCCAGGCGGGGCGCGAGGTCGCCCGGCAGAGGGTGGCCGTAGAAGACTGCCTGGGCGAGCGACGCCTTCACCTTCAGGTCCGGATGGTCGAGCGAGCCACCGCCCGTCAGGTCCACCGAGAGCTTCCCCTTCACGTCTTTGGAGATGTCGGCAAGCGCGGTCAGGGAATCGAGCGGAACGTTCTCGACCGAGAGGCGAGCGTCGAAGGTCTTCTGCTTGATCGCCAGCGACCCGTCGCCGCGGATCCGGCCGCCGGCGAGCTCCGCGTGGATCCCTTCGAGGGCGAAGCGGCCGGGCTCGAAGTGGACGGTGCCCGAGAGCATCGGGATCTTCTGTCCCCAGAGGACGGCGTCGGCGAGGTCCACGGGCCCTCCCCCGGTGACGGCGTCGGGAGGCGTGCCGGTGACGTGGAGGTTGCCGGAGATCTTTCCGTCAACCGGGTAGTCCAGGTCGAGGTACTTGAGGAGCCGCGGCAGCGGGTAGCCGTGCGAGGCGATCGCCAGGTCGAGCCGCGGCTTGCCGGCGGCCGGCTTGAAACGGGCCGTGCCGTCGAGCGTGAGGTTCGCCTCGCCCTCGACGACGCGGAGCGAGTGGAAGACGAAGGCGCCGTCCTTCATGTCCACGTTGCCCTGGACCGTCCCGAACGGGACGTCGGCGTAGACGGTGTCCTGCGCGTTGATCTCCGCCGTCGCGTCGGGATTTCCCCAGGTGCCGGAGAGATGCCCGCGCATCTCGCCGCTTCCCGCCACGCCCAGGCGTTCGGGCTTCTCCCCCGCCGCCGCGAGGAAGTTCTGGAAAAGGCGATCCACCTCGGTCAGGTCCCGCGAGCGGAGGTGAAAGTCGAAGTCGGGCTGCCAGACGCCGATCTTCAATCCTCCGGTCAGCTCGAGGGAGGACTGCGGGAAACGGAACTCGACGCCCTCGAAGCCGATCCTCCCGTTGACGAGGGCCAGGGGGCCGCCGCCGGAGACCGGCAGGCCGAAGCGCCCGGGGACGCTGGAGGCGGCGGGAGCGGCGGCGATCGTGAGCATGCCGCCGCCGTCGGCGCGGGTGATGCCGGCCTCGCCCCACCTCATGGCGATCGAGAGCGTCCCGGTTCCCGAAAGGCCGGTTCCCTTCAGCCCGATGTCCCCGAAGAAGCGCTCCATGGACAGGCCGCCGGCCTCGACCGCGAGCGTCATCGGCTGCGGCTTCGACGTCAGGTTGGCGATGCGAAGGAGGCCCGTCGCGCGGCCGCCCGCGTAGTCGGCGCGCTCGATCCGGGCGGCGAGCCCTTCGGGCCGGGCCGCGACGCTGGCCGCGACGTTGTCGAAGGTGAACTGCTCGGTGCGCACCTGCGGCGCGGCCATGTTGCCGGTGATGCGGAAGCCTCCCGCGGGCGGGATGTCCACGCGAGCGTCCACGTGCGCGCCGCCGGAAAAGCCCAGGGCCGAATGGAAGATCCGCTCGACCTCGTCGATCGAGATGTCGCCCGACGCGGTCAGAACGGAGTTGGTCTTGCCAGCGGTCTCGATGGAGCCCGAGGCCTTAAGCCGGCCGAACGCGCCGGAGAGGCCCACGTCCTCGAGCGTGACTCCGCGCGCGGAATCGAGCAGGAAACGCATCGAGAGCTGCGTCGTGAGCGGCTCGGCGCTCGGCAGCTTCAGGGTCGCTCGCCGCGCGTCGAGCGACCCGCGGTAGCGGTCCTGCGGGAGGGAGTCGAGCTGCGCGGCGAACTGCTCGAGGCTGCCGCTGATGCCGATCTGACGGCCCTGGAGGTCGAGCATCCCCTCCTGGATGAGGACCGAGGCGATGTGGAGCTTGACGCCGCCGGGCTTTCCCGGGCGCGACAGTCCCGGCGGGATGTTCCATTTCCCGTCAGGCAGCTGCGTCAGGGCGAGCCTCGGGCGCAGGGCGCGGACGCGGCCGATGCGCAGCTCGTTGCCGACGAGCGAGATCCCGCCGCCGATCGAGACCTCCTCCGCGGCGAAGAGGGGGCCCTCGAGGCTCGGGTCGTTGCCGATCCGGACGTCGGCCAGGCGGATCGAAGGAGGGAAGAGGCGGATTTCGACGGTCTGAAAGGTCACGGGACGGCCGAGCGCCTCGGCCAGGCGCGTCTGCGACACGCCGTGGATCAGGTTCTGGAAGCGGTCGGACTTCCAGATGGCGTAACCGGCGGCGACGAGGAAGAGCGCGATGATCGCGAAGAGCCTCAGCGCCGAGAGGTGATGCGCCTCGGGATGCGGGGGGCTCGGCGGCTGGGGTTGCTCGGACTCGCTCACCGCGCGTGAACCTTCAAACGCCCCAGTTCAGCTTCTCGGAGAGGTTCTGGAAGTCGTCGGACTCCGGCGGGCGCAGCAGGGTCGCCGACGATCCCGCCTCGCGGACCTCGATGGTTCGGCCGGGGTCGAGCATGAAGCTCGCCTGGCCGTCGAGCGCGAGGTGGACTCCCTCGTCGTGACGGCGGCCGATGACCTTCAGACCGATCGTCGCGGAGGCAGGCACGACGAGCGGCCGCTGCATCAGCGTGTGCGGCGAGATCGGCGTGACGACGACGGCGGCCAGCGCCGGATCGAGGATCGGGCCGCCCGCCGAGAGGCTGTAGGCGGTCGAGCCCGTCGGTGTCGCGACGATGACTCCGTCGCCGCGGAACCGGGCGACGGGCGTTCCGCCGACAGAGACCGAGAAGGTGGAGATGCGGCCGCTCAACTTCCGGTTCAGGACGGCGTCGTTCAAGGCGCGGTACGTGCCGGCGTCGGGGCCGGCGGGGATCCGCACGTCGAGGCGCCGCCGCCGGTCCTCGCGGAAGCCGCCCGCCAGGACCTCATCCAGGCGCGAGAGGGCCTCCTCCTGCTTCAGGCCGGTCAGGTAGCCGAGCGCGCCGACGTTGATCCCGAGGACCGGAGTCGTCGTCGGGGCCTCGCGGGCGACGGAGAGGAGAGTGCCGTCGCCGCCGAGCACGATCACCAGGTCCGCGGTGCGGGCGATCCGGTCGCGGCGCACCCAGGCGTCGCGCCGCATCGCCTGCCCGGTCTCCTCGTCGAAGATGACCTCCACGCCGCGGCGGCGCAGGGCGCGCTCGAGGCCGGCGGTCAGCCGCAGTGCGCGCGGCGAGACCTTGGCGACCAGTCCGACCGTGCGGAAGCGGGTCTTCCCGCCTCGCCGGGAGGGGCGTGAACCCTTCATGGCGCTCAATTTAGCAGAGGAACTGTCATCCTGAAGAATGCGAAGCGACCGAAGGATCCTGGTCGATCAGCCGCTCGGCTGGTCACCAGGATTCTTCGCCGGCATTCGGCCTCGCTCAGGATGACATGGCGGCGTCTGTTCGCCGGAAGGCGAGGAGGTACTCCTGGTTTCCCCGGGCGCCTCGGATGGGAGAGGGGATCGCGCCGAGGGGAGCCAGGCCGAGAGTCGCGCCGAACTGCTCGATCTCTTCGACGACGCGGCGCTGGACCGCCGCGGACCGGATCACTCCGCCCCTGGGGACTTCGCGGCGGCCCGCTTCGAACTGCGGTTTGACGAGGACGACAACGGCCGCCTCCGCAGAGAGAAGAGGGACGACCGCGGGCAGCACCAGGCGGACGGAGATGAAGGAGAGATCCATGACGGCGAGGGCGACCGGCTCGGGGACCTCCTCGCTCGAGATCCGGCGCGCGTTGACCCGCTCGCGGAGGACGACCCTCGGATCGTCGCGCAGTTTCGCGTCGAGCTGGCCGTAGCCGACGTCGATCGCGTACACCACGCGCGCGCCCCGCTGGAGCAGGCAGTCCGTAAAGCCGCCGGTGGACGCGCCCACGTCGAGACAGGCGAGCCCTTCCGGGCCGAGGCCGAAGTGATCGAGCGCCGAGGCGAGCTTGACCCCTCCGCGCGACACGTATGGATGCGGAGGTCCGAGCACCTGGACGGCGGCGGCGGAGTCCACCGGCGTCCCCGCCTTCTCGATGCGCTTCCCCTCGACCTCGACTCGCCCCGCCAGGATCATGGCTTGCGCCTTCTCGCGAGTGGGTGCGAGTCCCCGCGAGACGAGCAGGAGATCCAGCCGGGTTTTCACCTCAAAAGGTCAGGACCACCTTGACGGAGCCGTTTGGATCTCTAGCGCGGGCGAAGGCCTGCGCCGCCTCCTCGACCGGGAAGCGGTGCGTGACGAGATCGGCGACGGGGACGCGGCGGGAGGCGATCAGGTCGAGGGATTCCTTCGTGTCGTCGGGGCCGCAGGAGTAGGAAGGGACGACCCGGATCTCGCGGAAGTAGAGATCGAACGGGGAGACGCTCCAGGTCTCGTCGGGCCCCGACATCGTAAAGAGAAGGAGGGTTCCGCCCGGCGCGACCAGCGACGCCGCCTCCCGCATCGCCTCGATCTTGCCCGGACTGACGAACACGACGTCGTAGAGGCGGCCGGAGGACTTGCGGGCGATCTCCCCCGATGCTCCCGCGCTCGTCTCGAAGACCTCGCCGGCCCCGCTCGCACGGGCGACGGCGGCCCGGGACGTCACAGCGTCCGCGGCGGCGATTCGCGAGGCGCCGCGGGCCCGTGCCAGCCGGACGGCGAGCTGGCCGGCCGTTCCGAGCCCGACCACCAGGATGGACTGCCCTTCCCCGAAGGACGCGCGGCGCATTGCCTTGACGACCGTCGCGAGCGGCTCGGTGAAGCTCGCCTCCTCGTCGGTCAGGGCCGTCGGGATCTTCCAGGTGTCGCGGGAGAGGTTGCCCTTCGGCACGCGGACCAGCTCCGCCATCCCGCCCGGATCGAGCCTCGAGGAGCGCCACTGCGCGCAGTGGACGTACCGGCCGAGCCGGCACGCGTCGCACTGCAGGCACGGAGCATGGTGATGGGGAACGACTCGGTCTCCGGCGGCGAACGCCGTCACTCCCTCTCCGACGCCGACGATTTCTCCCGCGACCTCGTGGCCCAGGACGGTCCCCGCCTTCCGCGCCGCGTACCACGTCAAGAGATCCGAACCGCAGATCCCGACGACCCGCGCCTTGACCAGCGCCTCGCCTTCCCCGATCCGAGGCTCCGCCACCTCCACGACGGTGACCGAACCATCCCCTTCGACGCGGACCGCTTTCATCCCGGCCTCGAAGATACGAATTCAGGGCTTGACGGCATAGCGAATTCCTTCGCCGCGGGATTGGGAATCGAGAAACTTTCGGAGGTCGGCGAGGGAGCCGGTGGCGGTGAGCAGCGGGCGGGGGTCTACCTCGCCGGAAGAAAGAGAAGCGAGGGCGGCGCGGGCTTCTTCGGGCGTGGAGTGGAAGGCGCCGGCGAGCGAGATCTCCGAGTAGTGGAGGAGAGCGGCGTCCCAGGTCGCGGTGGCGCCCGGAGCGCACCCGCCGAAGAGAAGAACGCGACCGGCCGGATGGACGAGGGAAGGGAGGAGCTCCCAGACCTTCGGATCTCCCGTGCAATCCACGGCGGCATCCGCGGCGAGGTTCGAGGCGGGAGTATCGCTCACATCCACGACCTCGGCGCCGTACCGCGCCGCGAACTCCAGGCGGGCGTGGTTTCGTCCGGCAACGATCGCGCGGACTCCCCGGGATTTCGCGGTGGCCGCCCAGAGGAGGCCCAGGGCACCGGCGCCGTAGATCACCAGGCTCTGCGGCGCGGGAGAGCCGAGGCGGTTCCAGCCGTGCAGCACCGAGGCCAGCGGATCCAGAAACGCGGCAACCTCGTCGGCGACCCCTTCGGGGACGCGGTGGAGGTTGGAGCGGACCACTCCGGCGGGAACGCGCAGATATTCCGCGAAGGCGCCCCATGTCCGGTCTCCGTGCGCCGTCGGGCAGAGATTCGCCCTTCCGCCCCGGCACTCGGCGCAGACGCCGCAGGGGCCGGAGACGCCTGGAACGACCCGCTCACCGAGCTGGAACTCCGTGACGCCTTCGCCCAGGTCGGCGATCTCGCCGGAGGCCTCGTGGCCCATCGTCACGGGAAGCGAGACCTTCGCGTGGCCGCGGGCGAGGAGTTTCAGGTCGGTCCCGCAGGTCACCGCCGCGCGGACGCGGAGGACGACCTCGCCAGGACTTGCTTCGGGCGTCGCGAGGTCCTTCTCCTCGAACTTTCCGATGGCGGTTTGAACAAACGCCTTCATACCGATTCAGGAACAGAGCACGACGGGGCGGGAGGGGCAAGCCCCTCCCCTACGGCTCCGCCGCGAAGGCATCCAATACCCAGCAAGTACGGATTCGCCGCGAAGCCACCCAATACCCAGCAAGCGACTGGAAGGCGACATCCGGTCGTTGAGCCGAGACGTAAGGGCGGGCGGGTGGCGACGGGGGAGGCCCCCCCGCCAGCGCGCAGGGCCGGCGAAGGAACCGATTGCAGGAAAACTCCGCAACCCCGGCCCGAGCACTGCCGGGGGGTACCCGGCGACAGGACCCGCCCGCCCGGCCTTTTCGCCACGGTGGCGCGCGGAGCGACGGTCAGGAGCGGCGTTCACCGACGAAACGGGCGAGGTCGGCCAGGCGGCCGTCGGAGGATGGGAGGGAGTGGGCGGCGGCGACGGCCTCGTCCACTTTTTCCGCGAGC
>DATFQY010000123.1:0-99221 GCA_035263845.1 Thermoanaerobaculia bacterium | reverse complement strand
ACCGCGGCGGCCGCGGCCGAGGCGGCGCTTCCGCCCTGCCCGCCCGAGAGAGGAAGCCCCTTGGCGACTTCCAGCACGACACCTGTCCCGGAGACTTCGGCCTTCGCCAGGACCATCAACGCGGCGATCCCGGCCGTGTTTTTCCCAGCCTCGCGGGGAATCTCCGGGTGTCCCGAGTCCCGAATCGCGACGCGCCCGTCGCCGGAGCGTTCGGCGATGACGGTGTCGCCAGGGCCGGAAAGCGCGAGGCCGAGAACGTCGAACCCGGGCCCCACGTTGGCGACCGTGCCGGGAGCGAAGGCGCGGACCCTCATGCGCCGGAGAGGTCCGCGACGTCGTTGAAGATCCCTCCCGCCGTCACGGCGAGCCCCGCCCCCGGTCCCTGGATGACGAGCGGGTTGAGGCGGTACCGCGAGGTCGTGAAGGCGACCTGGTTGTCGGTTCCTTTCAGGCCGAAGAACGGGCTGCCGGGGGCGACCTCGGCGAGCCCGACCTGGATTCTCCGAGGGGTCACGGACGCGACGTACCGCAGGATCCGCGCGCGCGACTTCGCCCGTCTGGCTCGCTCTTCCCATTCCGCGTCGAGGCCGGTCAGGCCGGCGAGGAAGTCCGGGAGCGAAAGGCCGCGCACGCCTTCCGGGACGAGAGACTCCACCGCGACGTCGCCCGGCCCGCCCGGAAAGCCGAGCAGCCGGCCGAGGATCAGGGCCTTTCGCCCCACGTCGGCGCCGGAAAGATCGTCGCGGGGATCCGGCTCGGTGTAGCCGCTCTCCATCGCGCGCTTGAGGCTCGAGGAGAAGCTCGAGCCCTTCTCGATCTCCGAGAGCAGGAACCCGAGCGTGCCCGAGAGGCACCCCTCGATCTTGACGACCCGGTCGCCGGATTCGACGAGCTTGCGATGCGTGTCGAGGATCGGAAGGCCGGCTCCCACGGTCGCCTCGAAGCGCAGGCGCCTTCCACTGGCGTCCACGGCATTGCGCAGGCCTTCGGCCTCGTCGCGCGAGCCCGAGAGCGGACGCTTGTTGGCCAGTACGAGATCGAACCCGGCGGCGGCCGCCTTCTCCAGCAACGGCGCGGTGGACTCCGCGGTGACGTCCACCAAGATCGGACGCGACAGGGCATGCTCGGAAAGCGCCGCGATCGCCTGCTCCGGGGAGGCCTTCCGGCCGGTCCGTGTCGAGGCGACCGAGCCGCCGCGCTTCTTCGCCGCCGAAAGAGCGTCGAGATCTGACGCGGAGAGCCCCTCGGGACGGAAGACGAATCCGCCGCGGTCGATCACCGCGCAAAGGCGCAGCCGCCCACCGCGTGACGCCCGGACCAGGCCCGCAAGGGTGCGCCCGACCTGGCCGAACCCGAGCAGCGCGACGTCCGCCGGACGTCCCTCCTGCGCTCCCCCGCCGCCGATCTTGGAGAGCTGGAAGGCGTCGTGGACCCGGCGCTGCGCGCGGGGAGCCTGCTCCTGCGAGACGACGAAGGAGATGTTGAGCTCCGAGGAGCCCTGCGCAATGGCGACGACGTTGATCCCTCCGCGGGCCAGGGCCGAGAAGACTCGGGCGGCGATGCCCGGCGTTCCCGCCATGCCCAGGCCGACGACCGAGATCGTCGAGAGCCCCGCGGCGAGCTCCACGCCGTCGATCTCCTTGCGGGAGATCTCCTCGGCAAAGGCCTCGAGCAGGCTCGACCGCGCCCGCGAGGCCTGCGCCTCGGGAACGGAAAGGCAGATCGAGTGCTCGGAGGACGCCTGGGAGATGAGAGAAACCGAGATGCCGTCGCGATGGAGCGCGGAGAACGTCCGCGCCGCGATGCCGGGAACTCCGAGCATCCCGTTGCCGGAAACCGTCAGCAGGGCCTGGCCGGAGATGGCGGAGAGCGCTTTGACGGGATAGCGGGCCAGCGTCTGCCGCCGCGAGATCTCGGTGCCGGTCTTATCCGGCTCCGCGAAGGGCCGCACGAAGACGGGGATCCCCCGCCGGGCGATCGGGATGATCGCGCGCGGGTGGAGGACTTTCGCGCCGTAGTAAGCGAGCTCGGCCGCCTCGCGGACGTTCAGCTGCGGGATGACGCGCGCGTTAGGGACGACTCGCGGGTCCGCGGTCAGCATCCCGGGCACGTCCTTCCAGAGGAACACCGCCTTCGCCGAGAGAGCGCGGGCGAGGAGAGTGGCCGTCAGGTCGGACCCCCCGCGCCCGAGCGTGACGGTGCGGCCGTCCGGTGCGGCGCCGGTGAACCCGGGCACGACCGGGACGAGCTTCTTCGCCAGAATCGGGGCGACGAGCCGGCGAATGTTGCGGTCGGTCTCCGCCAGCCTGGGCGAGGCTCCTCCGAAGCGGCCGTCCGTCACGATGAGGTGAAGCGGATCGACCCATTCCGCCCGTCGGCCAGCGGCCGTCAGCCCGGCGGCAAAGATGAGGGCCGCGATCTCCTCGCCGCGGGCAAGGAGAGTGTCGAGGGCGGCCGCCGACAGGTCGCGGACGAAGTCCGGGGCGCGGGAGAGGAGGGACAGCTCCTCGAAGGCCCGTTCGACCCGCTCCTCGAGGTCGCGGCGGGAAGGCCCAGCCGGCACGACCGCGATCACGCATTTCCGGTACCGCTTCTTCAGGTCAGCGGCGATCTCGCGGATCCGGCCCGCGTCTTTTCCGACCGCGGCGGCGGCCTCGGTCAGGAGGTCCGTGACGCCGCCCAGCGCCGATGCCACGACCGCCGCCTGCCCGGGCGCCTCCCGCGTCAGAGCGATCGCGTGCCGCATGGCGTCCGCGTCGGCGAGCGAGGCCCCGCCGAACTTGTGGACGGTCAGTCCATTCCTGCCGGTCCGCATGGGTTTCTCCCAACGATAGCGCACCTTGCGACGTGATGCCAGATGGCATTACAATGAATGCCAGATTGGAGGTGCCCGGATGAACAGCGCCCGGCGAGTCGTCGCAACGCTGGGAGGCGTCAAGATCGTCAAGGCCGCGACCTGGGAGGACCTGCAGACCCGCCGCCGCGCCGGCCTGCCCTATGCGTCGGTGGACGCGATTTCGTCCGCTTACCACATCGGGTCCAGGGACCTCGTGAGGATCCTGGAACTGCCTCTGCGAACTCTCGCGCGGCGCAAGAAAGAGAAGCGCCTGCACGCCGACGAGTCCGACCGGCTCCTGCGGCTGGGGCGCGTGGCGGCTCTGGCGGAGGAGATGCTCGGAAGCCGCGAAAAAGCCTCAGAATGGCTCCACGAGCCCAACGCGGCGCTCGGCCACGAGACGCCGCTGCGCCACCTCGACAGCGACCTCGGCGCCCGCCAGGTCGAGGACGTCCTCGTCCGAATCGCCCACGGCGTCTACTCGTGAAGGTGGTGGGTGGAAGGTGGTAGGTGATAGGGACCGAAGCCAAGGCCTCCGGCTTCTTCCCCTACGACCTACCACCTACGACCTACCAACTGACTCGTGAGAGTCTGGCGTCTCTGCCGCAAGAGGTACGCGGCCTTCGACGGCGAGGGGGCGAGGATTGCCGGCGGCCGCTGGAACCGGAGGGGAACGGCGGTCGTTTACACCTCGTCGGCCCTGTCGCTGGCGGTGCTCGAGTACTTCGTCAACCTCTCTTCTCGCGTCACGCCGCCGGACCTCGTCATGGTGACCGCCGAAGTCCCCGATTCCCTGCAGATCACGACGGTCGATATCGCGGGCCTGCCGCGCTCCTGGCGCAAGTACCCGGCCGCCGAGGCCCTGGCCGAGCTGGGCACTCGCTGGGCGCAGGAGAAGAAGACTCCGATCCTCGCGGTCCCCTCCGCGGTCGTTCCGCAGGAGACGAATTACCTCCTGAACCCCTCCCACCCCGAGTTCAAGAAGATCACCGTAGGCAAACCGGAGCCGTTTTCGCTCGACCTAAGAATGTGGAAGGGATGATTGACCCAGAACCTCTTTCAGCTTCGCGTGGCCTTCCCGGCTGACCGGCACACGCGAGCCGTCCGTCAGGATGGCGATGTGGCTGTTCTTGGCGTAGAGCTCGACCTGGCGGAGGTGGTCGAGGTTGATGACGTAGGAGCGGTGGACCCGGAGGAAGCGCGTGGGATCGAGCGATTCCGTCAGTGACGCGAGGGTCTGGGGTTTCGAATACTTCTTGCCTTCTGCTTTCAAAACGACGCGGTCGTCCTGGGCCTCTGCGTAGTCGAGCTTCTCGACCGGGATCACCCGGATATTGGCTCCATCGCGGACGACGATCCGCGAAGCGAACTCTCCGGGCGGCCGGATCGCCGCGGCGACCGTCGACGGTTGCGGCCTCTGCCCGGAAATCAGCCGCTGGCGCGCCCGTCCGAGTGCTTCGGCGAGCCTCGCCTCGCTGAACGGTTTCAGGACGTAGTCCACCGCGTGAACGTCGAACGCCTTCACGGCGTAGCTGTCGTAAGCCGTGACGAAGACGACCGCGATGGACGGATCGAGCAACTCCATCACCTCGAAGCCGTCGAGCCTCGGCATCCGGATGTCGAGGAAGACACAGTCGGGTTTCAGGTCCCCGGCGTCTCGGACCGCTTCGAAGCCGTTCGAGGACTCCCCCACGATTTCGACCCCGGCCACGCGCCCGAGCATCTCTCGCAGGAGGGCACGAGCGGGGTCTTCGTCGTCAACGATCAAGACCCGAGTTTTCGTCACGCCGAATTCGGATTTTAAGCGGCGTGGACCGGGATCGAGATGATTGCCAGGTGGCGGTCTTCAAGGCGGCGGGCGGCGAACAGGGCTTCGCCTCCATAGAGGGCGGCGAGGCGGTCGCGCACGATCTTCAGGCCCAGGCCGCCGTGGGGGCGCAGGGCCGGCGACTCGGGGTCGTACGGGTTCTCGATGACGATGCGGAGCCGGTTGCCGGCACGGCTGGCCTCCATCCGAACAGAGCCTCCCTCGGCGAGCGTGGAGATCCCGTGCACGACCGCGTTCTCGACGAGCGGCTGGAGAAGGAGCGGCGGAACGAGGCAGTCCTTGCCGGAAGGGTTGACCTCCTCCTCGACGGAGAGGCGCTTCCCGAACCGGACCTGCTCGACTTCCAGGTAGCTCTTCGCCAGCGACATCTCCTCGGCGACCGGGATGCTGGCCTTCTCCCCGACGGCCAGGCTCTGCCTCAGGAAGTCGCCGAGCTTCACGCACATCTCCCGTGCCCGCGGCGGATCGCTCCCGGCGAGCGCGGAGATGGAGTTCAGGCAGTTGAAGAGGAAGTGGGGCTGGACCTGGGACTTCAGGGCCTTCAGCTGCGCCTCCCGCGCGAGAAGCGACTGCGTCGCTTCCCGCCGCTCGGCCTCCCGCGTCGCCTCGAAGGAGAGCAGCACGTAGTGCAGCGCCACGGAGAGCAGGTAGAGAAGAACGCCCACCGCGAAGAGAGGAAGGATCTGCGCGTCGTATCCGTCGGTCACCCCGGAAAAGGACGGCACGAGGTCCAGCAGCCTCGCGATTCCCGCCCCGAGGAGGACCCAGACCCCGCTCGTGACCAGCGCGGCCGTGCCGTGCGAGACGGCGAGAAGCGCCGCCCTCCCCTTGACCAGGGGGAGGCTCCGGCACGGGTACCACGCCGAGAGACCAAGGAACGCGAAGACCAGCGCCAGTGGAAACGAGAGCGCCGCGGCCTCCGCCATCGAATAGGCGCCGGGCCGGCCGAGGAGCGCCGTCAGCACCGCGCCCAGCGGGATCCAGGCCGCGAGGTACGGCAACAGTCTCCCTTTTCGGGAGAGAAGCGGATGCATCGGTCTAGTTCTTCACCTCGACGCCTCCCATGATCGCGACCCCCTTGATGACGAGCGTCTTGGCCGAGGCGTCGCCCTGCCGGAAGCTTTTCGCGGAGTTCGTGACGACTCCGAGGATCGGGCTTCCCGCGACCGCCACGTTCCATTCCTCCGGAACTTTCACGTCCACTCCCCCGAAAAGCGTGAAGATGTTGATCGTCGCGGAATCGCCGGCGATCCCGGCCCCGCGAAGATCGATTCCGAACCCGCCCAGGATCGCGGTGACTTCGCCGCCTCGGAAGTCCTGCGAGCGAACCACCCGATCTCCCCCGCCCATGAACGCGAACTCGTTGAGGACCGATCCGACCTCGGTCGCGCCTCCGCGCACCTCGCGCCTCTCGGCGATCCTTTCGCGCGCGGCTTCGAGGATCTTCTCTTCCCCGCTCGTACCGGCGCTCGTCAGGAACGCTGGCGAGCGGCGGGACAGCGCCTGCCAGACGAGCGCGCCTCCGACGACGAGCAGAACGACCGGCCAGACGTCCCGGCTACGGAAAAAGAAGAGGTGAAGGGTGCGGAGCAGAAAGATGGAGCCGAGCAGGATCAGGACGACGCCGGCGATCCGGTGCGACTGGAACCGTCCCTGGACGAGACGCGTGATGCCGATGCCGACCATGATCAGCGGCCAGTAGCGCACGATGTCGCCCGCGTAGAGCACGCCGAAGCTGTCGAGCGCGTAGACCAGCCCCAGGAGGATGAGGATCCCGCCGGCAACCAGTCGCCCGTACCCGCGATGACGCTGGACGCCGTTCATGACTGCCCTCCCGGCCCGACCTGAGCGTGGCCACCGAATTCGGCCTGGCGCGGCCGCCGGGCGATCAGGAAATCGAGGATCAGCCCGAAGCCGATCGCGATCAGAAGCAACGGCCAGAACAAGCGCATCGGGACCCAGAACACGTCCAGCCGCCCGAGCTGGAAGTAGATGCCGAGAAGAAAGATCACGAGCCCCGACGCGACCTCCCGGCGGTGCCCGAGCATCCGCGCCAGCCCGACCCAGACGAGAAGCAGCGGCCAGAAGTCGGCCAGGCGGCCCGCCCGAACGTAGCCGAGGTTCTGGAGGACGAATAGAGCACCCACCAGCAGAAGAAGAACTCCGCCAACGAGTCTCGAGGCCCGCCGCCGATCATAGGAATTCATCGACTCCTCCGTTTCCTTTCGCGGAGAAGTTACGGAAAGGGATTCCCGGTTTCCCTGCCGAATCGGTAAACGGTGGCCCGGGGCCGGTGAACGGTGGCCCGCGGGCGGTGGTGCTGCTATTCTCTTTCCATGCCTACTGACGTGATCATGCCCCAGATGGGCGAGTCGATTGCCGAAGGGACCATCACCCGGTGGATGAAGAAGGTCGGCGACACCATCAAGCGGGACGAGCCGATCTTCGAGATCTCTACTGACAAGGTGGACGCCGAGATCCCGTCCCCCGCCGCGGGCGTCCTGCTGGAGATCAAGGTGCCGGAAGGGCAGACCGTGGCCATCAACACGGTCGTTGCCCGCATCGGCGAGGCGGGCGAGCAGCCTGCTGCCGCGCCGCAGGCAGCCGCACCGGCTCCGGCTACCGCGCCTCAGCCCGAGGCGAAACCCGCCGCCGCTCCTCCCCCGGCACCTCCGCAAGCGACCCCTCCACCGGCCGCCTCCGACGCGACCGGGACGGCGAAGCCTGCTCCACAACCGGCCCCGGCCCCCGCGGCTCCGCCGGCGCCCAGACCGGCTCCGGCACCCGCGCCTGCTGCCGTTGAGCCCGAGGGCGGACGCGTCGAGTCCATCGAGGAGCGGATCCGCCGGAAGTCTTCCCCGCTCGTCCGCAAGATCGCCTCGGAGCACTCCGTGGACATCACGCAGCTCGAAGGCACCGGGATCCACAACCGAGTGACGAAGAACGACATCCTCTCCTACATCGAGAACCGCAAGGTCGCCTCGGCTCCGGCTCGCAGCACCACCGCGACTGCGCAGCCGCTGGAAGCCGGCCGGGCAGAGGCCACGGCGACTGCCGCTCCGGCCCACCCGGCTGCCCGCCCCGCGATCGCGGTGACCGACCGCGACGAAGTCGTGGCGATGACGAAGATCCGCCGAATCACTGCCGAGAACATGACGCTCTCCAAGCGCACCTCGGCGCACGTCACGACGGTCTTCCAGGTGGACTACACCACGCTCGCGCGCCTGCGCGACGCCAACAAGGACGCCTTCCTCCAGAAGAACGGAGTCAAGCTGACGTACCTGCCCTTCATCTTCCGCGCCTGCATCCAGGCGCTGAAGGATTTCCCGCAGGTCAACGCGTCGATCGACGGCGAGAACATCGTCTACCACAAGGACGTGCACCTCGGGATGGCGGTCGCGCTCGACTGGGGCCTGATCGTCCCGGTTATCAAGAACGCCGATGAGAAGTCCATCCTGGGGCTGGCGCGTTCGTCGCAGGACCTCGCCGAGCGGGCCCGGACGAAGCGGCTCAAGCCCGAGGAGATCCAGGGCGGGACCTTCACGGTGACGAACCCGGGCGTCTTCGGATCTCTCTTCGGCACGCCGATCATCCCGCAGCCGCAGGTCGCGATCCTTGGCGTGGGAACGATCGAGAAGCGGCCCGTCGTCGTCACGGATGAGCGGGGCAATGACGCCCTCGGCATCCGGACGGTCGGATACCTCGCGCTCTCCTTCGACCACCGGCTGATCGACGGAGCCGACGCCGACAAGTTCATGGCCAACGTCAAGAAGACCCTCGAGAAGGGAGAGTTCGATTTAGGTTAGAAACGCCGGTCCCGCCGCTGGGCCGCCGGGCGGCGGTCATCCTCTTTCTCGTCGCGTTCGCCGTCCGGCTCGGGGCGATCGGCGTCGTCGGGTTCCAGGCTCTCCGATTCGGCGACGCCCGCGCGTACCTCACCGCCGCCAACGAGCTCCTTCGCACCGGGCACTACCCGGACAAGACCGAGCCGTTCTACTTTCGCGCGCCTGGGTACCCGGTCTTTCTCATCGCGGCGACGCTCGGCAATCCCAACCGCATCGCGCTCGCCAAGGTCGCCAACGCGGCGCTCGGCGCGACCGCGGTCCTGCTGATGGCGGCCCTGGCGGCAGCGATCTTCCGGCGGCGCGGAGTGTCGCTCGTCACCGGGGTCGCCGCAGCGTTCCACCCGGGGTTCGTCTTCCTGTGCACAGACATCCAGAGCGAGCCGCTGTTCCTGGTCTTTCTCCTCTGGGCCGGATGGTGCCTCCTGATGGCCGCGGACCGTCCGTCCTCCAACCTCGCGATTCTCGCCGGCGTCGCCCTGGCCCTCGCCGCCCTGACCAGGCCTTCGGCCCTCGTCCTGGCTCCGCTCCTCCTCGCTCCGCTGGCCGACCGGCGGCATCCACGCCGCGTCCGCCTGCACGTGTCTGCGTCCGCTCTCCTCGGCTTCGTCGGCGCGCTGGCGCCCTGGACCCTGCGCAACGCGCTCGCTTACCACGAGCTCGTCCCGGTCAACGACGCCGGAGGCAGCGCGTTCTATCAGGGCAACTCCGACTGGATGGTCCGCTTCTACGACCTGAAGACGCAGGAGGAATACCGCCGCTGGAGCACGGAGATGTTCGCGGACCTCGAAAAGAAGACGCGCGAAATCGAGTCGGCCGCGCCGGGATCCCCGACGGCGAAGTCGCGCTTTTTTGTCCGGGAGGCGATCGCCGAGCGCCGCGCGGATCCCGGCAGCTGGCGGAAGCTCCTCCTCCACAAGACCTGGGACTGGCTGCGCCCCTACCCGAACCCTCTCTTCTGGCCGCGGTGGATCGTCTGGGGAACCGGGATCTTCTATACGGCCCTGACGCTGCTCGCGATCGTCGGCCTCGCCAGACCGGTCCGCCGGGGAGTCCGAGGTTTCGCCATCGGCTATTGGATCCTCACGATGGCGGCGCACGTCGCGATCATCGTGGTCTGGAGATACCGGATCCCTTACTGGGACCCGGTCCTCCTTCTCTATGCCGCGCTGGCCGTGACATGAACGCGGCTTGCCTATCCTGCTAGAGTCGAACGGATGATCACTTCCCCGTCCGCGCTCCGCGCCGGCACGAGAGTCGTCGGGCTCGGGCGCGTCGGCTACGACGAGGCGCTGCGACTGCAGCGCGAAGCGGTCCGGCGCGTGGCCGAGGACGGCGAAGAGACACTCCTGCTCCTCGAGCACGAGCCCGTGTTCACGCTGGGGAGGAACGCGGATCGGTCGGACGTCGTGTTCGCCCCGGAGCGATGCCGGGAGCTCGGGATCGAGGTCCGGGAGACCGACCGAGGCGGCAAGGTCACGTACCACGGGCCGGGGCAGCTCGTGGGGTATCCGATCGTCAATCTCTCGCCGGACCGGCGGGACGTCAGGCGGTACGTCACGGACCTGGAGGAAGTCCTGATCCGGGCGCTGGCGGATTTCGGGATCGCGGCGGCGCGGTCCCCCGTGCGCGAGAGGGTCACGTCGGTCTGGGTCGGGAACGACAAGATCGCGGCGATCGGGGTGCACCTGTCGCGCTGGATCACGACGCACGGGTTTGCGCTGAACGTGACCAACGAGCCACTCCAGTACTTTCGAGGCATCGTGCCGTGCGGGATCACCGACGGCGGAGTGACTTCGATGGAGACGGTGACCGGGAAGCAATACCCGCTCTCCGACGTTGCGGAGGCGGTGCGCAGGCGGTTTGGCGAAGTGTTCGAGCGGGACATAATCGTTTGATGCCCTCACTGCCGGTTCTTCAGCAGAACGGCGAGGCGCGGCCGACCCGGATGGAGAGGCCGCCGTGGCTGAAGGTCCGCCTCAATACGACCGGCGAGTACGAGCAGGTCCGCGGAATGATGCGGCGCCTCTCGCTCGTCACGGTGTGCGAGGAGGCGCGCTGCCCCAACATCCACGAGTGCTGGGGGCGGGAGCGGACGGCGACCTTCATGCTGATGGGAGACGTCTGCACGCGAACCTGCGGGTTCTGCGCGGTGGCGCAGGGAGCGCCGGGGCGGCTCGATCCGGCGGAGCCGGGCCGTGTCGCGCAGGCGGCCGTCGAGCTGGCCCTGTCGCACGCCGTCGTCACCTCGGTCAACCGGGACGACCTTCCCGACGGTGGCGCCGGCCATTTTGCCGCGACGATCCGGGCGATCCGAGCGGCATTACCCGAGTGCACGGTGGAGGTCCTGATCCCGGACTTTCGGGGCGACGCTGCAGCGCTCGACACCGTGCTCGCGGGCGAACCGGACGTCCTGAACCACAACACCGAGACGGTCCCACGCCTCTATCGCCGGGTCCGGCCCCAGGCGCGTTACGCGCAGTCGCTCGAGCTCCTCGCTCGGGCGGACGCCCGCCGCAGCGAACGCGACTCGAAGATGAAGACCAAGAGCGGCCTGATCGTCGGCCTCGGAGAGACCCGCGAAGAGGTCCTGGAGACGCTCGTGGACCTGCGAGCGGCCCGCTGCGACATCGTCACGATCGGACAGTACCTCCAGCCGCACGAGCGCAGGCTTCCGATCGAGAAGTACTACACGCCGGAGGAGTTCGAAGAATTCCGCCGTGAAGGAGAAGCGATGGGTTTTGCCAGAGTCGAGTCCGGACCGCTGGTGCGGTCCTCGTATCACGCGAAGAGGGCCATCGAGTGAGGGGCCGTCTCTGCGTCCTCGCTCTTTTCCTCACCGCATCGGCGGCTCTCGGTCAGAACACGGGCGCGCAGCTCGTCAAGCAGCCCAAGCCGGTCTACCCGGACGGCGCGAGCAAGGGGCTGAGGCAGGGAAACGTCAACCTGATCGGCCGAATCGATACGAAGGGGAAGGTCCGGGACCTTCGGTACGTCGGCTCCACCATCGAGGTCTTCATCGAGCCGGCGGTCGCGGCGGTCAACGGCTGGGAGTTCAGGCCGGCGACGAAGGGCGGCAGGCCCGTCGAGATCGCCGCCAACATCGCGCTGCGGTTCCGCCTGGAGGGAGAGAAGCGGGGCGAGCTCTCCAGCCCCATCATCGGCGACCTGAGCGTCTACCCCGCCGACGGCACCGGCCGCGCCATCGCTCCGGACGGCTTCCCGATCCGCCGCGGCACGGACCCGAAGATCCGCGTCGAGGCGGTCCTGGACGTCTCCCCGGACCCCAGGCAGCGGACGCTCCCGGTCAGGGTCGAGGCCATCTCGCCGATCGGAAAGAAGGTCCTCGTCTTCGACCAGTCTCTGTCCGTAAAGCCAAAGGCGGCCGACGTGAAGATGTCGTTCACGACGTCGGCCGAACCGGACTGGGAAGACGGAGTGTGGCTGCTTCGCTTCATCGTCGAGAATACGGAGGCCGGAGGCGGGCAATTCTGGGTCGCGGTGGACCCGGACCACTATCAGTTCGTCCTGCCGGGAAGACCCCTCCAGGTCGCCGGGCAGCCCCAGGCCGCGCCCAAGCCCACCCCGGTACCCTCGAAAAAGAAAAAGACCTGATCTCCGGCTCGTGACTTCCGATTCCTCCTCGTCCCCTTCCGTCCCGATCCGCGTCGGGACGGCGGGATGGTCCTACGAGGACTGGAACGGGATCGTGTATCCGGAAAAGCCGGGGCGCGGGTTCGACCAGCTCGGCCTCATGGCGTCGCTCTTCGACACCAACGAGATCAACTCGACTTTCTATCGGATCCCCGACCCGCGGATGACCGAGGGTTGGGCGCGCCGAGTCGCGCACAACCCGAAGTTCGCTTTCACGGCAAAGCTCTTCCGCGGGTTCACGCACGAGCGGAAAGCAGGCGCAGCGGAGGAGATTGAATATGCCCGCGCGATCGAGCCGCTCGCGTCGGCCGGACGGCTGGGGTGCGTGCTCGCGCAGTTTCCGTTCTCCTTTCGCAACTCGGAGGAGAACCAGGACTGGCTGGACGGCCTGCTCGCGAAGTTCCACCGGCTCCCGATGGCCGTCGAGTTCCGACACGAGTCGTGGGACGACCCGGCGGTGCTGGACCTGCTTTCGAGCCGGGGCGCGGCCTTTGTCAACATCGACCAGCCGAGCCTGGAAGGGAACCTGCCGGGCACGAGCCACGTGACCGCCACGGTCGCCTACTTCCGCTTCCACGGGCGCAACGCGCCGAAGTGGTTCGGGCCGGACACTTCCAACATCGAGCGGTACAACTATCTCTATTCGGACGAGGAGCTCGAGCCCTGGATCGAGCGGCTGCGGCAGGCTCGAAAGACGCTTTCGGAGAAAGGCGCCGCGGACGCCGCGGCGAAAGGAGTTTACGCGATCCTCAACAACCACTTCCGTGGCCAGGCGGTGGCCAACGCGCTAGGGATCGAGAACCGGTTGACGGGGCGGCTCTTCACCGCGCCCGAGTCGCTGCGGCAGACGTACGCGGGAGTGGCGGCCATCTCGCACGCGCCCGCGGCGAAGCAGCGGAAGTTGTTTTAGGTCAGCGGCGCGCCGCCGGCGCCGGCGCGAAATCCCGGATGTCCTTGAAGGGAGTCTCCCGGTCGGTGAAGTCCGGGCGGTAGTACTTGTTGGACGTCTCGAACTCCTGCGCGAACCCGTTGGTGAAGCCGTTGGACTCGAGCGCCTCGAGGGCCTCTTCCCACTCGGAGGCGGTGATCGAGCGGGACAGCGTCGCGTAGCGGTCGTTGGTGGCCGCGCGGTGGATCGGGTAGTACTGGGCCATGAGCGAGATCGCGACGCGCGGAGAGAGCGTCTCGGCGATCCACGAGAGCGACTCCGAGACGCCGGCCGCGTTCTCGGGGAGCACGAGGACCCGGACGAGGAGGCCGCTCTTGAGCAGGCCGTCCTCGCCGAGGACGAGCGCCGAGCCCTTCTGGCGGTACATCTCGATCAACGCCTCGCGGGAGCGCTCGGCGTAGCCCGGCACCTTCGAGTAGAGCCAGCCGGCGCCGGAATCGGCGTACTTGAAGTCGGGAAGGTAGACGTCCACGACGCCGTCCAGGAGGCGCAGAACCTCGACCGAGTCGTAGGCGTTGGTGTTGTAGACGATCGGAATGGACAGGCCGCCGCGGGCGGCCAGCAGGATCGCCTTCGCCATCTGCGGAGCGTAGTGAGTCGGGGAGACGAAGCCGATGTTGTGGCACCCGCGCGACTGGAGCTCCAGACACATCCGAGCGACGCGCTCGACGGTCACGGTGTTTTTCAGCTGCGCGGCGTAGTCCTGGCTGATCTGGTAGTTCTGGCAGTAGACGCAGCGCAGGTTGCAGTTGCCGAAGAAGATGTTGCCGGCGCCGCGAGTTCCCGACAGCGCGGGCTCTTCTCCGAAGTGGGCCGTGTACGAGGAAACGACCGGGTCCGCGCCCGATGCGCACGACGCCAGGATACCCGCCAGGCGGTCGTTGCCGCAGTCTCGCGGACAGACCGTGCAGGAGGAGAGAAGGGCGTAGAGGCGCTCGACGCGCTTCTCCAGTTCTCCCGAAGCGAGCAGTTCCAGGTATCCCGGTGTCGGATCCACGGGGAAAGGATACACGGGTCGCTAAGATTGCCCGGATGGCCGAATCCTGGGAGAGCCGGAAGATTCGGTGGCGGTTCAATCTCTTTCCGGCGTATCGCGGCACGGGAGCCCGGGTGACGTACATCTCGTCGGACTTCCGGGAGGCCCGCGTGAAGCTGCCGCTGAGCTGGAGGACGCGCAACTACGTCGGAACGATCTTCGGCGGGAGCCTCTACGGCGCCGTAGACCCTCTCTACATGATCCTCCTGATCAAGATCCTCGGACCGGACTACGTCGTCTGGGACAAGGCGGCCACGATCCGCTTCCTCAAGCCCGGCCGCGGGACTCTCTACGCGACGTTCCTCATCGAGGAAGAGCGAGTCCAGGAGATCCGGAAGGCGCTGGAGACGGAGCGCTCGATCGACCGGGTCTTCACCGTGGACCTGGTCGACGCGGAGGGCGTCGTCCACGCCACCACGGAGAAGACGATCTATGTCCGAAGGAAGACCGTAACGGCTTCGTCCTGATCACAAATCACAAATCACAAATACCCCACCTCGTGGGGATAGGTGTCGGGGGCGGCGGGGTCGTAGGCGAGGGATTTGAGCATCACGAAGTCACCGTCTTCGAGGAAGTGGACGGCGTGGGATTCCTGGAGCTCGAAGAAGCAGCCCTGGCCCGCAGCTAAAGCAAAGGAGTCCTTCTGGCCGGTCTCGACGTGGACGGTCGCGACGCGGGCGCGCCCCGACGACAAGAAGAAGAAGACTCGGGTCTTCTTGTGGAAGTGGTTTCCGAGAACGGCGCCGGCGCGCATTCGGCCCCAGACCGCGGTCTTCGACTCGAAGCCGTTGACGATCTCGAGGAACGTGCCGCGCTCGTCGCGCCTGACGAAACCGGGCTCGACGATCTGGTGGGGCACTCCGGCCTCAGTCCTTCGGGCGCAGGCGCGCCACGAAGATGCGCAGGACGTACTGCGTGCCGGTCCGGAAGAACCGGTACAGGCTGGGAGCGGACTTGGAGATCCCCTTCTGCCGGTCCCGGAAGACGTAAGGGACCTCGTGGACGGTCAGCCCCTTACGCCGGCAGTTGTAGAGGAATTCCATGAAGTAGGCGCCGTAGCCGGTCGGGATCAGGGACACCTTGTCGAAGACGCTCCGGCGCAGGACGACGAAGCCGCTGTCGTAGTCGCGGATCCCGTATCCCAGGACGAGGCTCGCGAGCGCGTTGATGGCCCGGCTCGCCGCGACGCGCAGCCAGACGCGGTCGTCCTTCCCGCCCGTCGCGTAGCGCGAACCGACGACCACGTCGTGCTGGTCCAGCAGCGCGATCATCCCTGGCAGCATGTCCGGCGGCATGCACATATCCGCGTCCATCCAGCCGACCACTCCGCCGCGCGACTCCAGGATGCCGCGGTTGAAAGCCGAGGCCAGTCCGCGCGTGCCCACTCGCCGGATGACCTTGACCCGCGGGTGGGCGAAGTCCTCGACGAGGTGCCACGTCTGATCCGGTGAGTCGTCGTCCACGACGATGACTTCCGCGGAGTCGCCCAGGTTGGCGAAGATGCTCTGGATCGTGTCGAGGATGTTCTCGCGCTCGTTGAACGTGGCGAGCACGATCGAGACCCGGGGATCCGGCAGCGCGCCGGCAGCGGGGGTCTGGTTGACGCCGTTCATGGGCGTCTGAGGGCCAGGAGCTTCTCGGCGACCTCGTTCGCCTGCTCGAGCTTCAGGCCGGTGCCGGACGGCAGGTAGAGCCCGCGATTCCAAAGGTCGTCGGAGACGGGGTACTCGCCGCGGACATCGGGATACCCCGGCTTCGACTGCTTCTGGAAGACCGGCTGGCGGTGCATCGGGCAGAAGAAGGCCCGGGTCTCGACCCCTTTCGCCTTCAGCTCCTCCATGACGGCGTCTCTTCCCTGCGGGAACTTCGCTCCGAGCTTGACGCCGAACATCCAGTAGACGTTCTTCGCGCCCGGCGCCTCGGATGGCATCTCCAGATCCGAGCCGAAAGCGAAGAGGGAGAGGTACCAGCTCGCGATCTGCCGCTTGGCGCGGACCTTCTCGTCCGCCTTCTCGGTCTGCGCCAGCCCGATCGCCGCCTGGACGTTGGTCATCCGGTAGTTGAACCCTACGACCTTGTGGACGAAGCGCGGGGGCTCGAAGCCCTGGTCGCGCAGGAGGCGCAGCTTCGCGGCCAGCGCTGCGTCGCGGACGAGCACCATGCCCCCCTCCCCGGTCGTGAGGATCTTGTTTCCGTAGAAGCTGAAGCAGCCGGCGTCGCCGAAGGTCCCGACCTTCCTGCCCGAGATCTCCGCTCCGTGCGCCTCGGCGCAGTCTTCGATGACAGCAAGGCCGCGGCGCTTCGCGATCTCCAGGATCGCCGGCATGTCGCACGGGTGGCCGTACATGTGGACGGCCATGATCGCCTTCGTGCGCGGGGTGATCTTCTCCTCGATCTTCTTCGGATCCAGGCACCACGTCCTGGAGTCCACGTCCACGAGCACCGGCTTCGCGCCCGCGAGGATGACCGTGTTGGCGGAGACGATGAGGGTGAAGTCGGGAATCAGGACCTCGTCGCCCGGGCCGATCCCGAGCGCGACGATCGAGAGGTGGAGGGCCGCGGTGCCGCTGGAGCAGGCCACCGCTTGCGGCATCCCGCACCAGGCCGCGAAGGACTCCTCGAAGCGCGTGATGTACCTGCCGAGCGAGGAGATCCAGTTGGTCTCCAGGCAGTCGCGCACGTAGCGCTCCTCGTTTCCGTCGAGGACGGGCTCCCAGACGGGGATCATGGGCGGCAGATTATCTTTCGATTTTCTGCGCCACGCAGAAGACGGACAGCCCGAAGGGCAGGCGCAGGCCGGCGGCCGACAGGAGCGACTCGGCCGACATGACCAGGCCCAACGCCGCGTTCATCCCGGGCGCGGCCGGGCGCACCTCCGAGCGGGGTGGGGGGTCCGCGCCGCCGGTCCGCCGGCGGGAGAGAAGCCGGCGAACGGCGGCCGCCGGGAAGAGAAAGCTCACGCGGTAGAAGATCTCCCGCACTGTGAGGCCGGCGGTCTCGACCATTCGCCGGATCTCCGACCGCCCGAAGCGGCGGTCCGTCCAGACGGCGTCGTCGTGCTCGCCCCGCAGCCATTCGAAGGCCGGGACCTGCAGGATCAGGATCCCCCGCGGCGCGAGGCACCGGTGCGTCTCGGAGAGGGCTTCCCGTTTCGCGACGCCCCGGTGGCAGAGGACGTCGATGGATGTGATCACGTCGAAGGAGGCGGCGGAGAAAGGAAGCTCGGACGCGGACCCCCTCGCGAGCCGGCGAAGCCCGCGGGCGGCGGCGAGGGCGATTCCGTCCGCCGACCACTCCAGGCCGAAGCCCGAGAGCCCCCGCGTTCTTTCCAGCGCGGCGAGCAGGCCGCCGGTGCCGCTCCCCGCGTCGAGCCATCGCCCGCCCGCTCGCGCCCGGCCCTCCAGCGCCCGGGTGATTTCCCTGCGCAGCGAGACGAACCACCAGTGCCGGTCCTCGACCGCGCGGAGCGCCTCGTACTCCGCCGGGTTCACGCTCTCACGCCACCCACTGCCAGTTCACGAACCGGGCCGCGGCCGCGAGCAGGACGGCGCCCGAGAGCGCCCACATCAGGACCCGCGCTCGAGGCGAGCTTCGCGTCGCCTCGGCCAGCGCGAAGTACGTGGGATAGATCGCCGCGAAGAACCGCGGGATACCGCCGGGCAGGCCGGTCGTGATCGGCAGGCCGATGGCGCACGCCGTCCAGACGGCGTCGGACCAGCGGCGCCGGAGGAGCTGGTACACGGCGATGACCGCGAAGATCACCACCATGACGTAGTCGAGGACGAGCGTCTTGTCGCGGTTGAGCTCGCCGATCCGCAGGTTGTCGGTGAAGCCCCGGAAGAAATCCCCGATCCCGCCGATCGTGCTCGACCCGCGGTGCCACCCTTCCATGGAGCGGAAGAAGAGGCCGGGCTCCCCTTTGACCCACCCCATCCCGTACACCCAGAGGAAAACGACGGCGATTGGAACGGCGCCCACGAGCAGTGCCCTCAGGAATCGGCCCCGGCTTTTGTCCCGACCCTCGAGCCACGCGACGAACAGCGCGGGACCCGCGGCCATGGCGAAGGCGCGAGTCAGCCCGAGGAGCGCTCCCCAGATCATCGCGCGGAGAGTCAGCCCCCGCCGGGCGTCGCGGAACGCGAGGAGCGAGAAGAGAAGCAGCATGGACTCCGCGTAGACTGCCGCGAAGAAGAACGCCGTCGGAAAGAGCAACAGAAAGAACACGGAGTTCCAGGCTCCCCGCTCTCCCAGCCGCTCGGTGCCCTCGCGCAGGAAAAGCGACATCGCGAGGAAGAAGCAGGTGTAGGTGACGATGAGCCCCGCGTGGAATCCGTTCATCGCGAACGTCTTGTGGAGCAGCTTCGCCGTCATCGGGTAGAGTGGAAAGAACGCGTGGCTCGAGGGCTTCCCCTGCGGCGGTGGCGGCCCGTAGCCCCACTCCATGATCGAGAGGTACCAGCCGGAATCGAACTTGGCGTAGAGCGGAGCGCGCAGCTCCAGCGGGATCTCCCAGACGATCTTGTGCTGCATTGGGAGTTCTTCGCGCGCGATCACCCCCCACGCCCCCAGCGCCAGGATCCACGCCGCACAGATAAGAAACAGCCTCGCCGGCCCGAAGTGCCGCGACAGGAACGCGATCAGTTTTTCGAGGCCATCCACGTGACGGAAAGTCTACAGGCTTACAGCGAGCGGACCGCTTTCAGGGCGGGCTTGAGGTCCTGGCGGGCTTCGAAGAAGTCGGCCCAGGGGTCTTTCTTCTTCAGGCGGGCGGCGAAGTTGCCCATGTTGAAGGAACCGGGTTCGAGCTCCGGGACGACTTCTTTCCAGGCGAGCGGAGTCGAGATCGGGGCGCGCGGGAAGCGGCGGACGCAGAACGGCGTGACGACCGTCTGGGCAAACCCGTTGCGGAAGGGGTCGAGGTACACGCGCCCCCTGCGGCTGGCGATCCGCCCCTCCATCGTCATCTCCTTAGGAAAGGCCGCCGAGAGTCGGTTCCCGAGCTGCTCGGCGAAACCTTTCACCTCGTCGGTGTCGGGGCCCGGCACGATCGGCACGAAGATGTGCAGCCCCTTTTTGCCCGAAGTCTTGGCGAAGCTGCTCAGACGAAGGGCGTCGAGCGCCGCCTTGACCTTGACCCCCGCCGTCGCCGCGTCGGCGAACTTGCCCGAGTCCGGATCCAGGTCGAAGCAGACCCAGTCCGGCTGCCGCGGGCTCGCAGCGCGCGCCCCCCAGACGTGCACCGCGATGCACCCGAGGTTGACGAGGGCGAGCTGAGTCTCCAGCTTCCCACCCACGACGTAGTTGCGGACGCCGACCTCGTGCACGATGCGCTTCGTCGGAGTGTCGGCCGGCATCGTCTCCGGCTTCTCCTTCTGGAAAAAGCATTTCCCCAAAAGACCGTTGGGGCATCGCTTGAGCGAGAGCAGCCTCCCGTCCACGTAGGGCTGAAGGCTCGGAAACACCATGTCGTAGAAGCGGGCGAGGTCGAGCTTCGTGTAGCCCTCGTCGGGCCAGAAGACCTTGTTCGGGTTCGAGAGAGTCAGCGGCGCCGCAGCGCCGGTTTTCTTCCCTCGGCTCGGCATCGCCCGCAGAATACCCCTTCGAGCGGTCACCGAACGAGGGCCAGGTCGAGCCAGTCGCAGAGGTGGAACGGCTCCTTCGGAGGTGGACCTCCGCTTTTCGCGGCTTGCGGTATTCTAGAAGTCGAGACGGAGAGAAATGAGACGAACAAAAGCATGGATCCTCGCGGGAGTCATCGCGGCCGGCGCCTTCGCCTTCGGATGCGGCGGCAAGAAGGAAGCTGGAAAAGCGGAATCGTCCGGGGGCGGCTCCTCGGCGCCCGCCGCCTCGACCAACAAGGACATCTACGTGGACAAGTACAAGATCGGCCGCACCGTCCGCCCAGACGGGCAGGCCGGCACGGAGTCGGATCTCTACATGCCCGGAGAGACGGTGTACCAGTCGTTCGAGCTCCGCAACTCTCCTCCGGACTCGAAGGTCAAGCTCGTCTTCACTTCTCTGGCGGACGGCCAGAAGGTCGCCGAGCAGGTGAATACCACCGGGAAGGACGGGCTCGTCAGCTTCGAGATGAAGGACACCAAGTCCTGGAAGCCTGGAACCTACCGGGTCGAGTACTTCATGCTCCGCGAGGGCGACAAGCCACGGAGCATGGGGACGCACGATCTCAAGATCGTGACCTCCCGCCCGAGCGGCTAGCCTCGGGAAGCACCACCTCGCTCGCCCTCTTGTCGTCGCGCAGCCCCAGGTAGACGGGCTGACGCAGGCGCTCGTCGTCGGTCCACTCGTGGAACGAGACCTGCGCCACGAGCTTCGGCTCGATCCAGACCGCTTCCTTCTCGCGCGGCGGGTTCTTCACGGGCGGGTCCTTCCTGGCGAGCGGCCGCATCGCGGCGTGGAGCGAGTTGAGGGTCTTCTGGTTGAACCCCGTCCCGACCTTGCCGACGTAGAAGAGGTCCCTGCCGCGGTGCGCCCCGAGCAGAAGAGCGCCGAAGTGGGTCCGCGACCCTTCCGGCGCCGTGAACCCGACGATGACGAATTCCTCCTCCTGGTGAACCTTGACCTTGAGCCACTTCGTCGAGCGCCCTTCGATGTAGGGCGCGGAGGCGTCCTTGGCGACGAGCCCTTCCCACCCGTTTTTCCTGGCGGTCTTGAAGGCGGCGAACCCGTCGCCCTCGAGCCGGCGGGAGGCAAAGAGCCTCTCCGTCTCGCCGATCGCCTTTTCCAACGCCGCGCGCCGGTCTGGAAGAGGACGGGAGCGCAGGTCTTGCCCGTCGCGGTAGAGGCAGTCGAAGACCATGTAGACGTACGGGACCTCGCCCTGCTGGAGGAGCTGGAAGCGGGAGACGAGCTTCTTGTCGAACGCGACGACCTCGCCGTCGAGCAGCAGCGTCTTCGAGGGAAGGCTCGCAACCGCGGCGGCGATCTGGGAGAAGCTCTCGCCGCGGTCCTTGGCGTTGCGGGAGAGGAGCGTCACCTTCTTGCCTTCCTTGTAGGCGAGGATTCGGTAGCCGTCGTACTTCTCCTCGTAGACCCAGCCCGGGCGGTGGAAAGGCTCGTCCACCAGCGTCGCGAGCATGGGCTTGACGCGAAACGGGACCCGATCCTTCACGCCCTCAGGAGGCTTTCTGCTTGGAGTGCCAGACTGCTTTCTTCTTCGTCTTCTTGGCGGGCGTGATCAGCTTCGGGTTCTTGAGCAGCTTCTGGAGCAGGCCGGGCGGATCGCCGGTCGCGGCCTTCTCCATGTTGCCGCCCTCGTCGCGCGCGATCTCGATCAAGAGCCGGTTCGAGACGACCGAGCGCGGCTCCTCTTCCGCGATGTCCCCGGTCGTCGCGAACTCGTCGCGGTGCTTGATGAGGAGCCAGCCGGTCTTGCCCCCCTGGTAGCGCCCCCTCGTGCGCACCAGGACGAAGGACCCTTTTAGCTTCTTTCCGTTCAGGGCGAACTTCAGGTCCCCCTTCTTCAGCGCCGCGTCCACGTCCGGCGACTCGGGGGCCCAGTTGCCGTTGTCCCAGATCATGACGGTGCCGCCGCCGTACTCCCCTTCCGGGATGATCCCCTCGAACTTCGCATACTCGATGGGATGGTCCTCCACGTGCATCGCCAACCGCTTGTCGGCGGGGTTGAGCGACGGCCCCTTGGGCACCGCCCAGGAGAGGAGCACCCCCTTCCACTCCAGCCGGAAGTCGTAGTGGAGTGCCGTAGCCCGGTGCTTCTGGACAACGAAGATCAGGGACTTGCGGCGAGCCGCGGCGACCTTCTCGTCACCCGCCGGCTCCGCGGTGACATCGAAGCGACGCTTGGCCCGGTATTCCTTGAGCGCCATCGGCTACCTCTTCCGTGCAAGGCCGGTGCCCCTCCCGGCCCGCCGCGCCAACGATAAACCGTTCCGCGGCGGCTGTTACACTGAATGCTCGTGCGCGACATCCTCATGTGGGTCCTCACCGTGGAGGTGCTGGGCCTGGCTTGCCTTCCGCTGCTGCGGGTCTTCTTCGACAACCGCCGGGACGCGGCCCTGCTGTCGCGTCCGTTCGGGCTCGCGCTGGTGGCCTACATTGGTTGGGCCCTGTCGCTGTCGAAGAGCGTTGGGTTCGAGCGCGGGACCCTCCTGCTCGCCCTGGCGATCGTGGCGATCGCCTCGTACCTCGCGCGGCGCGCGGCGCGGAAGCGGCAGGGCGCCGCCGCGGAACGCTACTGGGGGGCCGAGGAGAGGCGGGCGGCGCTCCTCTTCTGGGTCCCGACGGCAATCTTCCTCGGCATCCGGGCCGCGGTACCGGAGGTCCTCGGCGCCGAGAAGTTCATGGACCTCGCGTTCTTCAACTCCCTCTCCCGGTTCGGCGCGATGCCCCCGACCGACCCCTGGATGTCCGGGCACACGATCAACTACTACTATTGGGGCTACCTCCTCGCCGCGGTGCTGGCCAAGCTCGCCCAGGTGCCGAGCTTCGTCTCGTACAACCTCTCGGTCGCGACCTTCGCCGGCTACACCTTCGTCTCGGCGGCTTGCCTGGCGCTGCGCCTCTCCGGAGGAAGGTCGCTCGCGGGAATCTGGGCGGGGATCGGTGCGGTCTTCGCGGGCAACGTCACGGGCGCGCTCGACGCGTGGCACGCGCCGTTCATCCGCGACTTCGACTACTGGCACGCCTCGCGAGTCATCGCCTCGGGCAACACGATCAACGAGTTCCCGTTCTTCACGTTCTTCCACGCCGACCTGCACCCGCACCTCCTGGCGTTCCCCTTCTCGATCGCCGTCTTCGCCGCGGCGCACCGCTACATCGCGATTCCCGCCGCCGGCGCGGCCGATGCCGATGCTGCCGCCGCGCGGAAGAAGCTTCCCCTGTCGGCGAAGGCCGCGGAGTTCCTGGGAAGATGGTGGCCGCCCTTTGTCGTCGCGCTTCTGGCCGGGACCGCGCGGGCCGCCAACAACTGGCTGCTTCCCGCGATGGCGATCCTCCTCGTCGTGGCCGGCGTCCTGCGCACAACGCAGGCCCGCCGGATCCCTCCCCTCGGGGACGCGCTATGGGGAGCGCTCGTCGGCGCCGGAGTCCTGCTCCTGTCGCTCGTCCTCTGGTACCCCTACTCGCGCTCCTACGCGCTCCAGACGCAGGGGCTGGCGCGCGCCACGCAGCGCTCGGACCTCCTGGAGTTCCTCGGGGTCTGGGGCTTCCTGTTCGCGGCCTGCTACGCCGGCCTCATCTTCGCCGTCGCGGCGGGCACCAAAGAAGAATCGCGGAAGAGCTCCGACCTCTTCCTCGCGCTCTTCGGATTCGGCTGCCTCGTCGCGGCCTTCCTGACCAGGGCCCCGGCGCTGATGGCGCTGCTTCCGCTGGCCGCGATCGCGGTCATCGTAGCCTACCGGGCCCTGCGGTCGCCCGAGGGGGACCCCGACGACGTCTTCACCTCGTTCCTGATCGTGCTCGCCGTCGGGATGATCGCGGGGTGCGAGTTCATCTACTTCAAGGACAACTACGGCGAGCAGCTCCAGCGGATGAACACGATCTTCAAGTTCTACCACCAGGCGTGGCCGCTCCTCGCCGTCGGCGCCGCCGTCTTCGGCGAGCGAGTCTGGAGGCAGCGCAGGCTGGCCGGCTGGCTGCCCCGCTTCGCCCTGGCCGTCGCCGCCGCGGTGTCCCTCTTCTACCCGGTCGAGGCGGCGGCGTCGCGCCTGCGCCAGCAGGAGGGCTCGCCGTCGCTGGACCTGCGGATCGCCCTGAACCGCCGCAGCTCCGCCGACAAGGCGGCAATCGAGTGGCTCTCCCAGCACGCCTCCGCCGGCTCCGTCCTCCTCGAGGCGACCGGCGATCCCTACTCCGAGCTCGCCCGGATCTCCTCGCACACCGGGCTACCAACGGTCCTGGGCTGGGCCAACCACGAAGGGCTCTGGCGGTCCAACGACCCCGAGATCGCGCAGCGCGGCGGGGCGGTCCGCTCCTTCTACACCGCTCTCGACGCCGCCGCCGCGCAGGCCGTCATCGCGCGATACGGGGTCAAGTACGTCGTCTGGGGCGACATGGAGCGGCGGACCTATCCCGGCGCTCCCGACCCCGGCACCCGGCCGTTTCTCGAGCTCGTCTTCCCCGGCCAGACCGCGATCTACCGGGTCATCGGGGCCCGCTGAAGGCAGCGCCGGCCGTGGAGCCCTCCTTCGTCAGCCCCCTGTCGGGGTGGGGACGCTTCCCCGTCGAGGAGTGCCGGGTGTTCCGCCCGGAGAGGACGGCGAGCATCGCCGAGATCCTGGAGTCTGGCGGCGAGCCGACCTACATCGCGCGCGGGGTCGGTCGGAGCTACGGCGACGCGTCGCTGAACGGCGGCGCCGGAGTGATCTCCTTCGAGAGGCTCAATCGCTTCCTCGACTTCGACGCCGAGACCGGCGTGCTCGATGCGGAGGCGGGCGCGACGCTCGCCGAAATCCTCGAGATCTTCCTCCCCCGCGGCTTCTTCCTGCCGGTCACGCCCGGGACGAAGTTCGTCACGCTGGGGGGCGCGATCGCGCACGACGTCCACGGGAAGAACCATCACCGGGTCGGGTCCATCTCGAACTTCGTCGAGAGCTTTCGCCTCCAGACGCCCGGCGGCGAGATCCTGGAGTGCTCGCCTCGGAAGAACGCGGATATCTTCGACGCGACCGTCGGCGGCGCCGGCCTGACCGGCTTCCTCCGAAGCGCGCGCCTGCGCCTCGTCCCGGTCGAGACCGCGCACGTCCTCGTGGACTTCCAGAAGTGCCCCGACCTGGAGAGCGCGGTCGCGGCGATGGACGAGTCCGACCACCTCTACGAGTACTCGGTCGCCTGGATCGACTGCCTCGCCCGGGGCAGCGCCCTGGGGCGCTCCGTCCTGATGCGCGCGAACCCGGCGAAGAGGACCGACCTGCGTAACGGCGCGCGGGATCCTCTCGCCCTCCCGAGACGCGGCGGCCGGGTCCTCCCCTTCGATTTCCCCGGAGGGCTCCTGAATCCATGGACGGTCGGCGCGTTCAACACCCTCTTCTACGCCGTGCACAGGACGGCCCCGAGGCAGCTCGCCGACATCGACAAGTTCTTCTACCCGCTCGATTCGATCAAGCACTGGAACCGGATGTACGGAGGACGGGGGTTCGTCCAGTACCAGGTGGCCTTCCCGCCGGAGACGGGGCGGGCGGCGCTGGCGAACCTGCTGGACCGCGTCAGCGCTTCGGGCCGCGCCTCGTTCCTCGGCGTCCTGAAGCGTTTCGGGGCGGCGAGCCGGGGACTCCTGTCGTTTCCTTTCCCGGGATACACGCTTGCGCTGGACATCCCGGTGTCCAACGGGCTCGTGGACTTCCTGCGCGACCTGGACAGGCTGGTGCTCGATCACGGCGGCCGGCTCTACCTCGCCAAGGACGCCGCCACGACCGCCTCGACGTTCGCGGCGATGTACCCAAGGCTGCGCGAATTTCGGGAGATCAAGGCGAGGCTCGATCCCGAGAACAAGCTGTCGTCCTCGCAGGCGCGGCGGCTGGGGATCGTCGAGGGATGAAGGCCGGAGAATCAGGAGGCACGGTCCTCGTCCTGGGGGCGGGGTCGGCGATCGCGCGGGCGATCGCGCTGGAGCTCGCGGAGCGCGGTTACGGGCTCCAGCTCGCCGGAAGAGACATGGGGGAGCTCGAGCGGATCGCGACCGATGCCCGCGTCCGCCACGGCGTGCCGGCGAAAGCCCTCTTCTTCGACGCGCTCGCGACCGACACCCACGAGGCCTTCCTCCGCGAGTCCCGCGAGGCCTCCTCGGACTCGCTCGCCGGGGCCGTTCTCTGCTTCGGGGCGCTCGGAGACCAGGAGGAAGCGCAGGCCGATCCGTCCGAGGCGAAGCGGATCCTCGACACGAACTTCACGGGCGCCGTCTCGATCCTCTCGCTCCTCGCCAATCACTTCGAGGAGAGGCGCTCGGGCTTCCTCTGCGCGCTCTCTTCGGTCGCAGGAGACCGCGGACGGCAGAGCAACTACGTCTACGGCGCGGCCAAGGCCGGCCTGACCGTGTTCCTCCAGGGGCTGCGCAACCGGCTCTTCCGATCGGGCGTGCGCGTCATCACGATCAAGCCGGGCTTCGTGGACACCGCGATGACCTTCGGAAGGCCGGGAATGTTCCTCGTCGCTTCCCCGCAGGCCGCTGCGAAGCGCATCGTCGCGGCCATCGAGAAGGGGAAGGACCAGGCGTACGTGCCGGGGTTCTGGCGGTTCGTGATGCTCGCGATCCGGTTGTTGCCCGAGAGGATCTTCAAGAGAATGCGCCTCTGAGCATGATGGAGCCGCCTGCCCCGCGCTGCCGGCTCTGCGGCGCCGGACTTCCGGAACCGTTCCTCGAGGTCACCGAAGACTTCTCACTGGTCCGGTGCGAAAGCTGCGGGCTCGTCGCGACCTCTCCGCCCGTCGCGCCCGCCGGGATCGGCCGCTGGTACCCGCCCAGCTACTACGGCGAGGGCAACCGACGCTTCAACTCGGTCCTGGAGGGGATGATCCCCTACTTCCGGGACCGGCGGGCAAAGGCGATCGAGAGGTTCGTCTCGAAGGGAAAGATGCTCGACGTCGGCTGCGGCCGCGGCATCCTCCCGGCGCTGATGCGGGAGCGCGGCTGGGAGGCCCACGGGCTGGAGTTCTCGGAGACCGCGGCCCGCCACGCGCGCGAGGAGCTCGGCATCCCGGTCTTCGTCGGCAGCCTGACCGACAGCCCCTACGAGCCGGAGTCCTTCGACGCGGTCGTACTCTGGCACGTCCTCGAGCACGTCCCGGACCCCGCGGAGGCCCTGGCGAAGGCGCACCAGATCCTGCGGCCCGGAGGACTCCTCGTCGTCGCGGTCCCGAACTTCGAGAGCCTCCAGGCGGGCTTCTCCGGCCGTCACTGGTTTCACCTCGACGTGCCCCGCCACTACCACCACTTCGGCGTGAAGGTCCTCAAACGGATGCTGAAGTCCGCGGGCTTCTCGGTCGCGGACATCAGCCACCTCTCGATCGAGTACAACCCCTACGGCTGGATTCAGAGCATCCTCAACCGCATGGGCTTCCGCTTCAACCTTCTCTACGACCTGCTGAAGAACCCCAGCGCGCGGTCGCTCAAGAGCCCGCTCCTGGAAGCCCCCGTCCAGTCGCTCCTGACGGTCGGCGTCCTGCCGCCCGTCGTCTCGGCGAGCTTCGCCCTGACGATCCTCGAAGTCCTCCTTCGACGCGGCGGCACCATCGAGGTTTACGCGCGCCGCACCGGCGGAGAGTAGGCGCCCTCGTGGCAGGCACGGCGGATTCCCCTGGCGCTGGCAGCTCGCAGCCCGGAATCCTGAAGCCGTGGATCTGCGGGGCCCTGGTGCTGACCGGGATCGTGTTCCTCGTCTTCGGGCAAATCCAGTGGGGCGCGCTGCTCCTCGCCCGCGGCCTGCCCTGGATCGTGGCCGGGATCCTGGTTGCAGCCGCGGCGACTTTTCTACCCCCGCTTCGCACAGCGATGGGGCCGCGGGGTGCCGCGCCGCCGCTTCTCGCCGTGGAGATCGTGTTCCTCGTCGTGCTGACCCTCGGCGGGGGGTTCGTTCGTTTCGCGGGTCTCGACCATCTGCCCCCCGGAGGTTTTTTCGACGAGGTGGAATACCACCGCGTCGCGGAAAACATCCTCGCGGGGGATCGCCCCATCTTCATCCGAGACATCCAATTGCCGGCCCTCTTCGTTTACCTGCTGGCCGCGGGCCTGGCCGTCGCGGGGAAGGGCCTCGCAACGGTACGAGGAGTCGCCGCCCTCCTCGGGACGATCACGCTTCCCGTCTTCTACCTGCTGGCGCGCAGGGCCTTCCGCCGGCCGGTGGCGGCCGCGACCGCGATCCTCCTGGCGGGATCCCGGTGGCACATCACGTTCTCGCGCGTCGTTTTCTCCGCCGCGATCACCGGGCCGCTGCTGGAGGTCCTCGCGGTCCTCTTCCTCTGGAGGGCGGTCGAGAGGCGGCGCCGGGTCGATTACGTGCTCTTCGGACTCACCGTCGGAATCGGCCTGCAGACTTACTACTCGTTCAACCTGTTTCCGGCCGTTCTCGCCGTGGCGGTCCTGGGCTACGCGGGACGGTCGGGCTGGAGCCGATTCCGAGCCGAGCTCGTTCCGATCCTTAAGGGACTGGCGTGGTCGGTCGCGGTCGGCGTCGTCGTACTCACTCCGCTCGCGTTCTTCGCCGTCCGCAACCCCGGAGATTTCTTTCAGCGCACGAACACGGTAGCGATCTGGGCCCAGGGGGACGATCAGCCGGTGGCCGCCGCCCTCGAGCGAAACGTCGTCACGCATCTGCTCATGTTCAACTTTCAAGGAGACGGGAATCCGCGCCACAACATTCCGGATGCGCCGCTCCTGAATCCGGCCGAAGGAGTCGCCCTCGCGTTGGGCCTCGGTTTCGCGCTGGGCCGAGGATTCCGGTGGCCTCAGAGTCTCTGGCTGGCCTGGTTCGCCGTGATGCTTCTTCCGGCCATTCTCACGATCGAAGCGCCCCAGGCGCACCGGGCGGTCGGTGCGATCCCGGCGGTGTATCTCCTGATCGGTTGCGGCCTCCAGGGGCTGTTCTCCCTCGCGGCGGAAAACGCGGGAAAGGCGCGGGCCGTGCTCGCGGCGGCGGTGCTTCTCGCGGCGAGCGTCGCCGGCGCTTACCAGGACGCCTGGCGCTATTTCCGGATCCAGGTCGTCCATCCGCTCGTCTGGTCCGCGTTCATGGCGGAACATCACGCCCTCGCGGCGTTCCTCAAACCGTTCGGGGGCCGGTACGAGATCCGGGTCAGCCCGCTCTATTACGGGTCGCCAATCCTCAATTTCCGCCTCGGAAAAGAGTTCCCCTACAAGCGGTTCCGGCTCTCCGACGATCTCCCCCTCGCGCTGTCGGACCCCGGGAAAAAGACGGAGGGGGCGGTCTATGCGCTCGAGCCGTTCCAGAGAGAGCTCTTTCCGCTCTTCCAGGCTCTCTATCCGCACGCGCGCGTCGAGGAACACCGGGATCCGGCCGGCCGGCCGATGTTCGTCAGCGTCGTCGTGCCTCGCGAGGACCTGGATCACCCGTCGGACCCGCGGGCCGCCCAGGAGGGGCTCCTCGGCGCCTATTACTCCAACGAGGAGTGGCGGGGGAAGCCGGAGATCGTGCGGCGCGAGCCGGCGGTCATCTTTCACTTCCACTGGGAAGAGGAAGCGCTCCCCGGAACCTTTACCGCCGACTGGGCCGCGCACCTGCAGGTCGAGCAGGCCGGCGCGTACGGATTCCGAATGGTCACGAGCGGTCCGACCGTCCTGCTGATCGACGACCAGAAGGTGATCGAGACGCACGACTTCGAGAGCGACCTGCCCCACGGGGGCTCCATCACCCTGTCACCCGGGGAACACCGCATCGTGATCCGGTACGTGAAGAAGGGATACATGTCGATGATCTGGCTCGTCTGGCAGCCCCCTTCCGGAGGGTTCTCCGCCATCCCTTTGCGGCTTCTTCGCCCTCTTTCCGAGGAGGACTACCTCGCCCTGCGGAGCCGGCTTCCGCTGCCGCACCCGTAACCGCGCGGTCGCTCACGGGGACAGGAGGACGAGGGCGCCGATCGCGGGGCCGTTCTTCTCCGGTGTCCGGTAAACCGAGCGGACCGAGGCGGCGGGATACCGGAGAAGGATGGCCGCGATGAGCTCTTTCGGGTCGGCCGGGTGCGGTACGAACCGCTCGAACGAGATCATCAGAGCCATCGGCCTGCCGGCGGGAAACGGCATCGCGCGGATGGGATCACGAAGATCCCGGACGTCGAGGCCGGCGAGAAACGGCAGGAACGAGGGGTGCAGGCACGAGAACTCGGCCCGCTGGAAAGTGACGCACGCGAACCGGTAGCGCGGGCCCAGGGCGAGCGCCGCCCGGCCGAAGGCGGTGAAATCGCTCGCCGGCAGCGCGTGCTCGTATCGCCGATACTTCTCGAAGTTGCCCGCCGCCAGGACGATGAGGCCCGCGAAGGCGAGCGCCGTGACGGCGCGCTCCGATCCGGCCCGGCGAATCGGCAGGGTTCCCAGGAACAGGTCAACCACCCGGGCCATGAAGAGCGCGGCGACCGGCGCGACCGCAACGAGCCGCGTGAACCAGGGCGTTGCCTCCGTGAAGGTGCCGCATCCGAGGAGCATCGTCAGGAACCAGGCGAGGCACGCCACGTTGGCGCCGAAGCCGTCGGCCAGGACGACCGCCAGCCCGACCGACAGCAATGCCGCCTCGATCGGTCCCGCGGCCGGCGAGAGAGTCCCCTGGCCGCTGGCGTCCCCCTGGTTGTAGAACATTCCCAGCGTCGTGAGAAACGGCTTCCCGGTGATCCTCTCGAGGACCTCAGCGTGGAAACCGGAGCGCGGATCGTAGAGAGCGAAGGACGTGTCCATCCGGTGAAGAAACGCCGATGGGTGGGAACGCCAGTAAGGCACCATCGGGACGACGGCGACGGCGAAGCCCAGGGCAAACAGGAGCGGCCCGTACCATCGTCGGAGGGTGACCCTCGGCGACCGCAAGGCCAGGAACACTCCGGCCACGATCACGCCCGCCAGGGCGACGCGGGCGGAGTAGAAGAGAAGCAGCCCCCATCCGCCGACAACGCCCAGGAGCAGCCAGGCTCCCGGGTTGGCGGTCCGAACGGCTCGCAGGAGAAGGTAGAGGAGCCACGCGGAGTAGGCCGCGACCTCTCCGAAAGGAGTCGAGCGGGAGAAGTGGAGGAACGGAATCGAGGCGAGCAGGAGAGTCGCAGCGAACAGCCCGAGGCGCGGGCTTCGATACTCACGTCCGAGAGCGTAGGTCCCGAGCACCGCCAGCAGGCCAACCAGCATCCCTCCCCAACGCGAGCCGACGACCGTCTTCCCTTCGAGGAGAAGGCCGAGGCTCGTCGGCAGGTGTCCGGGATACGGGATCTCGGCGTAACCGCCGGCGAACAGGCCGGGCGCCCGCCCTTCCAGAAGGCGCAGAGCGAACTCCACGGTCGACCCGACATCGTTGTGGACGTTCCTGGGTACCCCGTCGAGGTCGCGGCTCAGAAGGATCCACCCGAGCGCGAGCAGTAAGGCCAGGTGGAGGAGGGTTTCCCACGGGATGGCCCGCGCGCGGGCGGGCCGCCGCGAGAGGGCCAGGAAGCCGGCGGCGACAACCTGCAGGGCGACCCACAGCGAAACGGAAGCGAAGGGGTGAATCCCGCGCGACTGCCAGAGCCAGAGAAGGGCTCCCCCGCCGAGCAGGACCGCGACGACGATCCAGGTGGGGAGTGAGAGCCACCGCGGGAACCGCGCGGCCGATGTCTCGAGCCAGCGGAAATCGACGTTCCCGCAAACGCGGCGCGACCACCATTGGGCCGCGGCGGCGGCGAGGACGACGCCCGAAAAGAGCAGCGCCATCCCGGGGCGCGGCGGGTGCTCGCGAATCCGAAGGCAGCCGACGGCGGCAAGCCCGACACCCAGCACGAAAGTTGCGGAGGCGAAGATCCACCGTCGGCCGGCCGGCGCCCGAACGGCTTCCCGGAGCGCCGGGACCTCGAGTTCAGGACTCCCGGCCGATGCAGTCCCCGCCCCCGATCGCTTCCAGACGACCGCCTGGAGCGTCGCGAGGAACGCCAGAGAGCCCGAGACCCACAGGGCCAGGACGCTCCACGCGAAGGGCCGGTGGTCCGGGGCGGGCGGAAGATGCGCCGGCCGCTCTCTGTCGGGCGTCCTCTCGACGGCCACGAAGAGACTTCCATCGGCGGCCGCGGCGATGTCCTGGACTTCGTCGGCGATGGTCACCTTCCCGAGCTCGGCGGAGGTGGGAGAAAGCTCCAGGACCTCGTACGGGGTCCGCGCGACCCAGGTCGTCCCGCCGGAGAGTCCGGCGATCGCCTGGACTCCGGCCTCGGCGGGAACGTCGGCGGCACGCGGGTCTTCGCCCTCCTTCCAATCGAGCCGTCGCCACCCCGTCCAAGGTTGGTACCAGAGCGCGAACCGCCGCCCGGTCGAGTCGAGCGCGCGCAGGCCCGGCCGCAGCCACGGGTCCGCGAACGGTTCGATGTCGGACAGGCGAACGGCGGACCAGTCGGAGGCTCCCGAGGCCGCAACATAGAGCGCGGCGCCGGCGCGGCGCACGGCGCACAGCGTTCGGCCGTCCGCACCGCGCACGGCGGCCACGACTTCCGATGTCGCTTCCGGGGGCGGCGCGCGCCACGAGACGTTGCCCGAGCCGTCGAGCTCGATCACGCCCTGCCGTCCGACGGAGACGAGGAGGTGGCCGTTGGACAGAACCGACCCTCCGAAGATGTCGATCGCCGCGAGAGGGACCCCGCGCAGAACGGTCCCGGACGAGTCGAACTCCAGGAACCGGCGGTTGTCCTGCTCGAAGACGCCCAGCCGTCCCGGACCCGTGACCTGCAGGCTCCGGATACCCGACAACCCTGTCCATCGCCGCACGAGCTTTCCATCCCGGTACTGGGAGACCTCTCCGAGGCCGGTCCTCGACACCGAAACGGTCGGAACTTCGCCGGGCGGCGCCGGCGCGGCCGCGGCGGAAGCCGCGACGACCATGGCGAGGAAGATCATGGCCGGGCCGCTACCGTCAAATCTGGCGCATGGATGGATTCCGGCTGGGGACGATTATATTGGTGTGATTCAACAACGAAGGTGGTTCCCGCCCCTGGCGCTCGTTGCCGGATCGCTCGCCGCATTTGCGGCGTATGCGCTGCTTGGCCGGGCGTCGGACCGGGAGGGAACACGGGTTCTCGGATTTTTCGCGCCGGCCGTCGCGGTCTTCAACGCCGGAGCGGGCGGGACGATCTCGTGGCTCTGGCATCACCGCCTCGAGGTCGCCGCCGCCGTCACCATCCTGGCCGCCGCCTTCGCCTTCCTGGCCGCGGCGCGGGCCCGGTCGCGCGCGCTGCCCCTGCTTCTTCTCCTCGCCGCCCCGGCGCTCGCGGTTTGGGGCCAGGTCCTTCTGCAAAGAAAGATCGCGCCCGCCGGGATCGGCCTTTACCTCGCCGCCGTCCTCTGCGCCGCCGCGGCCGGCCGGATCTTTCCCATGACGCGCCTGCCCGGGTTCCCGCAGCTGCCGTCTCTCGGCGACGCCGGACCGGCGGCGCCCGGCCTGCCTCCCTGGGAGTGGGCGATCGTCTTCGGGCTGACGCTGGCGGGGCTCTTCCTGCGCGGCTACGCCCTGACCGAGAACCCCGCCTACTTCGAGGGCGAAACGCTCCCGATGATGCTCGGGAGCTACACCGGCCACGGGATCCGCAACTACCTGCAGACGGAGTTCCTCGGAACGGGCAACGGGATCTTCCACTCGCTCACGCACTACGCCTTTTACAGGTTCCTCGGCGCCTCCATCTTCTCGATCCGCCTGGTGTCGGTCTTCTGGGGAGTCCTCGCGATCCCGCTGCTCTACTGGCTGGCCCGGAGGATCGCGGGCCGCGGGGCAGCGTCCGTGGCGGGCGTCCTCTTCGTCGCGGCCCCGGAGCAGATTTACTGGTCGCGCACCGACAACACCTTCTTCGAAGCGGTCGCGGTCCTGGCGATCGTGACGGCGCACCTCTGTCTCTCCCTGCAGGAGCGGTTCGCCGCCCGGGCCGCCCTGGCGGCGGCGGCCGGGATGGTCGCCTGCCGCTTCTTCTACACGCCCTCCTGGGTGCTCTTCACACTGCCGCTCCTCCTGGCCGTCCACGAGGCAATCTTCGTGCGCGGCGCTTTCGCGCGGCTCCGGGTCGTGGCTCCGATCCTCCTCGGGGGCTTCCTCCTCTGGGTCGCCGGCGTGTCGGTGATGGAGTTCGCCGCCGACGAGGCACACGGGTGGCGGTTCATCAACCCGGCGGTCGTCCGGGGAGAGTCCGCCTGGCGGGCGGGCGTCCCGGCGGACGCGCGGCCGATCCAGGTCCTCGCACGGCAGAGCGCGCGCGTCTCGAGGAATGCCGGCCACGTCCTGGCCGGCATGACCCACAACACGAGGTACGCGAGCCACTGGTACACGCGTTACTACGTGGACCAGTCCCGGCAGACCACGACCACGGCGGGGCTCGTGGTGCTCGCAGCGCTCGGGGCCGGTTACCTGCTGGGGCAGTTCCAGGACCGCCGGGCGGCGCTCCTTCTTTTCTGGATCGCCGTCGGGCTTCTTCCCGGATGCCTGAGCGACGAGCCGGAAGCCCGCAGGATCTCCCTGATGTTCCCGGCGCTCCCGATCGCGGCCGCCGTCTTCGTGACGGCCTCCGTGAGGCTGGCGCGGCTCCTCGCCGGCCGCGCGGTGGCGAGGATCGTCGCCGTGACGCTCGGGATCGCCGTCGCGGCGACGGCCGGCGCCGGAGCGGCTTCGATCCTGCTGCTCCCCACGGAGCCTCCCCGCTTCGACGTCGTCCGGCGATTCGTCGAGCCACTCCTCTCGCGCTGCGACCTCGTCCTGCACAACGTCGCGGCCGTCTCGAGCGACGTCGTCCAGGTCGGCGGCCTCGACGGAGCGGTCCACCGTTCTCACGGGCAGTGCAGCCAGTTCGTTCACGAGAAGGACTGGCCCCGCTCCGCGCTCGACCCGCGCTGCGAGTTCAACGATCCCGTCTTTGCCCTCAACCTCTCCGAGGAGGAGATCGAGAGCCGCCGCCAGAGCTTTCATCCGAAGCGGGTCGGGTACATCCTGACCGACGCGACGGAGAGTCGGCCTCATGTCGCGCTCCTGCGGCGCCTCTTTCCTCAGGCGCCGGTCCGGGAGCTTCCCGGGGACGAGCCGGAGAACCGGCTCTTCGCCTTCGAGCTTCCGATGTCGGAGATCGACGCCCTGCGCCTGGGCGGGGTCTCGCCGCCGGCCGGCGGGGCGGAATCGGGCGCGACCGTCGAGGGGGGACTGCTCCTTCCGAGGAAAGACTGGTACCGGTTCCGGATCGAGCCGGCGTGCCCCGGCGCGGAGCTCGCCGCCGGGTCCCCGCCGGCGGAGTCGGAACACCACCGGCCGCACCTGGCCGGCGTCCATCCTTTCTCCATCCGGTTTCACTCCGCGGCCGGCTGCCGGCACCCTCTCCGCGTCCGCGCCGACACCGCGCGCCGGCCCGAAGAGCCCATCACTCCCCTGCTGCTCGCTCCGCGGGCGGTCGCGGCCGCTCCGGCCGTGCCGGTCGTGGCGATCCCGGGATACGGCTCGGCGGGGCTCTTCGCCCGGCTCGAGGAGAGGCCCGCCGACGTCGGCGTGGACGCGCGGGGAAACGTCTACGTCCTGACGCTGGGCCTGGCCGGCTGGAAGGTCCACCGTTTCAAGCCCGACGGAAAGGAGGACACGGTCTTCCGCGGCCCCGCGCCGCCGAGGCTCGGCTACGCGTCCCTGTCGGTGGACCCGGTAGGCAATTGCCTGATCCGGATCGGGCCGGCCCTGGAGATCCGCGACCCTTCCGGGGCGCCGATCGGATCGTGGAAGCCCCCCTACGAGCAGCCTGCCTCGGACGCGGCGTTCCTGCCCGACGGCCGGGTCGTCCTTTGCTTCCCCGGGCGCAGCTCCGTGGAGATCTTCTCGAGGGAGGGACGCTACGAGGAGTCTCTCGCCCCGGCGGGCGGGCGATTCGCGACCCCGGCCGGCGTCGCCGTCTCCCCGGAAGGCACCGTCGCGATCGTCGAGGAGACCGGGCTCGCCCGGGTCTTCCGCAACCCGCCGGGCCGCTGGGCGCCTCAGGAGGCAGGCCGGTTCTCCGTGGCGTATCCCGAGGCGCCGTACCATCCCGACCTCGCCGGCTGCGCTTTCGACGGCTCGGAGCGGATCCTCTTTCCCCACCGCTCGCTGGCCTCGCCGCTCGCGTACGACGTCCAGGGGCGCCCGCTGATGGCGTCGGCTCCCGAGCGCGACCTCTCGGAGAAGGGGCTTAAGGAGGCCCGGGGCTCCTGCTCGACGCGGGAGACCCTCTACGTCCTGGAGATCGCTCCCGCCTCGGTCATCCGTGTCGCCCGCCAGTGAGCACCGCGTCCACGATGTAGATCGGGCGCTCCTTGATCTCCTCGACGATGGAGGCGACGTAGGCCCCGAGGATACCCAGGAAGAGCAGGTTGGCTCCGCCCAGGAAGGTGCTGACGAGGATGATGGACGCCCACCCGGGGACGACCGCGCGGTTGAAGAAGAACCAGGCGAAGAGCGCGAAGAGGCCGTAGAGCAGGCTGACGGCGCTGACCGTGAGCCCGAGGACGACCGCGAGCCGCAGGGGCACCCTGGAGAAGGAGATGAGCCCGACCTGCGCGAGCGACGTCATCTTCCGGACCGAGTACTTCGTCCCGCCCGAGTAGCGGGGCGGCGCCTCGAACTCGATCCAGGCGATCCGGAATCCCACCCAGGAGACGAGGCCCCGAAGGAATCGGTCCCTCTCCCTCAGGTCCCGGCGAAAGAGCTCCACCACGCGTCGCGAAAGGAGCCGGAAGTCCGAGGCGTTGGGCTCGATCCGCGTCGAGGAGAACTCGTTGACGAGAGCGTAGAAACCCCGGGAGGCGGCGCTCTTGAACCAGCCGGACCGCTGCGTGTTCTTTCGGACGGTCTGGACGATGTCGTTGCGCTCTTCCCAGCGCCGGAGGAGCTCGGGCAGGAGCCGCGGAGGATGCTGCATGTCCGAGTCCATCGTGATCACCGCGTCGCCGTCGGCGTGGTCCATCCCCGCGGTCAATGCCGCCTGGTGCCCGAAGTTGCGGGAGAGGTGGATGACGCCGAAGTGCTCCGGGTCCTCCTCGTGCAGCTTCTCGAGGACCTCCCTCGTTCCGTCGGTGCTTCCGTCGTTGACGAAGAGAATCGAGTAGTCGTACGGCAGGCCGGCCATCTCGGTGGCCACGGCCCGGGCGAAGTGGGCGACCCCCTCCGCTTCGTTGAAGGCGGGCGCGACGATGGTGATCCGCTTCTTATCCATCAAGGCGACCTTCGCCGCGGGACCTCGCGGTTCCCCGAGCGCTTTCCTTCGCGGGGGACCTCGCGGTCCCCCGAGCCCCCTGGGGGGATCTCCGCGAACTTGAGTGCTTGGGCGGCAGTGTAGCATCGAAGGCCGTGGCGGCCCCGTGCGTTCTTTGCGGCGGCGACCGGTTCGACGAGTACTGCCCGGGGCTGCTCACGTGCCGCGGCTGCACGCTCGTCTTCGCCGACACGCGGCTGTCCGACCGGGAGCTGCGCGACCTCTACGCCGAGCCCTACTTCTTCGGCGAGGAGTACGGCGACTACCTCGCCGACCGGCGCGTCCACGAGCGGAACTTCCGCCGGCGGCTGGCCACGCTCGAGAAGTTCCTCAACCCCTCGCGCCGCGGCAGCCTCCTGGAGATCGGAAGCGCCTACGGATTCTTCCTGGATCTCGCCCGCGGCCGGTTCGACACCGTCGCCGGGATCGACATCTCGCGCGAAGGAGTCGCGTTCGCGCGGGAGAAGCTTGGCCTCGAGGCCGTCTCCGGCGAGTTCCTGGAGCAGGACCTCGGAGACCGGACCTTCGACGTCGTCTGTCTCTGGGACGTGATGGAGCACCTGCGCCATCCCCACCGCTATCTTGAGAAGATCGCCGCGCACACCGTTCCCGGGTCGCTCGTCGCCCTGACGACCGGCGACGTCGGAAGCTGGAACGCCCGGTGGCGGAAGGGGAAGTGGCGGCTCATCCATCCGCCGACGCATCTCTACTACTTCTCCCGCCGGACGATTTCCGCGATGCTCGAGAGGTACGGCTACGAGGTCCTCTCCAGCCGCCACTGCGCGGTCTCCCGGAGCGCCGACAACATCCTCTGGAGCCTCACGGCGAAGAGCGGGCGGCTCCCGGGTCTCCACCGCGCGCTGAAGAAAGCGGGCCTCCTTCGATGGAGCGTCTCCGTCAACCTCTTCGACATCCTCTGCGTCATCGCGCGCAAGAGGGGGCCGAAGGTTACGGCGTAGCGCCTTTCTTCGACACGGACTTCTTCGAGCCGCCCCGGTCCGCGGGCGCGGCGGGCTGGGGGCTGCAGTGCGCGAGGATCTCGCCGGAGCAGCGTCCGAAAGCCGGGAAGACCGCCGAGAACCCGTCGAGGCACGGCCAGATCCGGCGCTGGCGGGCGAACTCCGAGAGGGCGGGGCGCGTCGCCTCGGCAAGCGCGCGAACCTGGCCGGTCGAAGTGTCCACCACGAAGAGGCCGCCTCGGTCCGGGTCGGTCAGGTAGAGCGTCTCCCCGGAGATCGCCAGCTTGGCCCCTCCGAACGCCGAGCTCACGTGGACCGGCCAGGACCGGCGGATCGTGTCGGTCTTCGGGTCGATCTCGACGATGCGGTGCTCCAGGTCCGCCGCGTAGATCTTCCCGTCGGCGGAGACCGCGACGTCCACGGGCTGGTCGAGCCGAGTCGAGCGGTCGGCGCCCCCCGTGAATTTCGCCAGGAGCGAGCCGGAGGAGGAGTAGCGGCTCACCGCGCTGTCGCACGGCGACGCGATGTAGAGGTCGTCGGCCGGCCCGACCGCGAGACCCGCCGGGGAGCACCCGACCTTCTCGATCGCGCCGGCGAGCTTCCCGCCCGACGAGTAGAGCTGGACCCGCGACAGGCCCGCGTCGAGAACGGCGACGCGGCCGTCGCGGAGGACCGCGACGTCCTGGATGGTCTGGTATTCGCCCGGCCCGGTCCCGCCCTTTCCCCAGACGGCGGCGAGCCGGCCCGTGCGCTCGAGCACCTCGAGACGGTGGCCCCCGGCGTCGGCCAGGTAGGCCGTGCCGTCCGCGCCCACGGCGCAGCCGCGCTCGTCGCCCACCGGCGCGGGAGGATGCGGCTGCGCGGGAGCGGCGGGCGCCGCGCCGATCATCTCCGGATAGAGGGGCCTCGTCTCCCTCACCTCGTCGGGCAGCCACGCGCCCCCGGCGGCCGAGACGGCGGGAGCCTCGAGCAGCTCGCGCGGCTCGCCCGAGGGAGCCCAGTAGACCTCGAGGTGACCGAAGCCGCGGCCCCAGAGGTAAGAGATCTCGATCGGATGCGCTCCGGCCGACAGCTCCGCCTGCGCGTTGTCGCGCCTGGGCGCGTTGTCGGGCGAGCGGTTCTCGAGAACCGGTTTCCCGTCGGCCGAGACCGTGCAGCCGTTGTTGCAGAGGGTCTCGAAGACGATGCTCGGGCTCTCGGGCGCTTGCAGCGTCCCTTTCCACACGGCCGTCGTCGGATGGCCAACGCCGAGGGTCTGCTCGGCCTGGCGGAATCCCAGGAAAGCGTCGCGGCGATACTCCACCCACTCCCGGGCGTCGGGGGCTTCCCCTTCCTTCCACCGGATCTCCCCGAGCAGGCCGGCGGGAGGTCCCGACCAGAAGAACCGCTCCGGCACGGCGCGAAGGTCGGAATCCGCGACGCCCCAGTCCAGCCGGATTCTCGCTTTGGGGCCCGGCAGCGTGGCGGAGACCGAGAGAGCGTGGAGGCCGCGGGCGAGGACGACGGCGGCCTCGTCGGACGGGTCCGAGCCCGCGAGAAAGGTTCTCCCGTCGAGCGCGAGCGACGCCTCGCCGGGGCTCTCGAGCCGGAAGCGGTACCTCCCGAACGCGGGAGCGAAGAGCTGGCCCTTCCACTCGGCCCGCGCCGGATAGCGAAGCCCCTCGGGCGGCGGCATCGCCCCGGGACCGAGCTCGGAGCGCTCGACCTGCCTGCCGTCCGCGGAGCGGTAGGCGGCCGTCAGCGCGCGTCGGGCCTCGATCTCCTCGCGGCGGACCCGGTAGTACGAGAACTTCTCGGACTCCCGGCCGGGAGGTCCGTACCGGTAGCGGCCCTCCTCTCCCTTCGGGTAGTCGAGGTGGATCGCCGGCAGGTACTGGCGGTTGTCGTCCCAGACGAGGAAGACGGCGTCCCGATCCCGGTTGTCGATGACGGGAAGCGCGTCGGAGGCGTTGAGGACGTCCTCGCCGGTGCTCCCGGGATTCAAGAACCGGTTGACCGAGTAGCCCCAGTAGACGCCGTGCGCGCCGAGCGCGTAGAACATGGGGCCGGGACGGCCCTCCCGCGCGGCCTGCGCCTCCGTATCCCGCACGAAGCTCGCGAACGACATCCCCCCGGAGAAGGGGCGGCTGCCGAGAAAGCGCCCGAAGTAGTCGCGCAGGCTGCGCTCCGACATCAGGGCGACGGCGAGCAGAACGGCGACTGTAACCACGGACCGGGCGTCGGAGGCCCGTCCCTCCCGCGACGTCGAGCGGCGCCAGAGCCGTTCCACTTCGAGCGCGAGCTTGTCCAGCACGACCCCCGAGAAGATCGCGAGCAGGGGAAGGATCCCGACGAGCCTCGCGAGATACGGAGCGTCGATCGTCAGGACGCCGCCGACGAAGATCGTCAGCCAGAACCAGATCGAGAGCATCGCCATCCGCTCGTCGCGCCAGCGCCAGAGCGCCCAGGCGATCCCGAAGACGACGAGCACCGACTCGAATGGCTCGGTGGCGGGCTCCAGCGTGATGTAGACGCCGCTGCGGTCGAAGTTCCAGGTCAGGATGGACAGCGTGGCCTTCACCTGGCTCCAGATCACCCGCGGCCAGAAGCCGTCCCGCACGAGAGCCAGCGCCCTGTGGCGTCCGTCCTTGTCGGGAAGCGGGATCCCCAGCGGCTCGTGACGGACCTTGTAGAGGGACTCCATCGTCGCCGGTTGTCGGAAGATCAGCTTCTCGTTGACCCTCGAGTCCCACTCGTGGCGGTGGTCCACGTAGTAGGCGATCCAGGGACCCGCCATGCAGATCGCCGCGGCGGCGTAGAAGAATCCGGCGCGCAGGAGCGGGGGGATGTCCGCGAATCGTTTCCGGAGGGCGGCGGCCAGCAACAGGTAGGCGAAGAACGCGGCGGCGATCAGCGGCGTCAGCCTCCCGCCCAAGTAGAAGTAGAGGCAGGCGAGGTGGGCGTAGCCGGCCAGGACGAAGGGAAGCATCCGCCGCTCCTCGAAGCCTCGAACCAGGAACAGGAAGCCGGCGACGAGGAGCATCGGCGTCGTGATGTTGCTGAATTCCTGCTTGCTGAAGTGGATCGCCGGGCCCGAGACCGCCAGCAGGAGCGTCGCCGCGACCGCGGTCCGGCTCCCGAAGAGCCGGCGGACCAGGGGGTAGAAGGGAAGCAGAAGGAGGGCGCCGGCGACGGCCGAGAAGGCGCGAAGTCCCGCCAGCCCGGTCCCGAAGATCTTCATCCCGAGGGCGACGCCCCAGTAGTAGAAGTTGGGCTGGCCGAACCATCCCGTCCGGAACGGCGAGATCCGCGGGTTCTTCAGGATCTCCAGCGCGTTCAACCCGACCTCTCCCTCGTCGCCGTGCATGCCGGTCGTCCAGTCGCCGAGGCGGTAGAGGCGGAGCGCCAGCCCGAAGAGGAAGAAGAGGACGGCGAGGAGCAGGTCGAGCCGGCGAGAATTCCAAGGACGGCCGCGATCGCGGGCTATGGCGGGATCTGCCTGCCGGCGCCGGGGGCCGGCCGCCGCGAGGGCCAGCAGGACGAGGCTCGCGAGCCAGACTCCGCCCGCGGCGAGCGAGTCGTAGTCTCGGCGCCGAAGCTCCAGGACGGCGAGCACGTTGACGACGACGGAGAGAAAGACCACGGCGAGCTCGCTCCGGGAGGGGGTCCGCCACGGCCGCGGCGGCTCCGACTCCGAGCGGGACGCAAGAGCGCGGTTGCGGTACGTGCCGATCCAGGCCAGCAGGATCAGTTCGACCGCGATTGCGTAGTCGAGCGTCCCCTTCCCTCTCGTCGCGAGGCTGGCGACGAGCCCCTGCCCCCGGACCGCGAAGTAGAGGGCGAGCGAGCCGAGGGCGACCGGCCGGATCCTGCGGAAGACGAGCGCCGCTTTCCCCGGGCGGCGGGCGGCAACGTGTCGAGACAACGGTGTGCTACTTTAACTTCTTCGTGACATCCAGTTCTGCGCGCCGGTCGCGGCAGGCGGCCGCTGGAGCCCTCGCGCTCGTCCTGGCTGCCTCGGGAGAAGCGATCATCCGTTCGGGCCGTTCCTTCTGGCTCGGACTGGCCCTGTACGCCGCGGCGGCGCTCGTCTTCGCCCCGGGCGCGTTTCCTCCGCTGCCGACGAAGGACGAGCCCTCGGCCGGATCTCCTCGCCTGCGCCCCTGGCTCTTCGCCGCGTGCCTCGCGCTGTCTCTGGCGGTCGCCGGGGCGTCGCTGCGCTCGCTGTGGCTGGACAACGAGCGACGGGTCGCCGCCGGTTGGATCGCGAGCGCGGCGCTGGGCCTGGTCGCGGCGATCCTTGCCGGAAGGAGCTTCGACGTGCCCGCCCGCTGGGGAGCGGCGCCGCTGCCCTCCACGCGAGCCGGCCGGGCGTGGGCGGCGGCCGGGCTGGCGGTGATCCTCGTCGCCGCGGCCGCGACGCGCCTCTTCGGCCTGGCGAAGGTCCCCTTCGGCATCAACCCCGACGAGGGAGACCGGGCGGCGCCGGCCATTCGGATCCTCCTCGGCACCGACCTGCGCTCGGTCTTCGACTTCGGCTGGTACCACATCAGCATGGTCTACTTCAAAGTCCTCGCGGGAGTCATGTCCTTCGCGGGCATGAACGTCGCCGGCGCGAGGGCGTTCGGCGCGCTCTGCGGAGTCCTGACGGTGGCGGTCGTGACGTTCCTCGCCATCCGCCACTTCGGCTGGCGGACAGGCATCTTCTCGGGGCTCCTCCTCGCGGCCATGGGTGTCGCCATCCAGTTCTCGCGCATAACGACGGAGGCGACGCCGACCGCATTACTCTGGGCGATCAGCGCGGCAGCTTTTCTCGAGGCCGCGCGCTCGGGAAGGGCGTGGACGTGGGCGCTCGCGGGCCTCTCGGGCGGCTTCTCTCTGTACTTCTACCCGACGGGCCGCATGTGGTGCCTGATCGCGGCCGCCTTCGGGATCGCGCTGCTGGTCAAGGGCCCCGCCGGCTCCCGCGCGCGGACGGCCGCCGGGCTCGCGGTCGCCGCGATCGGCTCGCTGCTGGCGGCCGCCCCCTTCCTGGTGGTCTGGGTCAAGACTCCCGGCGAGTTCTCGGTCCGGGCGCAGGAGACGTACGTCTTCAATCGCGAGAACGCGCGGCGGCTCACCTACTACCAGCCGAACTGGAGCACGGCGAGGCTCGCCGCGGCGCAGGTCGAGCACGGTCTGGGCGTCTTCAACCGCTACTCGGACCAGAACCTGACTTGGCCGACGGAGCGGACGCTGTTTCCGCCGGTGCTCGCCGCGATCACGCTGCTCGGCGTCCTATCGGCGCTGGCGAAGTTCCGCGACCCGCGCCTCCTCCTTCTCGCCCTCTGGTTCTGGGTCGGGTTCGCGGGCATCGTCGTCACCGTGGAGACGCCGAATCTCCACCGCATGGGAGCGGCCGTTCCCGTCCTCGGAGTCCTCGCCGCGCTGGTGCTCGACGAGATCGCCCGGCGAATCGAGGCGCTGGGATCCGCGGAGAATCCGGGGACGGTCCGGCGGCTCGCCCCCCTCGCCGCCGTGACGATCGCCACCGTCGCGCTCGCGGCCGTCGAGATCGGCCTGTACTTCGGTCCATACGCCCACACGGACCGCTGGCCCTGGACCCGGGTGGAGGGCGAGACGGTCGCCCGGGAAGGCGACAAGGGGCTGGCGGTGACGCTCGGTTCCTCCGCCCACATGATCAATTCCGGCTGGGTGAGGCTGCTCGCGCCCGACGCGCGGCGCCTCGCGATCCCGGATCCGGGCTTGAACTTCCCGCTCGCCATCAAGCCCGAGAGGGACCTCGCCTTCCTCGTCTACGACGGGCAGCGCTACTACGTGCCGTACCTGCAGCAGCTCTACCCGGGCGGCACGGTCCGCCGGGTCCTCACGCCGGAGGACCAGCCCGTGGTAACCGTCTACCGCGTTCCGCTGCCGGCCGTGGAGAAATCGCGCGGCGCCCTCGTCTTCGCCACCGGGAGCGGCGCCGACTCGGTCCGCGTGGCGTCGCTCGGCGATCCGCCCCCGGGATGGACGAGCTTTCCCCACACCTTCCGCTGGAGTGCGGCGCTGCGCGCGCCTTACTTCGGCAACTACTCCTTCCGCGCCTCCGGCCGAGTGACCGTGGACGGCCGCGAGATCCTGCGGCCCGATCCCGCGAAGCCCGTCCCGGAGACGACGGTGAGCCTTCCCGACGGCGAGCACCGGATCGTCTTCGAGGCGTCCGTCGAGAGCGCCGGCAAGCCCGCGGTCTTCGAGTGGAAGGGCGATTCTCCAGGGGGTCCGTGGCGCCGGACGGAGATCGCCGAGCTGGGTCCCGTGGACGGCCCGACACGCGGCCTCTCCGCCGTTTTCCAGGGATCCCAGGGGCCGGTGCGAAAGCGCCTGGACGGGGCGATCGCCGCCATGGCGCTGTCGGAGGACGTTCGGTTCCCGGGCGAGTGGAACGCGACCTGGAGGGGAACGCTATTCGCGCCCGCGGACGGCAAGTACGCCTTCGCGTTCCGGACCAACGGCGGCGTCGTCGAGTTGAAGATCGACGGGCGCCCGGTCGTCCGGACGCATGGAGAGGACGACCGCGTCGAGCGCGGCGGCGATTTCCTGCTCTCCGCGGGCCCGCACCCGGTGGAGATCGCCTACCGCGTCGTGCATGGACCCGGCGGCATCGATTTCCTCTGGACGCCGCCGGGGCAGCCGGAGTCCGTCGTGCCACCCTCGGCCCTCCAGCCCGCGGAATCGGGACCCGGCGATCCGCTTCCCGAGGCGACGCTCACGGTCCTTCGCTCGCTCCGCCACGAGCCCGGAGCGATGACGGCGCCGTGACATCGGCTATCATCTGGCTCTTGCGCCACACGCCCCGGCACATTTCAGGGTCGCGCTGAAGACCGGCATGGGATCCGCGGGACGGGGACGCAACCTCACTCGACTCCTGATCTTCACCGCGGGCGTCGCGGCCGCCGGCTACGGCCAGTGGTGCTGGGCCCACGACCGCCTGGTCCCGGGCTACATGCCGCTTCTCCTCGGGATCTTCCTGATCGCGTTCTCCTGCCCGTCGCGCCTGCTCGGCCCTCCGGAGCCGGGCGAGGAGACTCGGCCGCCCGTCCTCGCGGAGGCGGCGTTCCTGCTCGCGGTGGTCGTGCTGGCGGGCTGCGTGCGGTTCCTCGGGCTCGAGGAGGCCCCGCCCGGCGGGTTCTTCGACGAGGTCCAGAACCACATCGTCGCCGAGGACATCCTTCGGGGCGCGCGGCCGGTCTTCATCGCCGACTGGACGAAGATGCCGGCGCTCTTCTTCTACGTCCTCGCGGCGGCGATCAAGATCTTCGGCCGCGGCCTCGCCACGGTCCGGGGCTTCTCGGCCCTTGTCGGGACGCTGACGGTGCCGGTCTTTTACTTCCTGGCGCGCCGGGCCTTCGCCTGGCCGGTGGCGGCGGCGGCCACGGTCCTGCTGGCCGGATCGCGCTGGCACGTCGCGTTCTCGCGCATCGGGTTCGCGACGATCTCGGGCCCGCTCCTCGAGGTCGGGGCCATGCTCGCGCTGTGGAAGGCCATGGAGAGCCGGAAGACCGGCCACTACCTGCTCTTCGGCGCGGTCATGGGGATCGGCCTGCAGACCTACTACTCCTTCAACCTCTTCCCCTTCGTGCTCCTCGTGGCGGTCCTGACCTTCGCAGCCCGCAAGGGCGCGCGGCTCTTCTGGTCGGAGTTCGTCCCGATCCTGCGAGGGCTCGCCTGGGCGATCCTCGTGGCCGTGATCCTGCTCCTCCCGCTCGGGATCTTCGTCGCAAAACACCCGAAGGTCTTCTTCGAGCGGTCCAACGACGTCGCGATCTGGAACCCCGCCCACAGGCTGCCCTGGCCGGGGGCGCTCTTCACCAACGCGAGAACGAACCTCCTGATGTTCAACTACCGGGGGGACTACAACCCGCGCCACAACATCCCCAACCGGCCGATGATCGAGCCGCCGGAGGGGTTCCTCCTCCTCGTGGGGATCGGCGCGGCCCTGGCCGGGATCTTCCGGTGGCCGCAGGCGACGTGGCTCGTCTGGTTCTTCGCCCTGCTGCTGCCCGCGATCCTGACGATCGAGTCGCCCCAGGCCCACCGCGCCCTGGGGGCCATCCCGGCCATGTACCTCCTGATCGCGCAGGGACTCCAGCCGATCTACGGCTTCCTCGCGGGAAGGGCTCGGGCGATGAGGCCGCTGCGGATCGGGATCGTCGCGGCGCTGCTGCTCGCCGCGAGCGCGGCGGCCGCGTACAAGGACCTGACACTCTACTTCGGCCCGCAGGTGAAGACGTCGCTCGCGTGGCAGGAGTTCATGGGGGACCACCACGCGATCGGCCGATTCCTGCGACCCCTCGGCAACCGGTACGACATCTTCATCAGCCCGCTCTACATGGACTACACCATCGAGCGCTTCTACCTCGGCGACTTCCCCTACGAGCGCTTCCGGCTCTTCGAGCACTTCCCGATCGGGCTGAACAGGGTCCACTCCGCGCGGGAGGGCCTCCTCTACGTCCTCGAGCCGTTCCAGGAGGGGCTCTTCCCGCTCTTTCACTCCGTCTACCCGAACGCGAAGATGACGCCCCACAAGGACCCCTACGGCAGGACGATGTTCGTGGAGATCCTCGTTCCGAAGTCAGACATCGGTCCGCCGCAGGAGTCGCGGGCGGCGCGCGGAGGCTTCCTCGGCGCGTTCTGGACGGGCAAGGAGTATCGGAACAACCCGATCATTCAGCGCCGGGAGCCAGCGATCTGGCTGCACAGCCACTGGGAGATGGACCCGTTGCCACACCCCTTCTCGGCGGAGTGGACGACGTACCTGCGCATCGACAAGCCCGGCGTTTACGAGTTCGACCTGACCTCCAGCGGGCCGACGGTGATCTCCTGGGACAAGCAGAAGGTCTTCGAGACTGCGCTCGACACTCCCGACACGCAGAGCTTCACCGTCTCCGCCGAGCCGGGACAGCACCTTCTGTCGGTCGCCTACATCGAAGACAGCTACCGGGCGACCATCACCTTCGGGTGGAAGCCGCCCGGCGGCGAGGAGGAAGTGATCCCGCTCGACGTGACGACCCCCCTCTCCATCGCCGAGTACGCGAAGATCCGCGACTCCCTCCCCCGCCCCCTGCGTTAGCGTGGGTCCGTTAACTTGGGGGAGATCCTTCGCCAAACTCAGCCGGGAGGGAGGGCGAGCCGGAGGACCTGCCCGGCGAGGTCGGTGACGTAGAGGGCGTTGCCGGAGGGGCCGAGGCAGATCCCCATGGGCTTGTCCCACGTCGCTTCGGGGGTCTCCTTGGCTTTGATCGTTCGGAGGAGCTTTCCGTCGGCGGCGTAGTGGCGGACTTCCTTCTCCAAGGGAACGGTCACCCAGACGCTCCCGTCGCGGTCCACGGCGGCCTGAGGCTCGGAGAAGACCTCGCGCCGCCAGCCGGGGACCGGGAAGGCCTTCTGAACCTGCCCGTTGCGGTCGAAGATCTCCATCCGCCCATTCCCGTTGTCGCAGACGTAGATCTTCTCGCCCGGGCCCACCGCTACCCCGATGGGGTCGTAGAGCTTGCCGGGCGCCTCGCCGCGGCCGCCCCACTCGACCTGCTTGGCGCCGTCGGATCCGAAGCGGACGATGCGGTGGTTCCCCGTGTCCGCGACGTACACCGTCTCGCCCGGGCCGACCGCGATGCCGCGGGGACCGAAGAACTCGCTCTTCCACTCGCGCAGGAACTTGCCGCCGTCGTCGAAGACCTGGATCCGGCTGTTCCACGTGTCGGCGACGTAGACGTCCCCCTTCGAGCCGACGGCCAGGGCCCCCGGCTGCTTGAACTCGCCCTTCCCGGTTCCGGGCCCGCCCCAGGTCCCGATGGGCTTCAACGCGGAATCGAACCGCTGGATCCGCTCGTGGCCGAAGTCGCAGACGAGGAGGTCCCCCCTCGCGGTCACGGCGACGCCGCGCGGCTGCTCGAGCTTGCCCGCGGAAGCGGGTGGAGGCGGCGCGGCGGGCTGTCCGGCCGACTGGCCGGCCGGCGGTGCCGCTGTCGGAGCATCGGCCGCCGGCGCCGCGGTCGGCTCGACCACCGCCTCCTGTTCCTCCTCGACCTCCGGCGTCCCGACGAGTGTCTTGCCCGGCCGCGCGAGAAGGATCGCGCTTCGCGAAAGGTGGCGGGTCGCGTTCATGACCCGCTGCTGGATCACGGAGGCGCTCAGGTGCTCCGTGTTCCTGAAGACGATGGCCTTGGGGTGGTCGTACACGGAAAAGGACTCGTCGGCCAGCTCATCGGGCACCTGGATGCCGAAGAGTCCCGGGCGCGATGCGAACTCGTTGGTCAGCGTGAACCCGAGGTCGCCCGAGAAGAGCGCCGAGAAGTACTTCGTCGTCAGCGGGAACTTCCCCGGCGCGCGGGTGACCGAGCCGTAGATACGCTTGGTCTGGAAGACCGCCCACTCGGAGGCCGCGAGGTCGCGGCAGATCCCGGCGATCTTCTCGGGCGTGTCCGGCTCGTAGTAGCCCAGCTGGTCAATCTTGTAGCGGTCCGGGTTGCGGTCGCCCGGAAGCGGAAACGGGAATCCCTCGTCCCAGTGCTGGCTCGCGACCTTCGCCCCGGCCGGAACGTGCTTGTAGAACCACTCCGAGCCTGTGACGATCGTGTGCGGGCGCGTGTAGATCCTCATGAAGGCGGCGAGCCAGAGCGCCGTCGCCACCTCGACGGCGATCAGGGCGGCCTTCCAGGCGCGGTTCTCCCCCGCCAGCCGATGGAGCATCGCCGCCCCGAAGAGGATCACGAGCGGGTAGATGGGAAGGAGATAGCGCGGGAACTTCACGTCGAAGGACCCCGTGATCAGGAAGAACGGAATCGTCCAGGAGAGGAGGACGATCTCCGCCATCCGGCGTTGTTTCACCGCGTTGCGGACCGCCACCGCGGTCCCGAGCAGGGCGGCGATGCCCAGCAGGGGCCCCATTCCCCACACCACCATCTGCCCGATGTCGTAGACGTACTTGGGCACGCCGATGTACTGGTTCGTGTAGGGGAACATGCCGGCGTTGCGGACCATCCGGCTCTGCTCCACGATGTCGTTGCGGAAGGCCGGGAAGTCGAGGACGGCGTACGGCTGCCCGAGGAAGAACCCGACCGCGATGAAGAGCCCGAGCATCGCGCCGCGGCCGATCACCCTCGGCGCGCGCTTCTCGACGACCCACCAGCGGTAGAGAAGCGTCAGCCCGATCGCCAGTCCGATCGGAAGCGCGCTGAATTTCGTCGCGATCGCGAGGCCCGTGAAGAGCCCCGCGAGCAGGTAGTGCCGGATCCTCCCCGTGTCGAGGATGCGGACGAGGAAGTAAAGCGTGCACAGGACGAGGAACGTCAGCGGGACGTCGCTCGTCGCGAAGTGGGAGTTCTGGACGTGGAGCACCGCCATCGCCATCAGGCACCCGGCCAGCAGGCCGACGCCCTTTCCGTAGAGCCGCGCCCCGAGGATCGCCAGGACGGCCGCAGTCAGGGCGCCCAGCAGCGCGGAGACGACCCGGCCGGCGAAGATGCTGCTGTCGTAGCCCCGGAGCGCCTGGTGGAAGTTCCCGAGGAAGGACGTGGCGCCCTTGATGACGTAGAGCGTCAGCGATCCGTACGCGAAGAAGTGAGGGTTCAGCTGCAGCGGGTGGAGCGACAGCCGCTCCACCGCGAACCCGATCGCGCGCTCGTCGGGATGGAAGAAGTGGTGCTGGTCCCAGTCCACCCGGAAGAGCCGGACGGCGACCGCGAAGAGGAACAGAATTCCCAGCCACCGACCGTTTCGGCTCGTTTCCGGCACTGCCTCTCGCTTCCTTTTTCTGAGGGTACCAGAATTTCTCGGTATACTGGCCGGTGCTACGGCGACAGGTCGAGGGGGTCACGGGCATCCTTTGCAGAACGCTGCCCTGCCGCCGGCTTCTTCCGCGAGGACGCTGAGAACCAATTGAGAGGTCGCCGGAAAAACATGCGCGCCGCGCTCGCGGGCGCACTCGGTCTTGTCCTGATCAACGCCGCCGCCGCTGTAGCCGTAGCGGCGCCGCAGGCGCAGGCACCCGCGGACAAGGGCGCCGCGAAGTCGGTCCACGAGGTCCCCGCGACTCCCGCTCCGCAGGCGGCCGCCTCCCCCGCCTCCGCCCGCCCGCTGCAGGAGCTCGAGGTCGGCTCTTTTGCGGCCGCGCTGATCTGGCTCGTCGCGATCGCGGCTCTCGGCCTCGTGACTCTGCCGGTGGCCTGGTCGCTCTTCCCGTACCTGGAGGACCGCGGGGCCGGGTTCGCCAAGATTCTCGGCCTCGCCGTCGCGACGTTCCTGTCGGTCGTCCTCGTGCGGCTGCGGATCCTGCCCCAGGGGAGCCTGGCCGCGTGGACGAGCTTCGCCCTCCTCGCGCTGGCGAGCCTCTTCTGCCTCGCGCTTCGGGGCCGCGGGATGAGACAGTTCTGGCGGGAGCGGCGACGGACGATCCTGGCCTCGGAGGCCGTCTTCCTCCTCGGTTTCACGGTCTTCCTGCTCCTGCGCTCCTTCAACCCGGAGATCTTCTGGGGCGAGAAGCCGATGGACTTCTCGATCCTCAACATCCTGGTGAGAACCCGGCGCCTCCCCTCCTCCGACCCGTGGTTCGCGGGGGCGCCGCTCGGCTACTACGTCTTCGGCCAGCAGATGGTGGCCTTCCTGACCCTCCTGACCACCCTGTCCACCCGCTTCACCTTCAACCTCGCCTTCGGGCTGCTCGGCGGGACGATCGCGCAGGGCGCCTTCACGCTGGCGAAGGATTGGGGGGGGCGGCTGCGAGCGGGCCTGGCCGGCGCGGCCTTCACGCTCGCCTTCGGCAACCTGTCGGGTCTGCGAGAGTGGATCTTCACGCAGCACGGCCGCGGGGAGGCCCGGCACCTGGACTGGCACTACTTCTGGGCCACCTCTCGCGTCATCCCCGACACGATCAACGAGTACCCGCTCTGGAGCCTGCTCTTCGCCGACCTGCACGCGCACGTTTTGGCCCTGCCGCTGCTGCTGCTCGTCGCCGCGTGCGGCCTCCAGGTCGTCCGGGTGCACGCGGACCCGTGGGGAACTCCGCGCCGCCGGACGATCTCCGCCCTCGTCCTCGGCTTCGCGGCGGCCGTGCAGGCGCTGACCAACGCCTGGGACGTGCCGCTGCTGCTCGGGATCTTCGTCCTCCTCTGGCCCCTGTCGGCGCTGTCGGATCCCAGTCGCGGCGTCGTCGCGTTCATCCGCTCCCTCGCCTCGATGCTCATCGCGGGAGGAGCGTTCTTTGCGTTCCTGCGGCCCCTGTGGGTCCGGGGGGGAGGCGCGCCGGGCTTCGGCTTGAACGTGGAGCATGGCGGGCGGGGGGTGGACGTCCTGACGCACTTTGGCCTCTTCTTCTTCCTCGCGCTGACGTGGTGGGCTGTCAGCGCCTCCGACCAGCTCGCCGGGGAGGAGACGCCGTCGGTTCTTCGCCGGGCCGCCTACCCGCTCGCGGCGCTGGTGCTGCTGGCCGGATTCTTCTGGGCCGACGCGTTGTGCATCGCCGGGATGCTGTTCTTCCTCTTCGCGATTTTCCAGATGGCGGACCGGCCCGAGGAGAGGCTGGCGTTTGGCTGGCTCGCGACGGGGTTCTTCCTCGTGCTTCTTCCCCAGAAGGCCTACATCTACGACCGCATGAACACGTTCTTCAAGCTCTACGCCGAGGCGTGGCCGATCTTCGCGGTCACGACGGCGGTGCTCGTCTTCGGCGCCGCCTCGCGGAGGGGCACGTACGAGCGCTGGCCGACGGCCCTGCGAGCGGTCTTCGTGGTCCTCGCCGCGGCCTGCCTCTTCACGGCGGCGACTGCTGTGCGCGGCGGGATCTTCGGCCCCAACAACCCCGCGCGGCCGCAGGGAGGAGGGCCCGGCAAGCCATCGCTCGACGGGCTCGACTACCTGGAGAAGCTGCGCCCGGGCGAGTACCGCGCGGTCCTATGGATGCGCCGAAACCTCGCGGGAACGCCCGTCGTTCTGGAAGCGCAGGGCAACTCCTACGGCGACTTCTCCCGCGTCTCGATGCTGACGGGATTCCCGACCGTGCTCGGCTGGGAGCACCACGTCAAGCAGCGCGGGAACCCCGAATCCGAGGTCGAGGCCCGGCGCGCCGCGGTCAAAGCGATCTACTCCGACCCCGATCCCGACGCCGTCGCGCCGCTGCTTCGCAAGTACCACGTCGGGTACGTGTACGTCGGTTGGCTGGAGCGGCAGGCCTACGGCGCGGCCGGGCTGCGTAAGTTCGAGAGCACGCCATCCCTCTTCCGCGTCGTCTACGGCAACGCGGAGGCGGAGATCTACCGGGTCGTGGGCGGCAACGTCCAGGACGTGATCACGGCGCCGGTGCGCGAGAAGATCGCGGCGCCCGCGGTCGCTGCCTCCACCGGCGACGAGCCCGAGGAGAAGCCGTCCATCCAGGAGAAGCCGGCGGCTGCCGCGGCGCCCTGGTCGGGCACGAAGGAGCCTCGCGGCGCCGCGGTGGACGGACAGGGGCGCGTCTGGGTGATGGACTTCGGCAACAACCGCCTGCGGATCTTCGACTCCCACGGCGGCCTCCTGGGAGGCTGGGGAGGGCGGGGCGGCGGGACCTACGGCCTGAAGGAACCGTGCGGCGTGGCAATCCACGGAGACACCGTGTACGTAGCCGATACGTGGAACGGCCGCGTCCAGTCCTTCACGACCGCCGGGGAGTGGAAGGCGGCCGCCCGGGATCTCTTCGGGCCGCGCGGGATCACCGTCGCTCCCGATGGGACCGTCTGGGTCACCGACACGGGCAACAAGCGGCTCGTGCAGTACGACGGCGAGTTGAAGCTCCTGCGGGCGGTGGGCAAGCTCGGCTCGGGCCCCGCGGAGTTCTCCGACCCGGTGGGGATCGCTGCGGCCAAAGACGGGACCCTCTACGTCGCCGACGCCGGGAACCACCGGATCCAGGTGCTCGCGCCGGACGGGTCCTTCCGCAAGGAGTTCCCCGTCGGCGACTGGAAGATGGGGATGGAGCCGGAAATCGAGGTGGATGACGACGGCACGCTCTTCGTCTCCAACCCGCCGAAGAACACGGTGCTCGTGATGGATCCCTCGGGGACGCTGCGCCGGACGATCGCCGCCGACGACTCCGGAGCGGCTCTGTCCCGCCCGACCGGCGTGACGCTGGACCGGAAGGAGCGTTTGCTATACGTGATCAACTCCGGGAACAATACGGTTTCCAGGATTTCGTTGAAGGGAGCCCGATGAGCGACCCGGAACCGGCGGCCGAGGCACCCGCGCCCGCGACCGTCGCCCGAAAGGCGATAGCGCCCGGGGTGCGCGCCGCCCTCATTCTCGGGATCGGCCTGGCCCTCTTCACCCGCTTCTACCAGCTCGGGGAGCGGCCGCTCCACCACGACGAGTCCATCCACGCTTTCCAGTCCTACACGCTCGCCAAGGACGGCACGTGGCGGTACGACCCGGCCTACCACGGCCCGTTCCTCTACTACGCCAACGCGGTCGTCTACAAGATCGCCGGCGTCACCAACACGACGGCGCGTTTCCTGCCGGCGGTCTTCGGGCTGATCCTGATCGCTTTCGCGATCCCTCTGGCGCGGTGGATCGGGAAGAGCGCGGCGATCGTCTTCGCGGGGCTCATCCTGATCTCCCCGCACATCACGTACTTCTCGAGGTTCATCCGGGAAGACCTCTACTCGCTCGTCTTCACCTTCGGGACCATCCTCTGCTTCCGCTACTTCCTGGAGACGGGCCTTCAGCGATGGCTGACGGGGTCGGCGGTCTGTTTCGCGCTTGCCGGCGTCACCAAGGAGAACGCCTACATGACCGGCGTCCTCTTCGTCGCGTTCGGCGCCTGGACGTTCTTCGAGCGGGCCTTCCTCGCGAAATCTCGGGAGGGGGCCGCCGGGAAGACGGTCTCCGCCACGGTCTCCTGGATCCGCGCGAACTTCGTGCCGCTCTTGACCGCGGGGGTGGTCTTCCTCTTCATCTGGGCGCTGATGTACTCGGCCTTCGGAAAGTACCCGAGCGACTGGCTCGCGATCCCCAAGGCGGTCAAGTACTGGATGGGCCAGCACGCGATCGCGCGCATCCCCGGGCCCTGGTACTACTACTTTCCGCAGCTGCTCTACTACGAGACTGGTTTCCTCTTCGCGGCTATCTTCGCCTTCCGAACGCGCCGCAACGACCCCTTCTTCCGGTTCCTGGTGTTCTGGACCATCGGCTCGCTGGCGATCTACGGCTGGGCGCGGGAAAAAGTCCCCTGGCTGACGGTCCATCCCCTCCTGCCCATCACGATCCTCGCGGCGATCGGGATCGCGGACCTGTGGAAGGACCGCAACGACAAGCGGGCGCGCATCGCCCTGGCGATCATCGGCATTCTGCTCGCGGTCAACACGGGCGGAATGTACCTAGCCTCCTTCAAGTACGGCGCTCACGACGTCGAGCGCGAGCCCAAGCACGCGGAGATGCTCGCGTACGTCCAGACGGACTGGGACCTGGTGCGGGCGCTGGAGGTCGTGCAGAAGGCGAAGGCGCGCGTGCCGGCGGGCCAGCAGGTCATCACCGTGACGGGCGAGGCGACGTGGCCGCTGACCTGGTACCTGCGCGACGTACAGACCCGGTGGGTCGGGCGGATCGAGGACGCCTCGACGCCGATCATCGTGGCCGACTGGAACCCGGAAGGAGGGCTTCAGAAACAGCTCGCCGACCGGTACAACGCCAAGCGCGTCCCGATCCGGGCCTGGTGGTTCCCCGAGACGATCCGACCCGCGGCGGGCGAGAACGCGATCACGCGTCCAACGATGTCCGACATGCTGCGCTGGTGGCTCTTCCACGAGATCTGGAGCCAGATCGGATCGCAGGACGCGATGTTCTACGTCCGCAAGGACCTCGACGAGGGAACCGGGATGCTGGCGCCGCTGAACGTGCCGGTGCAGGACACCTCGTCGAAGGACTACGGGGCGGAGGCGGCCGTCCTCCCGGCGGCCCGCGAGTTCGGCGCTGCGGGGTCAGGGCAGGGACAGTTCCTCGAGCCCCGCGGCCTTGCGGTGGACTCGAAGGGGAACCTCTACGTCGCCGACACCAAGAACAACCGGGTCCAGGTCCTCGACGGCAACGGGCAGTTCGTGCGGGAGTTCGGGACGAAGGGACCGGGCGACGGTCAGTTCAACGAGCTCTGCGGGCTGGGCGTCGACGCGCAGGGAGACGTCTGGGTCGCCGACACCTGGAACCAGCGCATCGTGCACCTGACCTCCGACGGAAAGTTCGTCGCCAACGTGGTGGACTCGGAGCACGGCTTCTTCGGACCGCGCGCGGTCGTCATCTCCAAAGACCGGGTCTACGTGGCGGACACGGGCAACAAGAGGATCGTGCGGTTCGACCGGCAGGGCAACAAGATCAACGAGTGGGGCGGTAACGGGGTCGGCAACGGGCAGTTCGTGGAGCCGGTGGGTCTGGCGGCCGACGCCGCGGGCAACATCTACGTGGCGGACACGGGCAACCACCGCGTCCAGGTCTTCGACGGGGACGGGAAGTTCCTGCGGATGTTCACCGTCTTCGGGTGGAAGGACTTCTACACGGAGCCGTACATCGCGATCGGTCCCAACGACACGGTCTTCGTGACCGACTCCGTCGCGAGCCGCGTCGCGCAGTACGACTCCAACGGAACCTTGAAGCGGTCGTGGAAGCCGGAGAAGGACTTCAAGCAGCCGACCGGGATCGTCCTTGACTCATTTGGCAGGCTGACCGTTTCCGACCGCGGGACGAACCGGTTGTTCTCCTGGACGCTGGCCGCGCTGCCCTAGGAACGGTCCAAGGACCGTTGCCCTGGTCAGGTCTTGAAAACCTTCTCCTCGGTGCCGTCGAGCCACCGGTCCACCAACTCCACTCCCTGCATCATCGAGTGGTCCTGGTTCCCGATCTCGTACTTCCACGAGCCGAACCGACCGCGCGAGTAGATCTCGCAGGACTCGAGGTAGTCCTGGATGACCTTCAGGGACTCGTCGCGGTCCACGCTCGGGATCGGGTAGGCGTGGCCGGCGTGGATCAGGAAGCTCGAGTCGATCAGGGGAACGTCGGAGCGCTCGAGGATCCCCTCGGCGACCAGGCCTTCCGTCACCGCCTTGATGAAGTCGCCGGGCGGGAGCTTGTGGAAGCGGGAGTAGGTCGTCTCCATCAGGAGCGAGCAGTACTTCGACGTGTCGCCGCCGGGGACGATGTCCGGGGAGTAGTTGGAAAGGTACGTCATCCGGTAGAACGGCGTCTTCGGGTTGGGGAAGTAGATCCAGTTCTTCGTCGAGGGAGAGGGCCGCTTCAGGCCGATTCCGACGGAGAAGAGGCGGTTGAAGAGGAGGCGCTTGGAGGCCTCGCGGACTTTCTCGGGGGCGTGGACCAGGCGGGCGACGAACGCCTCCAGGGGAAGAGTCGTCAGCAGCTTGTCGTAACGGCGCGTCGTGCCGTCGGTGAAGGTGATCTCGTGCTTGTCCTCGTCCACCGAGTCGGCGCGCTTCTTCAGGTGGATACGCTCCTCGCCGATGGGCGGGACGAAGGCCAGCCACAGGCCCACGGTCCCTTTCGTGGCGGGATACCCGAATGTCGCGTTGGGGCCCCAGTCGGTGACCTTCGGGCGAAGCATCGTCTCGAGGGCCTTCTTCCAGTCCACGACCGCCACCCGCTCGGCGATCCAGTAGAAACCCATCTTCTCGAGCGGCGTGGACCAGACCTTCAGGTTGTACGGGACCATGAAGTGCTTCGCGACGCCGGCGCCGAAGCGGACCTGGATCCACTCCTCGAAGTTCGAGTAGGCGCGGTTCCGGTCGATCGTCTGCGACTCCACCAGGCCGATCAGGCACTCGAGCATCGCCTCCTCGGGGAGCGAGGAGAGGTGGTTCTGGAACGGGTAGCGGACGTAGCGGTCCTCGAACTTGATCCAGCTCTCCCGATCGATGCGCCGCACGCCATCCTTGCCCAGGAGCTTGTCCAGCAGCGCGTTGAAGTACGGGTAGCCGGAGAAGATGATGTGGCCCGAGACGTCCCAGGTGTAGCCCTTCTTGTCCTCGAAGCTCGTCGACAGGCCGCCGATCTGGCCCGCGCGCTCGTACACCTCGAAGTCGTTGACGCCGCGCTCCCGCAGGCGGTAGCCCGCCCCGAGCCCGGTTGGGCCGGCGCCCAGGATGACGATGCCGCTCAACGCGTCGCCACGACGCGCTTCATCGCGTCGGCCTGCCGGATCTCGCCTCGCAGCTCGAAGAGGTAGCGCAGCACGCGCGAGATCGTGCCGAGCATCTTCCAGGGGCGGTGGATGCTCTGCCCCGCCTCGCGCGGGAAGTGGCGCACGACGACCTCGGAGACGTTCCACCCGGCGATCCGGCAGCGGGCGAAGATCTCGTCGCCGACGAAGTTGATCCGGTGGCGGATCTCGAGCTTGCGGGCGACGTCGCGGCGGAAGGCCCGGCACCCGCCGTTGATGTCGTGGAGCGGCGAGCCCAGGATCCACTTCGACAGCGTGTTCAGCCCCTTGGAGAGGACCAGCCGCGGGAGGGGGTCGTGCCGCTCCTTCTTCCAGCCGAAGACGACGTCGGCGCCCTCGTCGATCGCGGCGAGGAAGCGCGGGGCGTCGGCCATGGTGTGCTGGCCGTCCCCGTCCACGACCATGACGACCTCTCCCGGCGTGTTGCGGAGGGCCGTCTCGGTCGCGACGGCGTATCCCTTGTTCCCCTGGTGGTGGACCACGAGGATGCGCGGGTCCTTCTTCGCCAGCTCCTGGGCGATCTCGCCGGTGCGGTCGCGGCTCCCGTCGTTGACGACGACGACCCGCCAGTCCAGCCCCGGCACCGCGGAGAGCGAGGAGACCGCTTCCGCGACCGTCTTCGCGATCAGCTCCTCCTCGTTGTAGGCGAGGAAGCCCACGCCGAGGCGGGGCGTCTTCTCATCGGGCATAGATGATTCCTCCGGCCGTGAGCACCCAGCCCACGACGATCAAGAGAAGCCAAGGGTCGTCGATCAGGAGGGCCCGGGTCGGGTTGCCTCCCCCGCCGCGCCGGTAGACCAGGCGCACGTAGCGGGCGACGCCCAGGATCACGAAGGGGACGGTCGCGGCGAAGGAGCGCCCGCCGTGCCGCGCCAGTGTCGAGGGAATGACGCTGTACACGGCGTAGCTCGCGACGACCGTAAGCGCGGACGTGACGAAGATGAAGTCCAGCCACTCCTCCTCGTACTTCGCCAGCACCGAGCGGTGCTCGGCGGAGTGCGTGTGCCCGGCGTTCTGGAGCTCCCACTGGCGCTTGCCGACGACGAGGAAGAGGGCGAGGGTGTAGGCGCAGCCCATCAGGAACGCCGAGGCCGGGACGTGGGCCAGCGCGGCTCCCGCCAGGGCCCTCAGCGGCAGTCCCGCGGCGACGATCAGGGCCTCGAGGAAGGGGACATGCTTCAGCCACAGGGAGTACAGGACCATGAGGCCTGCATAGAAGGCGCACAGATTTCCGAATCCCCTGTCCAGCAAGTAGGCGACGAAGATCCCGGCCACCAGGAGGGTGACCCCGGCTGTCACCGCGGTCCCGACTCCCAGCAGTCCCGTCGCGAGGGGCCGGTACCGCTTGACGGGATGCGCCCGATCCCGCTCCCGGTCCTTGACGTCGTTGATCAGGTAAACCCCGCTGGAGATGACGCAGAAGACGACGAACCCCTCCGCCGCCAGGACCCAGCCGCTGGGCTGTCCCAGGGCGCTGCCGAAGAGGAACGGCAGGGGCAGGACGAGGTTCTTGACCCACTGCGCCGGCCGCAGAGACACGAACAGAGCCGTCAGGACGCTCGCGGAGGAGTATCCGGCGGCCGCCGAGGCCCGCTCGCCCGAGGATGTGGCCGCCATGTGTCCGCGCATTGTAACCGGCGCACCAGCCTTTTCCAATTCGATGGTCCCCGTGTCGCATTCGAAGCGTGTTTTCCGATTCTTCATGGGTGTGCTTCTTCGCTGTCCGCGCGGGTTACCGGTCCCTTGAGGCGGGAAACCGAGCCTCGCGGCTACAATCGCGGGTTGGGAGGCACCGGCTTTTTGCACCAGCCCGGGACGCTGATCGAGGGCAAGTACGAGATCCTCGGCAAGCTGCGCGAGGGGGGGATGGGGACCCTCTACCGCGTCCGCCACCGGCTCCTCGACGAGATCCGCGTCGTCAAGGTCCTGAAGGCCGGGGCGCTCGGCAACGAGGAGATGAAGCGCCGCTTCGTCGAGGAGGCGAGGACGGCGACCCGCCTGAAGCACCCCAACATCTGCACGATCCACGACTTCGCCATCGACGACGAGGGCAAGGCCTACCTCGTCATGGAGTTCATCGACGGCGTCAACCTCGCCGACCTCGTCCGCCGGCAAGGACCGAGGAGCCTCGGGCTGACGCTGGAGATCGCGCACCAGGCCCTCTCGGCGCTGGGTTACCTGCACCGCAAGAACGTCGTCCACCGGGATGTCGCGCCCGACAACCTGATGCTCACCCAAAACGAGGAGGGCCGCCCTCTCGTCAAGCTGATCGACCTGGGCATCGCCAAGACGCTCGACCGGCCGGGCGAAATGACCTCGACCGGGGTCTTCCTGGGCAAGCTGAAGTACGCCTCCCCGGAGCAGTTCGGGTCCCTCCCCTCCGGCGAAAGGCTCGACGGGCGAAGCGATCTCTACGCGCTCGGCGTGGTGCTCTACGAGATCCTGACGGGCCGATATCCCTTCGTCGGGGAGAGCCCGAGCGAGCTGCTGCGGGCGCACCTCTTCGACAAGCCGATCCCGTTCGACCACTCCGACCCGGAGGGGAAGATCCCGCCCGACATCCGCGCCGCGCTCTCGAAGGCCATGGAGAAGAAGCGGGAGGACCGCTTTGCGTCGGCCGACGAGTTCGACCGCGAGATCGTCGCGCTGAAGGCGCGCTCTTCGGAGGCGGACGACCTCGACGACACGGCGTCGATGATCTCCCGCGTCCGCGAGATGCCGGGCGCCAACCGCGATGTCACGCCGAGCTTCCAGAGCCGCCTCGACGAGCAGTTCCACGCCGCGACGACTCCGCATCCCCCGGCCTCGACGCCGCGCCGCCTCATCCCGCAGCAGGACATGCCGACCGAGATCGTGCCGAGGGCGCCGGCGGATCCGGGTACGGACGTGGACACGGAGCCGCTCCGCCCCCGGCAGGCGGTTCGGTCCTGGAAGGCGCCCGCGGCCGTGGCGGGATCGATCCTGGCCGCGGGGGTCCTGCTGGCGGTCGCGCTGCTGTGGCGGCCCAAGCCGGCGCCGGTCGAAGTCGCCTCGCGGCAGCCGGCCCCGACGTTCCCCGCGCTCCCGCGGTCCAACGCAGGGCTGCCGTCCTCGGCCCAGGAAGCGATTCCGCCGGCCGTCTCGCCCTCTCCGGCAGCCGCGGCGCCCGAGCCGACGCCGGCGCCTCCTCCGCCGCCGACCCCGGCGCCCGAGCCCGCGAGGAAGGCTTCGAAGGAGCAGAAAGAACCGGAGCAGGACCTCCGTCGGGTCCGGACGCAGGCTGAGCAGGCCCGCGCGCGCGCCGCGGACTCGCGCGAGCGCGCCGTGAAGGCCCACGCGGCCGAGCAGGCGGCCGCGCTCTACGAGTTCGGCGTCAGCAAGGAGAAGGAGGGGCAGGCGCAGCTCTCGCGCGGACAGGCCGCGGCCGCGCTGACCGCCTTCGAGGCGAGCCGGGACTCCTTCGAGAGGGCGCAGCTGTGGGCGCGCGACCACCCTGCGCCGCGTCCGACCGCGCCCGAGAGGATCGCCGCGGCGCCGGAGACGGCGCGCCGGGAGCCGACCGCGGCCCCGCCGGCTCCGGCTCCCGCCCGGGTCGCGCCGCCGGCCGAGCCTGCCCGCGCGGCCGAGCGGGTCACCGAGGAAGACCGGATCCGCGAGACGATCCGCAAGTACGAAAAGGCGCAGTCCTCGCTCGACCCGGACCTCTACGCCGCCGTCTACCCCGGCGTGGACAAGGCGCGAGTCCGAGCCGCGTTCGCCGACCTGCGGTCACAGACGCTGGAGTTCGAGATCCAGCGCATCGAGCTCGTGCCCGGCACCTCGACGGCCCAGGTCCGCGGCGTGGAGACGAGAGTCGCCGTGCCGCGAGTCGGGAGTGAGCAGCACCTGTCCACGAACCGAGTTCTGACGCTCGAGAAGCACGGCGACTCGTGGGTAATCACTCGACTGGGAAGCTGAAGACCAGGGAACGGTCGCCTTCCTTGGACCTTGGACCTCGGACTCGTCCTTAGAAGGAGTAGTCGAGTCCCACCAGCGGCGAGAACTTCGCCTGTAGTCCGCGACCGTTGATCGAGAAGAGCCCGTTAACCGTCAGAAGTAGATTCCCCACAGGATTGACCTTCAACCCGACGGACCCGAGGAAGCTCGTCGAGTCCTGCTCGGTCGCGACGAGCTGCTTCAGCGTGGCCGTGTGGAGGTCTACCGGGTCCGTGGCGATGTTGGTGTTGTACTGGAAGGGCGTGTCCAGGACCCGCAGGACCCGTGTGTCGCGGAAGGTCCGGCCGAGCGCGTCCACGATGAACGTCAGCCGCGGAGACAGCGCCCAGTCGAATCCCGCGGCGTAGTCGATCACGTCGGGAACGTCGTGGTTGGACCACGCGTACCCCGCGTTGATGTGCGGGGAGAACGACCCCAGGTGCGCCGACCCGATCAGGTAGCCGCGGATCTGCGTCGCGCCCGTGCCGAGCAGGTCGAGCTCGTTTCCCGTCGGCAGGCGCGCGTCCATCCCGACGGCGAAGCCTGTCCGGGGGTCGGAGGTCAGGCGGTACTTCGCGCGAAGGACGATGTCGCCCACGCCGTTGGCGCTTCCCGACTGGCTGACCGTCTCGGAGTCCTCGCCGCTCGGAAAGCGGTGAATGTTGACGGTGTTCGGGTTGCCGCCGGTCGCGAGCTTGTCGATGGCCGCGGTCGTCTGCGCGTCGATCTTCACCTCCACGATCGGGATCGCCGCGCCGATATCAAGGCGGTCGTTGACGCCGTAGGTCAGCGTGAAGGCGGTGATGTTGGTCTGGATCTTCAGGAGTGTGGTCGTCTGGATGACGTCTCCCTCGAAAAAGGGGCGCAGGCAGCAGGGCGAGGGCGGAAGGTCCTGGTGTGTCAGGACGATCTTGACGCCTCCCTCCCGTAGCTTCAGGTCGTCGATCTTGTCGAAGGAGAAGTGGCTGAAATTCAGGGCGAAGGCGAGCTTTCCCTTCCCGATCGTGTCGGCCCGCTCCGTGTAGATCGGCCCGAAGCTGTCGGTCACGCGGGTGAACACGCCCAGCGAGGGATCGAGCTGGTAGCTGAATCCGCCGGCGGAGGACGCCAGGGGAAAGTTCGAAAGCTGGATCGCAAGCTGGTCGTTCAACTGCTCGAGCGGCACGAGCGACGCGTCCCCGACGAAGTGATGCGCGTGGCTCGGAAAACCCGAGCCCGCCGGCGGTTCCGCCAGCGTGATCCCCTGCTTGAAGAAGTCGATGAGGAGGTCCCGAAGGTTGAACGCCTGAGCCGAGACCAGGCGCGGCGCAGCCAGCAGAAGAACCATCGCGAGAACACTCCGGCGAACACGCATCACAACCCTCCCTGAAGAGAAACCTCGCTGAAAGCCTATCCGACCATGGAATACGGACCGCCTAGCGGTCGCCGTCCTTCGTGAGGGCGCGGTACTCCTTCAGATGCCGGAGCGCCTCGGCGATGCGCCCCAGACTTTCGCACAGGTTGGCGGTGTTCCAGTGTGCGTCCGCGTTGTTCGGGTCGAGCGAGACCGCCCTCTCGTAGGCGGCCAGCGCGTCGGCCTTGCGCCCCAGGTCTTCCAGGGAGACGCCCAGGTTGAACGCGGCCGTCGGGTCGTTCGGACGGGCGGCGAGCGCCTTGCGGTAATGCTCCTCGGCCGCGGCGGCGTCGCCGGACTCGTGCAGGAGGCGACCGAGGTTGATGTGGGCGTCGGGATGGTCCGGGTCGATCTCCAGCGCCTTGCGGTAGGCCTCGATCGCGGCGCGTGGGTCCGTTTCCTCCTCGCACCCGCGCCGGTACCACTCCTCGGCGGAAAGCGCGCCGAAGGGCGGCGCCGGCTCGGGCCTCGCGAACTCCTGGGGCTTCGCGGAGGAGGCGGCGGCGCTCTCCGCGCCGCCGAAATCGAACAGGATCTGGCCGGACTCTGGCTGCCACTGTTCCCGGCCGTCGCTCGCCACGATCCGGTCCCCTTCGACCGTGATCCGGACCGAGGTCACGCCCCCCTCCTCCTCGAGCTGTCCCTTCAACCTCGACAGGGTCTCGCGGACGCGGCGCGCGGGAAGCCGCGCCTGGAAGAGGCTCCGCGCGGTCTTGAGGGACACCAGGTCCTGGAAGGAGAAACGCATCTCGCCGCGGGGCCCGCGGCCCGGCTCGAGCCACCCGGCGCCGACGGCGGCTCGGACCTGGCTCGGCGTCAGCTCCAGGATCCGCGCGACCTCGGCCGCCGAATAGCTCTTCAAGTCGTTATCTGCGCGACGCCGCCTTCTTTTCCACGCCCCGGGCCGCCTGCTTCGCGGGCTTGCGAACCGACGCGGCGGCGGACTTGCGCGCGGGCGCGGCGGCGGGCTTGCCGAGGCTGCGGCGCAGCGCTTCCATCAGGTCGATGACCTCGCCCTTGGCGGGCGCGGGCGCGGAGGAGATCTCCTCGCCGGTCTCGATCTTCTTCTTCAGCTGCTCCTGGATCCGCTTCTTGACCTCGTCCTCGTACGCCTCGGGGTGGAACTTGTCCACGGCGCGCTGCTCGATGAGCATCGTCGCCAGCTTCAGCTCCGCGTCCTGGACCTTTTCCTTGTCGAGCCCGACCTCGGAGATGGGCCGCACCTCGTCGGCGTAGAGGAGCTGCTGCATGACGAGCCCGCCGTCCACGGGCCGGAGCATCACGAGGTACTGCTTGCCGCGCGCGGCGTACTTGGCCAGGGCGACCCGGCCGGTCGTCCGCAGGGCCTCGTTCATGAGCCAGTAGGCCTTGCTCCCTCCCTTGTCGGGCCCGAGGTAGTAGGGACGGTCGAAGTACACCGGGTCGATCTCCGAAACCGGGACGAACTCGGTGACCTCGACGGTCTGCGTGGACTCCTCTTCGAGGGCCTTCAGCTCCTCGGTGGTGAAGAGGACGTACTGGTCCTTGGCGAACTCGTAGCCCTTCCGGATGTCCTCGCGGGGGACGACGACGTTGTCTTCCTTGGGGCAGACGTACTGCTGCTTGACCCGCGAGCCGCACTTGCCGTGCAGCATGTTGAAGGAGATCCCCGCGGAGGCGTTGGAGGCGGAAAACAGCTTGACGGGGATCGAGACGAGGCCGAAGGAGATGTTGGCGGTGGCGATTGCTCGTGCGCTCATAGCGCTCAAGTGTAGCAGGCTCAGTTGGAAACGGGGAGGAGCGGAGGAGAAGCTCCTGCTCCTCTGTCCCTCGCCTCCTCTGCCCCTCCCCTACTCCCTCAGGGCCAGGAATTGGCCTGCAAGGCGGGGCCCAGTCCCCTCCTCCTCGTGCTTGAAGAAGACGAAGGCGTCCGACCACGGCTGCGAGAGGAGCCGGCCGGCCCGGTCCCGGAGATCCTCCTCGGAGTAGTCCTGCCGGCGGAGGCGCAGGTACCCCCACCCGGCCGTCGAGACGAAGGGCGTGGCGAGGTCCTCGTCCTCGGCGATGCAGAGGGCGCAGCCCCGGGACTTCAGCGCCTCGAAGACGTCGTCCTCGAACCAGGATGGGTGGCGGAACTCGAACGCGCAGCGCGACGCCGGAGGCAGGACCGCCAGGAACTCCGTCAGCCTCGGCAAGTCCTTCTTGAAGTTCGGCGGGAGCTGGAAGAGGACCGGCCCCATCCGGTCTCCGAGCGTGACCGCGATCTTGAAGAAGTAGGCGACCGCGTCGCCCGCCTCCTTCAGGCGCTTCCGGTGCGTGATCTGTTGCGAAGCCTTCAGGGCGAAGAGGAAGCCGTCCGGCACCTGCTCGGCCCACTTCGAGAGCATCTCCGAACGCGGCATTCGGTAGAACGTGTTGTTGATCTCGACGGCCGAGAGCTTGCCGGCGTAGTAGCGGAGCATCTCCGCGTCGGGCAGGTCCTCCGGGTAGAAGCTCCCCTTCCACTCCTTGTAGGAAAACCCGCTCGTCCCGGCGAGGATCCTCACGCCGCCACTCTAGTGGAAGGAGGCCGCGAAGCGGTCCACCTCGGCGAGCCGGCGCTCCTTTTCCTCCGGCTCGAGGAAGCTCGCCTCGAACGAGTTCCTGGCCAGCCGGACGATGTCCCCGTGCGAGAGCTTCAGGGCCTCGCCGGCGGCCTGGTAGTTCTCCCCGACGTACCCCCCGAAGTACGCGGGGTCGTCGGAGTTGACCGTCACGCAGAGCCCGCGGTCCAGCAGCGCCTTGAGGTTGTGCGCCTCCAGCGACGGGAAGACCTTCAGCCGGACGTTCGAGAGCGGACAAACCGTCAGCGGAACGCGGCGCCTCGCCAGTTCCTCGACGAGCGCCGGGTCCTCGACGCACCGCACGCCATGGTCGATCCGAAGAACGCCGAGGACGTCGAGGGCCTCGCGGATGTAGGTGGGCGGCCCCTCCTCACCCGCGTGCGCGACGGGAAGCAGGCCCAGCGACCTCGCCCTTGCGAAGACCTTCTCGAACTTCGACGGGGGATTGCCGGCCTCGCCCGAATCGAGCCCCACGCCGTGGATCCGGTGCCGCCACGGGAGGGCCTCCTCGAGCGTCTTCTCGGCGTCCTCGGCCGGGAGGTGGCGGAGGAAGCAGAGGATGAGCCTCGAGGAGATTCGCAGCCTCTCCCCTTCCTCGGTGAGCGCGCGGTGAATGCCGCGGACGACTGTCGCGAAGGGGACTCCCCGCGACGTGTGGGCCTGCGGGTCGAAGAAGACCTCGGTGTGGCGCACGCCGTCGGCCTTCGCGCGCGCGAGGTAGGCCGCGGTCAGGTCGAAGAAGTCGCTCTCCTCGACGAGGACCTTGGCCCCCTCGTAGTAGATGTCGAGAAACGACTGGAGGTCGCGGAACCGGTAGGCCTCGCGGACCTCCTCCGGCGTGGCGAAGCGGAGAGGGATCCGGTTGCGCCGCGCGAGCTCGAACATCATCTCCGGCTCGAGGGTCCCCTCGATATGGAGATGCAACTCCGCCTTCGGTATGCGCTTCGCGAACGCGCCCATCGAGCGTTTGAGGGAAATCGGGCCTGCGGATCGCCGCGCCGGCCCTCCCGGCCCTGGCCGGCGCTTATCCCTTCGGACCCCGGTACTTCAGATCGCCGGCCTTCTTCATCGCGTCCATCGCTTCCCTGGTCGTCATCAGCGACGTCGTCGAGAAGTGGCTCAGGTGCCCGACGGACCCGACGGCCATCGCCAGCGAGGCGGCGGCCGAGGCGTCGGGGGCTTCGAAAATGGCGAACACGTCATCCTTTCCGAAAGCGAAGTAGAAGGCCTTGAGCTTCCCGCCGGCCTTCTCGATCAAGCCCGCGTAGAGCTTCTCGCGGTCCTCCGGGCTGTGAATCATCTTGGCCCAGGCCTCGGCGGTGTAGGAACCCCTTACCAGGAAGTGCGGCATGGTTCTCTCCTTCGGCGCGCACTCTACAGCAGGGAGCGGCGGATAGACTCCGCTGCGGAAAGAACGACGGGCGGACCGTGAGAACGACCGGGATGATCGACATGGAGAGCAACACGACGCTCGTCCAGTGCTATCCCGCCCACGAGGCCGTGCCGGAGGGGCAGGGCCCGTTTCCTCCCGTCATCGTCGTCCACGACCGGTTCGGCCTCACCCCACACGTCCGGGGGGTGGCCAACCGGCTGGCCGCCGAGGGGTTCTACACGCTGGCGCCAGCCCTCTACGCGGCCCCGTCCAGCGTCGCCGACGCGGCGCCGGAGTACCTGCGCCCGTCCCTGCCGGTCCACTTCGACTACGGCCAGGAGGAGGAGGCGGAGGCGCACGCTTCGACCCTCTCCGACGAGCGAGCGGAGGAGATCCTTGGCCAGGCGATGGGATACCTGGCCGTGCGGTCGGCCGCGCGCAGCGGCCCCTGCGGCATCCTGGGGTTCTCGATGGGCGCCCGGCTCGCGTTCCTCGCGGCCTGCCGCCGCCCGTCCGAAGTCCGCGCCGGCGTCTGCTTCTACGGCAAGGGGATCGGGAGCACCTCGGCGTCGCAGCGCGGTCGGCCGAGGCCGATCGACCTCGCCGCGGACCTCTGCGCCTCGCTCTTGCTCTTCTACGGGCAGCTCGACACGACGATCTCGCGCCAGGAGCGGGACGAGGTCGAGCAGCGACTCTCCGCGCTCGGCAAGGACTTCCGGATGGAGGTCTTCCACGACGCCGGTGAGGATTTCTTCTGCGAGGAGCGGGACGAGCACCGCATCCACGCGTCGAGGGTGGCCTGGGAAGAGAGCCTGGCGCTGTTCCGGCGATGCCTCTGAGAGTCCGAGGCGTTCTCCTCGACCTCGAGGGGACGCTCTACGAGGCCGGCGTTCCCGTGCCGGGGGCCGCCGCGGCTGTCGAGAGCCTTTCCTCGCTCGGCGTCGCGCACTGCTTCATCACGAACACGACCAGCCGCCCGCGCTCCGCGATCGCCCGCGAGCTCGCCGCGATGGGGATCCCGGCCGAGGCGGAGCGGATCTTCACCGCTCCCCTCGCCGCGCGGGATTACCTCCTCGCCCGCGGCCTGACGCGCTGCCACCTGATGGTCGCGCCGGCGGTGCTGGAAGATTTCGCCGGCATCGAGCACGCCCAAAACAGCCCGCAGGCGCTCGTCGTGGGAGACGTCGGAGAGGGCTTCTCCTACGAGCGGATGAACCGGGCCTTCCATCTCCTTCTCGAGGGGGCGGAGTTCGTGACGCTGGCGCGCAATCGGTACTACCGCGGCGCCGGCGGCCTCGTGCTCGACCAGGGCCCGTTCGTGGCGGCGCTGGAGCACGCCGCCGGCCGGGAGGCGGTCTTGACCGGCAAGCCGTCCTCGAGGTTCTTCGCCGCGGCGCTCGAGGCGCTCGGCGTCCCCGCAGGGCGGGCCGCCGTCGTCGGCGACGACGTGGCGGCGGATGTCGGCGGCGGGATGGCGCTCGGGATGCGCGGCGTCCTCGTCCGTACCGGGAAGTTCCGCGAGGCGGACCTCGCGGCCTCCTCCGTCGCCCCGGACGCCGTTCTCGGCTCGGTCGCCGATCTGCCAGAGCTCCTCTCCGCCGCGAATTGAGGGGATTCCCTCATTGCCCGCGCCCGGCGGCGGCGTCACTGTCGGAACCGGAGGCGGCGCGGTGATCGGCAAGCGGACAGACGAATTCTCGGAGGTCTCGACGTTCGCGGACCGCGTCCTGCGGGACGCGAGCGCCGCCGTCGTGACGGTCCTCGCGGCGCTCGGCGACCAGCTCGGCCTCTTCAAGGACTTCGCGGAGCGCGGCTCCGCGACGAGCTCGGAGCTGGCGGAGCGCACCGGGATCCGCGAGCGCTACGCCCGCGAGTGGCTGGCCGCGATGGCCAGCGCCGGATACCTCGGCTACGACCCGGCCGGGCGGAGGTTCTTCCTCCCCGCCGAAAACGCCGCGGTCCTCGCCGCCGAGAACGGGCCGCTCTTCCTCGGCGGCCTGCACGAGATGATCCCCGCCCTCGCGGGATCGCTCGAGCGGCTGGCCGAAGCGTTCCGCAGCGGAGGCGGGATTTCGCACTCGGAGCTCCCGCGGGAGTTCTGGGAAGGGATGGAGCGGCTCTCCGCGCCCTGGTTCGAGAACTCGCTCGTTGCCGAGTGGATCCCCGCGATGCCGGACGTGCAGAGGATCCTGCGAGCCGGAGCCGCCGCGGCCGACGTCGGATGCGGCCGCGGCCGCGCGCTCCTCAAGCTCGCGCAGGCCTTTCCGCGCGGCCGCTACCGGGGCTTCGACTCCTCCGCGCCGGCCGTGGCGCTGGCGCGAAAGAGCGCCTGGGCGCTCGCCATCGCCGGCAGGGTCTCCTTCGACTGGAGCGACCCGGCGGAAGGCATCCCGGGAAGGTTCGACCTCGTCACGGCCTTCGGGGCGCTGCACGACTCCTCGCGCCCGCTCGTCCTTCTGCGGGAGATCCGCGAGAGCCTGAAGCCCGGAGGCATCTTCGTCTGCCTCGAGATCCAGTGCTCGGAGAAGCTCGAGGAGAACGCCGGGCCGGTCGGCGCGCTCTACTACGGCTTGAGCGCCCTGGCTGGAACGACGACGGTGCTCGCGGAAGGAGGCGGCGCGCTCGGCGCCATGGGCCTGCCCGAGACTCGCCTGCGGGCCCTCTGCCGGCAGGCCGGCTTCGAGAAGATCCGCCGCGTCCCGATCGAGAGCTCGCTCCACGCCCTCTACGAGATTCGGCCTTAGAGGTCACCGGGCGCGTCTTACGCCCGGCGCAGACGCTTTCTGGCGGAGGCGAGGGCGGCGCGGACGCGGCGGGGCGCCGTGCCGCCGAGGACGTCGCGGCGGGAAACCGAGGATTCGGGAGTCAGCCGGCGAAGGAACGAGGCGAGCCCCGGCGATTCCTTCGCGGCGACCTCGCGAAGGTCCGCGATCCTCTTACCCGCCCGGCGGGTCCAACGAGCGACCTTCTCATGCGCGTCGCGGAAGGGGACGCCCCGACGGACGAGCTCCTCGGCGATGTCCGTCGCCAGCGAGGCCGGGTCGATCGCGGGGCGCTCGCTTTCCGGCCGGACCCTCAGGCCCGCTGCGACTTCCGTCATCGCGGCCAGCGAGGCCTCGAGCGTGTCGGCGGTGTCGAAGAGGGGCTCCTGGGTCTCCTGGAGGTCCCGGTTGTAGGAGAGCGGAAGGCCCTTCAGCGCGACGAGGGTTGCTGCGAGGTGGCCGGCGACCCGGCCGGTCTTTCCGCGGACGAGCTCCAGCGCGTCCGGGTTCTTCTTCTGCGGCATCATCGAGGAGCCCGTCGTTGTCGCTTCCGAGAGCGCCAGCAGGCGAAACTCGTCCCCCGTCCAGAGAATCAGGTCCTCGGCGAGCCGGGAGAGGTGGACCATCGCCAGCACCGCCGCCGCTTCGAATTCCGCGATGAAGTCCCGGTCGGAGACTGCGTCCAGGCTGTTGGCGGTCACGCCGGGCAGCCCGAGGTCGCGCGCCTCGGCGACGCGGTCGAGGGGCAGCGTCGTTCCGGCGCAGGCACCCGAGCCCAGGGGCGAGACGGCGGCTCGCTTGCGGCAGTCCGCGAGCCTCTCGATGTCGCGCAGCAGCATCTCCACGTAGGCGTGGAAGGCGTGGGCGAGAAGGACGGGCTGTGCGGGCCGCGTGTGGGTGCGCGCCGCGACGACGACATCGGCTTCCAGGGCTTCTTCGGCACGGTCGAGCAGCGCGTCTCCCAGTCGTTTCGAACCGGAGATCGCTCGCTCGATGGCGTCGAGCGTCCAGAGGCGCAGGTCCAGCGCGACCTGGTCGTTTCTCGAGCGGCCGGCGTGGATGCGCCGGCCCGCCTCGCCGGCGAGGGCAGTCAGGCGCCTCTCGACGTTCATGTGGATGTCTTCGTCCGCGTCGTCGAAGCGGAACCGGCCTTTCGCGATCTCGGCTTCGATCGTCCTCAAGGCTTTCTCGATCCGGGAGAGCGCCGTCTTCGTCAGGAGCCCCGCCCGATGGAGCGCCCGCGCGTGGGCGCGGGTGCCGGCGATGTCCCCCTTCGCGAGCCGCCGGTCGAAGGGATGCGACAGGGAGAGCTTCGCGAGGGCCTCGCCCGGCGCGGCCGCGTATCCGCCGCCCCAGAGGGGCCTGCCCCGTGCTCGCCGCTTCACTGGAAAAACGCCGCGATCGTCCGGCGGTAGACGTCCGGAGCGGCGAGGAGCGCTGGGATGGAGATGGACTCGTCGGCGCGGTGCGACTGCTCCGGCGTTCCGGGGCCGAACACGATCGCGGGCCGGCCTCGCAGGTGCGCGAGGTCGCTCACGCTGGGAAAACCGGTCGTGGACTTCCCGGGGACCGCGGAGAGGGCAGCCCGCGCGATGGGCGACGCGGGGTCCCCGGCGACCGGTTTCAGGCGCGAAGAGAGGACCTCGACCTCCGAGCCCACGGCGCGGCGGACCGCGGCAATCATCGCGTCGTTGTCGAATCCCGGGATCGTCCGGGCGTCCACGGTCAGATCGCAGCGGTCCGGGACGACGTTGGACTTCACGCCTCCCTGGATCATCGTGACGGCGGCGGTCGGCTTCCCCAGGAACGGGTCCTCGACTCCGAACGCCAGCGCCTCGATCGCCAGGGCGTCTTTCGCCGACTTCGTGATCGCGTTGTCGGCCAGATGCGGGCGCGCCGCGTGGCCGGCCCTTCCCCGCGCCGAGACCCGCAGTTTCACCAGCCCCTTCTGGGAGACCGCCACCGCGAAGCCGTTGGGCTCGCCGACGATCGCGGCGTCGAAGGACATCTCCGACACGAGCTTCTCCAGTCCCTCGCCGCCGGTTTCCTCGTCGCAGGTCGCGGCGAAGAGGAGGGATCCGCGTCCGGACGCCGGCAGGGGCGCGGTCAGGAACGCCTCGAGCATGGCCGCGACCGAGGCCTTGGCGTCGTTGGAGCCGAGGCCGATCAGCCGGTCTTCCTCGAGGCGCGGCGTCCAGGGATCGGCCGTCCATCCCTCGACGGGCGGGACCGTGTCGAGGTGGGAGTTCAACAGCAGGCAGGGAGCTCCCTCTCCGCGGCGCGCAAGAACGTTGCGGCCCCTTCGCTCGGCCCGGACGCCGGCTTCCCCGCAGATCTCCGCGATCCGGTCCGCGAGCCGCGCCTCTTCCTTGGAGACGCTCCGGATCGAGACGAATTCCGCGACGAGGTCCACGATGCCGGCGGCCGGACGGACAGCTCTCATGCCGCCAACAGCGCTACAGCGCTACTCCTTGACGACCATCGTGCCGCTCCCCCGGTCGCCGAAGATCTCCGAGAGAAGGGCGTTTCTCTGGTTGCCGTTGACGATGTGGACCGCTCGAACGCCCGCTTCGGCGACACGGGAGATCTCCTGGAGCTTGGCGACCATGCCGCCCCTGACGGCGGAGCTTCGGGCGAGCCGCTGCGCCTCCGCCGCCGTGAGCCGGGAGATGAGGCTCTCGGGGTTGCCCGCGTGGGCCAGGACTCCCGGGACGTCCGACAGGAGGATCAGCTTCTCCGCGGCGAGCTCGATGGCGAGCGCCGAGGCGATGGCGTCGGCGTTGACGTTGAAGACCCTTCCCTGCTCGTCGGCGGCGAGGGGCGAGACGACCGGCAGGTACCCCGCGTCGAGCAGCGTCGTCAGCAGGCGCGGGTCCACGTCCACGACGTCGCCCACATTGCCGAAGTCCACGAGCTCGCGCTTGCCGGTCTCGCGGTTGACGACCCGCTTCTTGGAGCGGCGCCGGGCCAGCACGACGTTGCCGTCGATGCCCGAGACGCCGACGGCGTGGACGCCGTGCGCGCGCAGGGCCGAGAGGATTTCCACCGAGATCTTGCCGGCGAAGACCATCTTGACGACCTCGAGGGTGTCGTCGTCGGTGACACGGCGACCGTTGACGAGCCGGGTCTCCATTCCCAGCCGCTCGGCCAGCTGCGTGGCCTGGGCGCCGCCGCCATGGACCGCGGTGACGCGGATGCCGACCTGGTGGAGCAGGGCGATCTCCTCGGCGAGCGAGTTGAGAACTCCCGGGTCCTCCGTGACCTTGCCCGAGACCTTGATGACGAAGGTCTTGTTCTTGAAGCGGCGAATGTACGGGAGCGCCTCTCGCAGAATCTCCGCGTCGATCGAGGGGCGAGCGGAGCGAGACGACCGGACGGCTTTGGCCATCACCAGTTCTCTTTCGCGAGCCATTCCAGGATGGCCTGCTGGGCATAGAGGCGGTTCTGGGCCTCGTCGAGGACGACCGAGCGCGGGCCGTCCAGGATCTCGTCGTCCACGACCACGTTGCGGCGGACCGGCAGGCAGTGCATGAAGAAGGCGTCCTTCCCGCGGCGCATGCGCTCCTCGGTCACGCGCCAGTCCTTCAGCTTCGACCGGCGCGCCGACTCCGCCTCCGGCTTGCCGTAGTCCGCGAGCGATCCCCACGACTTCGCGTAGACGGCGTGGACGCCTTCGTAAGCTCCCTCGAGATCGTCGGTGACGGTCAGTCTCCCGCCGTTCTGCCGGGCGTTCTCGCGCGCCTCGCGGAGGATCTCGCCGTCCAGGTCGTAGCCCTCGGGCCGGGCGAAGACGACCTCGGCGCCGAGGCGCGTCGAGGCGAGCAGGAAGGAGTTCGGCACCGCCATGGGAAGCGCCTTGGGATGGTACGCCCAGGTCAGGAGGATTCTGCTCTCCCGCGGCCTGCGGAGCTTCTCGAGCAGCGTCATCGCGTCGGCCATCGCCTGGCACGGGTGCGAGAGCGAGGACTCGAGGTTGACGATTGGGACTCCCGAGTGCTGGACGAAGGCGAGGAGGACCGGCTCGGAGCGGTCCTTCGCGTAGTCCTTCCCCGACGGAAACGAGCGAACGCCCAGGATGTCGCAGTAACGGCCCAGCACCCCGGAGCCCTCGCGTACGTGCTCGGCCGCGCTTCCGTCCATCACCACTCCGTCCTCGTACTCCATCGCCCACGCTTCCCCGCCGACGGAGAGGGTCACCGGGACGCCGCCCAGCTTCGAAACCGCGATCTCCATCGAGACGCGCGTTCGAAGGGACGGGTTGAAGAAGACGAGGCCGACGTGGCGGCCGGCCAGCGCCTGGCTCGACGCGCCGTGCCGGAACTCTTCGCCCCGCGCGATCAACGCCTCGAAGCGCTCCTGCGTGAGCCCCTGGGTCGTGAGGAAGTGCCTCAAAGGACCTTCCGCATCGCGTCGAGGAAACGGCCGATCTCCTCCCCCGTGAGGACGAGCGGCGGCAGCAGGCGCAGGACGTCGGGCAGGTCGCTCCCGCCCACGAGGACGCCTCTCTCCAGGAGCGCCTGCCGCACGGGCTTGGCCGGCCGGTCGAGCACCATTCCGAGCAGGAACCCTTCACCGCGCACTTCCCGGATCGCGGCGATCTTCGAGAGGCCTTCACGGAGGAGCCGCGATCCCGCCTGGACGTTCTCCAGCAGGCGCTCCTCCCGGATGACGCGGACCGTCGCCTCGGCCGCTGCGCAGGCGAGCGGGCCGCCGCCGAACGTCGTTCCGTAATCGTCGGGCTTGACCGGCGCGGCGAGCTCGTCCGAGACGAGGACCGCGCCCATCGGAACGCCGCTGCCGATCCCCTTGGCCAGCGCGACAGCGTCGGGAACCACGCCGTGTCGCCCCGCGTAGAAAAACGTCCCGGTGCGGCCGAAGCCGGTCTGCACCTCGTCGTAGATCAGCCTGGCCCCGCGCTCGTCGCAGAGCCGGCGCAGCCCCTGCAGGTACGACGGCGATCCCACGATGACGCCCGCGAGGCTCTGGATCGGCTCGATCAGGACCGCCGCGACCTTCTCGTCCACCGCGCGGTCGGCGGCGGCGAGGTCGCCGAACGGGATGATCCGGTGGCCGGGAACGTTGGGGCTGCCGAGCTCGCGGTACTTCGCGGTGCCGGAGGAAGAGATGGCGTCCGCGGTCCGGCCGTGGAAGCCTCCCTCGAAGGAGACGATGTCGGTCCGGCCCGTCGCCCGGCGAGTCAGGCGCATCGCGTTCTCGTTGGCCTCGGTCCCCGAGTTGACGAAGAAGACCTTCGAGAGCGGCGCCGGCGCTTCCCGAGCGATGGCCTCCGCCGCCCTCGTGCGAACCGGAACGGCCACGACGTTGGAGTAGAAGAGGAACAGGCCCGCCTGCTCGCGGATCGCGCGCACGACCTCGGGATGGCAGTGGCCGGTCGCGGCGACCGCGTGCCCGCCGTAGAGATCCAGGTAGCTCTTCCCCGAGGTGTCCCAGACCGTCGAGCCCTCCCCCCTCTCGAGCTCGATCCCCCAGCGCGTGTAGGTGGGGAGCTCCGCGCTCTCGACTTCCGTCTTCACGGAAAGACCCCCGTCATCTTCAGTCCCGTCGGCTCCGGCAGCCCGAACATGATGTTCATCGCCTGGATGGCCTGCCCGGCGGCTCCCTTGACCAGGTTGTCGATCGCGATGAAGACCTTGGCCACGTTGCCCTGCGTCGCGACTCCGATGTCGGCGAAATTCGTCCCCTTGACCGCCGCCACGTCGGGCGACCCGTCCACCAGTCGCACGAAGAACTCGTTGCCGTACGCCTCGCGGTAGAGGTCCTTCAGCGCCTGCTGGTCCATGGGCGACTTCAGCGGGACCACGCACGTCGCGAAGATGCCCCTCACCAGCGGCGCCGAGTGCGTCTGGAAAACCACGCGGCCTGCGGCCGGCCGCCCGATCGCCGAGAGCGACTCCTCGATCTCCGGAAGGTGGCGGTGGCCTTCGATCTGGTAGGCGAAGAACGCGGCCGCGCGGCGGGGATGGTGCGTCGTCGGGGACGGCGAGACCCCCGCGCCCGAGGATCCCGTGATGGCGAAGACCGACACAGGTGCTCCCTCGGCGACGAGGTCCCTCCTCCACAGCGGAGCCAGCGCCAGGATCGAGGCCGTCGCGAAGCAGCCGGGCGACGCCACGGCCCGCGACGCTGAGATCTGGTCCCGGAAAAGCTCGGGCAGGCCGTACACCCACTCGTTGCGTCGCTCGAAAGCGGCGGGCGGTGGGCCGTAGAACTTCTCGAAGGACCTGGGATCCTTGAGCCGGAAGTCCGCCGAGAGATCCACCACCGGGATCCCCGTATCGAGCAGAGCCGGCGCCACCTCCGCGGCGTAACCGTGCCCGCCGGCGAGGAAGATGACCTCGGGCTCGTCGGTGCCTCGCGGCAGCTCCGAGATGAAGTTCAGGTCGGTCAGGCGCGAGAGGTGCGCGTGGACGCTCGAGACGGGCTGGCCCGCCTGCGAGCGCGAGATCACCGCGACCGGCTCCGCCTTCGGATGGTCGAGCAGCAGCCGCAGGAGCTCGCCTCCGGCGTACCCGCTGGCGCCGAAGATCGCGGCCTTGAGCAGTGGGGCGGTCATTTTCGAATCTCCTCGTAGACGATTCCAAAGAGAGCGCGCCCCTCGGTCATGGCGTTGGCCGCGGGCAGCTTCATCTCCTGGCTGATGTACTCGGTCCCCGTCTGGTTGTCGGTCACCGGGCCCGACATGACCGTGATCGGGATCTTCCACTCTTCCATGAGCTTCTGCGCGCCCCACGCCGCCACGAGGTCATTGGCGCACATCACGACGGCCCGGGTCGCCTTGACCAGGTCGGGGTGCGAGAAGAACGTTCCCACACGGTAGTCGCCGAGGATACCGTCGCCCAGCTCGACGACGATGACGTCGGGATTCTTCGCGCCGAGCTCCGCCAGGATCGCCCGGGCGTATGGCGCGAGGTCCTTGACGTGGGCGGTCGAGGGGAGGCCGCAGTCCAGGAACGAAAGCGTCGCGAAGGCCCCGTGGTCCTCCATGTCGAGCGTGTCCTTCAGGCATGCGACCCCCGAGAGCTTCGCCGCCGCGACCTTGTGGCCCGCCTGGGCGAAGCGCTTGACGATCTCCGAGGCGGCGGCCGTCTTGCCGGCGCTCATGCAGGTCCCGGCGACCACGACGAGCGGAGGCCCGCCACCGGGCAGCAGGTCCCGCGGCGGCAGCGCATTCTGCGAGATGTTCGCCGGCCTGCCGTCCACGCAGATCGAGCCGAGGACCTCGACCTCGAGCGGCATCCCCACGTCCGGGTTGCGGCCAATGCAGAGGCCCAGGACGCCTCCGAGGTTCAGGATGTGGAGCTTGTCGCCGACGTGGACGGACTCCGGCACCACGCCGACGAAACCCTTGAGCGCCCGGCGGAAGCCGAGCGTCCCCGCGATGACGTCGCCCCGGTTGATCTTGGCCATCCGGCCCGAGACGAGCTCCACCCGGTCATACACGCTCTTCTCCATCAGCGCGCGGACGGCCAGGACGTTGCCCTCCTTCGCCTCGATGTGCGGCGAGAGCTCGACTTCCCTGGGCAGCGACAGCCGGGCGGTGGACGAGGCGATCTTGTCCAGCGTGATCATCGGCGGCCCTCCCCCGCGAGCGCCCCGAGCAGTCCCGGCAGCGCGAGAGTCTTGCCGACGCCGCGGGCCTCCTCGGGCGTCAGGTACGTGTTGGCCTCGCCATAGCGCACGACCGACGAGCGCAGCAGCGAGCGCGGGCTGCGCACGCCGACGACCTCGAAGCGGCCGGGCGCGAAGCGGAGCTTCGCCTCTCCCGTGACCCGGGACTGCGTGGCGCGCAGGTACGTGTCGGCGTCGGCGAGCGCGGGCTCGAAGGCGAGGCCCTCGTGAAGCAGCCGTCCGTAGGTCTCCGCAACCGTCGCCTTCAACTGGCGCTGCTCCTTGGTCATGACGAGCTTCTCCAGCTCCGCGTGCGCCGCGATGAGCGCCAGCGCCGCGGGCGCCTCGAAGACGATCCGCCCCTTGGAGCCGAGAATCGTATCGCCGAGGTGGATGGCCCGTCCCGCCGCGTACAGGCGGCCGAGCGCATTGAGCCGCGCCACGAGCTCCAGGCCCGTAAGGCGCCGGCCCGCCAGGGAGACCGGCCGTCCCCGGCGAAAGCCGATCGCGGCGTTGCGCGGCTGCCGGGGCGCCTTCGCGAGCGTCCGGCCGGGATAGAGCGACTCGGGCGGGAGCTCCCACGGGTCGTGAGTCTCGGCCCCGCCGATCGTCGTTCCCCAGAGCCCCTCGTTGACCGAGTAGCGGGTCGTCTTGCGGGGAATCGAGACGCCGAGCGACTCGCAGTAGGCGGTCTCGTCCTCTCGGGAGACGCCGCTGTCGCGAACGGGGGCCAGGACCTCGATGCCGGGGGCGAGGACGCGTAGCCCCGCGTCGAAGCGGAATTGGTCGTTGCCGGCGGCCGTCGAGCCGTGGGCAATGGCGCGGGCGCCGATGCGCCGGGCGTAGGCGGCGACCCTCTCGACCTGGACCGCGCGCTCCGCGGCGACGGAGAGCGGATAGACGCCTCCGCGCAGGACGTTCCCGAAAAGGAGCGGGAGCGCGTAGCGCTCGAAGACCTCCGCGCGTCCGTCGGAGAAGACGTGCTTCTCGACCCCCGCCGCCTTCGCGCGGGCCGTGATCGCCCGCGTCTCCGCCTTCGAGAAACCGCCCGTGTCCACGGTCACCGCGTGGACTCGGTATCCCTGCTCGCGCAGGAGAAGCGCGCAGTAGGTGGTGTCGAGACCACCGGAAAAAGCGAGGCACACGGCCGGCGAACGGCGTTTCATGGGGCGGCGGAATGTCGGGTGTTTACGGGATCAACGCGCCGCCGCCATGGAGGTCCTCCTCCTGGCGATGCAAACGCGTCGCGCGACCCTCGCGTGCGAGGTGCAGCTCGTCTCGAGAATCGCGGCCATCATGGAGGCAATAACTTGCGGCAAGCAGACCCCCATGTCAAGGGTTTTTTGGGACCTGGGACTGGGCACTCGGGACTCGCTTTCAGCGTCCCGTGAGGGCGGCGAGGCGCCGGAGGCGGCCGGCCCGCTCCCTGGTGAAGTCGGAGGCGGCCGCTCGCCAGCTCCAGTTGCCTTCCGCGACGGCGGGGGTGTTCATGCGCGTCTCGCTGCCGAGCCCGAAGACGTCCTGGAGAGGGACGATCGCGGTGCGGGCTACGGACTCGTACGCGGCGCGGACGAAGCCCCACTCGATCGACGCGCCGTCGCCGCCGACGTAATCGAGCACGCGGCGCCGCTCCTCCTCGGGAAGCGCGTCGAACCATCCGCGGGTCGTGTCGTTGTCGTGCGTGCCGGTGTAGACGACGGCGTTGGGGATGTGGCGGTGAGGAAGGTGCTCGCTGTCGTCCGCCGAGAACGCGAACTGGAGCACCTTCATGCCGGGAGCTCCGACGGCGGCGAGCAGTTCCCGCACGTCCTCGGTGATCACGCCCAGGTCCTCGGCGATGAGAGGGACCTCGCCCAGGGCGGTCCGCGCCGCTTCGAAGAGGCGGATCCCGGGGCCGGGGATCCACTCCCCTTCCATCGCGGTCTTCGCGCCGGCCGGCACGTTCCATCCGGCGGCGAACCCGCGAAAGTGGTCGATGCGGACCGCGTCCGCCAGGCGGAGGGCGTGGCGGAGCCGCTCGATCCACCAGGAGAAGCCGCCGCGCTCCATCTCGTCCCAGCGGTAGAGAGGGTATCCCCAGAGCTGGCCGGTCTCGCTGTAGGCGTCGGGCGGAACGCCGGCGACGGCCTCGGGCTTTCCGTCCTCGTCGAAGCGGAAGAGCTCCTGCCTCGACCAGGCGTCGGCGCTGTCGTGCGTGACGTAGATCGGGAGATCGCCGAGGATCGCGACGGCGCGGCCGCGCGCCACAGAGCGGACCCGGTCCCACTGGCGGAAGAAGAGGAACTGGACGTATTCGTGGAACGCAACCCGCTCTTCCAGCGAATGGCGAGCCTTCTCGAGGGCGTCGCGGCGCCGGCGGCGCAGGTCCTCCGGCCAGGACGTCCAGTCTCCGGAACGGTTTTCCGAGATCGCGGCGAAGAGGGCCCAGTCGGCGAGCCACGACTTCTGCTCGGGAGCGCGGCGAAACGTCTCGAGGTCGGCGAGGAGGCGCGGCTCGGACCGCGACTCCTGCCACGAGCGGCGGAGGACTCCCTCCTTCCATACTCGGACGGCGTGGTAGTCCACGCGGCCCGACGGAAACTCGGGAACGCCGGCAAGCGCGCTTTCCGAGAGGAGCCCTTCCTCGAGGAGCCGCCGGGGTGAGATCAGGAGCGGATTGCCGGCGAAGGCCGAGGACGCCCCATAGGGAGAGGCGTGAGGAGCGGGGTGAAGGGGCAGCACCTGCCAGATCGTTTGCCCGGCGGAGGCGAGCCAGTCGAGGAAGTCCACACCTTCCCGCCCGAAGTCCCCGATTCCAAAGCCGCCTGGCAGCGACGTCGGGTGGAGCAGGATCCCGGCGCGGCGCCTCGACAGCACTTCAGAGCCTTTCACGGCGCAAGAATACCGATACGGTCAGGACACCACCGGGCGGGAGGGTCAAGCCCCTCCCCTACGACACCGAGCCCGAAAAGCCGGAAAGCTCGAAGGCCCGAAGGGTGCCTCCCTTGTCATCCTGAGGGAAGCGAAGCGGCCGAAGGATCTTTTCGACCGAGCCGCGTTATCCCTGTTTCAGGAGCTAGGGGAGGTAATCTCCTGCGCGGAGACGTTCTCCGCCGGCGTTCAGGAGGGAGAAGCGCCACTCGGCGCCGGGGAGATAGAACTTCTCCAGGTAGTCGATCATCATCCGGTCCGCCGAAAAGAAGCGGGAGATCCGCGACGTGCTCTGCACCATCTTTTCGATCCACCCCATCGGAAGGCCCCTCTCGTTGCGGTCGAAGAAGAGCGGCAGGACCTCCTTCTCGAGCACGTCGTAGAGGGCGGCGGCGGTCTGGTCGTCGGGCAGCTCCTCCGTCGGAGGCCCGATGGCGAAGCCAGTCTCCTCGTACGGCGCCTCGTCCCACCAGCCGTCGAGCACCGACACGTTGAGCACACCGTTCATCGCCGCCTTCATACCGGAGGTGCCGCAGGCCTCGCGCGGGCGGATCGGGTTGTTGAGCCAGACGTCGCAGCCGGCAACGAGCAGCCTCGCGAGGGCCATGTCGTAGTCGGGCAGCAGCACGATCTTCCCGCGGAACTCCGGCATCCGAGCGAACCGGAAGACCTCCTGCAGCGTGTGCTTCCCGGGATCGTCGTGCGGGTGCGCCTTGCCCGCGAAGACGACCTGGACCGGCCGGTCCTCGAGGATCTTCGCCAGCCGGGCGGGATCGTGGAACATCAGACCCGGCCGCTTGTAGGTCGTGAACCGCTTCGCGAAGCCGATGATCATGGCGTTGGGATCGAGCACCCGCGAAGCCTCCTCGATCTCCTCTGCCGGCGCCTGCTGCTCCGTCGCCGCCGCCACGAGCCGCCGCCTCGCGGCCTCGATCATCCGAGCCTTGAGTCCCTCGTGGACCCGCCAGAACCGCTCGCGGTCCACGACCTCGGGGTCCTCGACCAGCGGAAGCTTGGCGACCTCCGGGTCCGTCCAGGTCACTCGGTGCACGCCGTTGGTGATGGCCTGGATGCGGATGTCCTCGTCGGCGAGCTCCGGCAGAAGGCCCAGCCACAGCCGCCGCGAGACCTTGGCGTGGAGTTGCGAGACCGCGTTGACGTGGCCGCAGAGGCGCAGCGCCAGCACGGCCATCGAGAAGGGCTGGAACGGATTCGGCGGCCCGTCCTGCCCCAGCTTGACGAACTCCTCCCACGAGAGCCCCGCTCCGGCGACGTAAGAGGAGAGGTATTTCTCGACGAGGTCCGGCGGGAAGTGGTCGATTCCCGCGGGGACCGGCGTGTGCGTCGTGAAGACGTTGGTGGCGGCCGCCCGCTCCCGCGCCTCCGGGTAGTTCAGCCCGCCCAGCGAGACGAGCAGGCGGATCTTCTCGAGGCCGACGAACGCGGCGTGCCCCTCGTTGATGTGGCGAAGCGTTGGGCGCAGGCGCAGCAGCTCCAGCGCCCGCAGCCCGCCGATCCCCAGCACGATCTCCTGGCGGATCCGCGTCTCCTGGTCTCCCCCGTAGAGGCGCGCGGTGATGTCGCGGTCCTCCGGCTGGTTCTCGGGCAGGTTCGTGTCGAGGAGCAGCAGCGGCACCCGCCCCACGCGCACGAAGCGGACCAACACGGAGACTTCGCGTTCGCCGATCGTGAGTTGGATGACCGGCCGCCCGCCTCCCGGCACGACCGGAAGCGAGATCGGAAGCCGCTCCGGGTCGAGCGTGGGATTGCTCTCGCGCTGCCAGCCGTTACGGTCGAGCACCTGGCGGAAGTAGTCCTCCCGGTAGAAGAGGCCGACGCCGATAAGCGGCAGGCCGCGATCGCTCGAGGCCTTCAGCACGTCGCCGGCGAGGATGCCGAGGCCGCCCGCGTAGATCGGCAGATGTTCGGTCAAGCCGAACTCGGCCGAGAAGTACGCGATGCGATAGTCGCGCTCCCGGAACGCGCGCACCGCGGGGTGCCACGACGGCGAGGAGTCCTCGACGGCGAGCTCCGACAGGACGGCGGACATCTGCGACAGAAACCGCCCGTCCGAAGCCGCCTGATCGAGCCGCTCCGGCGAAACCGTCAGCAGCAGCTCGACGGGGTTTCCGCCGGTCGCGTCCCAGAGCCCGCGGTCGAGGGCGGAGAAAAGGGCCCGCATCGTGGGGCGCCACGTCCATCGAAGATCCCGCGCGAGGCCCCAGAGAGGAGCCAGCGGAGCGGGAAGCCGCGGATGGGGACTTTCGGATGACTGGATCAAGGGCGACGAATGATAACCGAACGGATTTCGGATTTCGGAATTCGGATCTCGGATCCGACAGTCATCGGGCGGCGGGCGCCGACTCGGCGGCGACGTTTCGGGATTCCTCGTAGATGCGGCGGGCGTTTCCTGCCTCGGGGTCGTTGCTGGCGGCCGCTTCGAGCTCTCGGAGGAACTCTGCCTCGAGCGACTCTCCCGAGAGCTTTCGGGCGAGCTCGATCGCGCGCGCGGCGTAGCGCAAGACCTGGCGCGTCTCCAGCCCGGACGGGTCTTCGAAGAACCAGCCGCAGCTCGTGAACATGCTCATCGCGCAGCGCTGCATCTCGAAGAGATCGAGAGCGAGCGAATTCTCGGCGGGATCCAGCCTGCGGCCGGCGTGGCGCTCCAGGAACGGCGCGGGATCGGCCTCGCCGAGGACGAGCGCGATCGAATCGTCGCGCGCCTGCCACGGGTCGCGAAGGACCGGGGCGGCCCTGGTCTCGTAAAGAGAGTCGAGCTTTTCTCGCAGCGCATCGAGCGCCTCGCGCAGGGGCGCCCGCCACGACTGCTTCCAGCCGGGGTGCTCCCACGTCGTGCACCCGCAGTCCTCCTTCCAGCGCCCGACGCCGTGCGGGCAGCTCCAGGAGGTGTTCTCGCGGATCCGGGCCTCCTGATGCGGAGGGTGCGCGGCGAGGTATTCGCCAAAGTTCGTGAGCCGGATCGAGGCGGAGCCTTCGAGAAGGGACAGGGCGCCCGCGAGCACGCGGTCGCCTCCCTTGAAGTGGTGGCCGTAGGTCTCGCCGTCCGTCGCGGCCGAGACGAGCTGGTCCTCGCCGCCGCCGAAGCGCCCGAGGAGCTCCCGCGTGAGGTTCTCGGCTCCGTCGGCAAGGCCTCCGAAGGCGATGCGCTGCGAGGCGGCGGCGTCGTAAAAGAAGAGGACGATCCGCCTTCCCGAGGGAAGACGGGTCTCGTAGGGCCGGCGGGTGTCGAGCGTTCCGTCCGCCTCCTGCCATCCGAGCTGGCCCGAGTCGCGCCACTGCAGCGCCTGATGCGGGGAGAGGACCGTGAACCGGATTCCCAGGTCCGCGAGGACCTCCAGGGTGCCGGTGTCCACGGCCGTTTCGGGCAGCCACATCCCCTCCGGCGAGCGGCTGAAGCGGTGCTCGAAATCCCGGATTCCCCAGTAGACCTGGGTGCGCTTGTCGCGGGCGCTCGCGAGCGGCAGGATCTCGTGGCCGTACGCCTGCGCCAGCGCGGAGCCGTGCCCCGAGAAGCGCTCGCGGCTCTCCGCGTCGGCCTCGAGGATCCGCCTGTAGACTTCGGGAACGCTCCCCTCCATCCAGGAAAGGAGCGTCGGGCCGAAGTTGAACGAGATCCGCGCGTAGTTGTCGGAGTTGGGTGCGTAGCACTCCGCCGTGATCCTCTCGTTCCAGTCGTGGAACGGCGCGGCCGACGCTTCTCGTCGCACCTTCCCGGTCCACGGATCCTCCCGCGGAGGCTGGTAGAAGTGCCCGTGAATGCAGAGAAACCGCATTACTCCCCGCCGTCATCCTGAGCGGAGCGAAGGATCTTCTCCGTTTCGTCCGATGCCTCCTTTTCGGAGAGGACTTCCGGAGCGGGCTTCTCCGGCTCGTGCTTGAAAAACACCGCCCCGAGCGGCGGCAGCGTGAGGGCCAGGCTCCACGGCCTCCCGTGCGCCGGCGCGTCGTCGGTCCGGAGGCCTCCCATGTTGCCGACGCCGCTTCCGCCGTACTCCGTCGCGTCCGTGTTGGCGATCTCCCGCCAGAAGCCCGATGCCGGCGCCCCGATCCGGTAGCGGTGCCGCGTCACCGGCGTGAAGTTGAACGCCGCGAGGATCGTCTCCTCCGGTGTTCCCCCGCGCCGCAGCAGCGACAGCGTGCTGTACTCCCAGTCGTGGCAGTCGATCCACTCGAACCCCGAAGGATCGAAGTCCCGCTCGTGGAGCGCGGGCTCGCCGGCGTAGAGGCGGTTCAAGTGCGCGGCGAGCTTCTGGACGCCCGCGTGCGGGGAGTAGGAGAGCAGGTGCCACTGCAGCGCGTTGTCGTGGTTCCACTCCGCCCACTGCCCGAACTCCCCTCCCATGAAGAGGAGCTTCTTGCCGGGGACGGCCGCCTGGTAGGCGAGCAGGAGCCGAAGGTTCGCGAACTTGCGCCAGTCGTCTCCCGGCATCCGTGACAGAAGCGACCCCTTCATGTGGACCACCTCGTCGTGGGAGAGCGGGAGGAGGAAGCTCTCCGTGTACGCGTACATGGGGCGGAACGTCAGCTCCGTGTGGTGGTACTTGCGGTGGATCGGGTCGCGCTTGAAGTACTTCAGCGTGTCGTTCATCCACCCCATGTCCCACTTCATGTCGAAGCCGAGGCCGCCGATGCGCGTCGGGCGCGAGACCATCGGCCACGTCGTGGACTCCTCGGCGATCATCAGCGCGTCGGGGTGCGCCTCGCGCACGTAGTCGTCCAAGCGGCGCAGCAGCGAGATCGCCTCCAGGTTCTCAGGACCGCCGAAGACGTTGGGCACCCATTCCCCCGCCTTGCGCGAGTAGCTCCAGTGGAGCATCGAGGCGACCGCGTCCACGCGCAGACCGTCGGCGTGGTACTTCTCCAACCAGAGCTCCGCGCTCGAGAAGAGGAAGCTCCGAACCTCGGCGCGCCCGTAGTTGAAGATCGCGCTCTTCCAATCGGGATGGAAGCCCTGCCGCGGGTCGGCGTGCTCGTAGAGGTGCGTCCCGTCGAAGTAGCCCAGGCCGTGCTCGTCGGAGGGGAAGTGCGAGGGGACCCAGTCCAGAATGACGCCGATCCCCTCCCGGTGCAGCGCGTCCACGAGGAACTGGAAGTCGGCCGGCGAGCCGTATCGCGCCGTCGGAGCGAAGTAGCCGGTCACCTGGTAGCCCCACGAGGCGTAGAAGGGGTGCTCCATCACGGGGAGCAGCTCGACGTGCGTGTAGCCCATCTCCTTCGCGTACTGCGCGAGCAGCGGCGCGATCTCCCGGTAGGTCAGGAACCGGTCGGAATCCCAGGGCCGCCTCCAGGATCCGAGGTGGACCTCGTAGATCGAGACCGGCGAGGAGGGGCGGTGGCGCTCGCGCCGCGACGCCATCCATTCCGAGTCGCTCCACTCGAAGTCGAGCTCCGCGACGACCGAGCCGGTCCGCGGAGGAACCTCGCACGCGAAACCGTAGGGGTCCGCCTTGTCCGCCCGGTAGCCGCGCAGCCTCGAGGCGACATGGTACTTGTAAACGGCCCCCGCGCCGACGCCGGGAACGACTCCCTCCCAGATGCCGGAACTTCCCCGAGCGCGCAGGGGGTGGCCCGCCTTGTCCCAGCCGTTCCAGTCGCCCATGACCGTGACCGAGCGGGCATTGGGGGCGAAGACGGCGAAGTAGCAGCCCTCGGCGCTTCCCGCGACGACCGGATGCGCGCCGAGCTTCTCGTAGGCGCGGAAGTGGCTCCCCTCGTTGAAGAGGTGGAGGTCCTCGTCGGTCAAGAGCGAGAACCCGGCTGGCCCAGCCAGCGCCGCGCGCCGCGGCTTCCTCGCGGTAGTCCTGACGGAATCTTTTCTTGCGATCGTAGCCTCCCTTCAATGAGGTTACATGAGGAGGCAAATTCGATGCCTCTCCAGCTCCCGTTTGAACTCTCTCGGCGCCGGTCGCGAAGCGACCGCCAGCGCCGAAAGTTCCCCGGAGGCGGCTCGCGGGAACCGCCTCCGGGGGTCAGGGGAGAAACCCTCCTTGGGGGGAGGCCCGGGTCAGGGACTGACGATCACGGAGCCGGTCATCATGCTTCCGTGGACCTGGCAGTAATACGGAAACGTCCCGGCCGTGGTGAACTTCTTGGAGAAGGTCGCCGGCGAGACTTGCGACTGCGAGTCGAAGACCCCGTCCGAATTGCACGTCACGTACCCGCCGCCGTACGGATCGCCATCGTTGCTGCACGTTCCGGAGGTCGCGGAGTGGTAGGTGTTCGTGAGGAAATTCCACTGCACGGTGTCGCCGACCTTGATGGAGGTGGTGCTCGTGTTGCTGGCGGTGTCGCGGAAAACGTTCTGGCCTCCCGGGCCCACGTTGACGATGTGGACGGTCCCGCCTCCGGAGGTCGGAGTGGGAGTCGGATTCGGAGTGGGCGTCGTGGGGGTCGGAGTCGCGGCGGCCGAGAAGCCCGACGTGTCCGCGACGCTCGCGAGGTTGCCGGAGGGATTGAAGAACGTCTTGACGTAGCCCGTCACGGTGTCGGTGACCGTGATGGTGTACTCGACGTTGGAGAGCGCGCCGTAGAAGATCCAGTACTGCCCGTTGACAGGCGTGCCATCGAGAGCCTTGATGACGAGCTCGATGTTGTTGGCCGAGAAGAACCAGAACTGGCCCGTGTCGCCGGTCAGAGGCACCGCCGTCCCCACTCCGCTGGTTCCCTGCGCGGGAACGCGCCACGAGACTTCGACTTTGAAGCGGCCGTTGTTGAGGCACAGCGTCGTCGGACCCGGAGTGCAGGCCGCCTCAGCCGACTCCAACTGGCGCAGGTCGATGGCCGGCTGAAGCCGCGTTTCGGCGGCCGGCGGCGTCTCCGCGCCGTCCGCTGAGACTTCCTCTCGGGACTCTTCCTCGGGATCGATTCGGAGACTACCGCCCCCGGCGAACGCCGCCGTGTCGGCGACGCTGGCGAGGTTGCCCGAGGGATTGGCGTAGTTCTTGACGGTCCCGGTCACCGTGTCGGTCACGGTGATGGTGTACTCGACGTTGGAGAGCGCGCCGTAGAACACCCAGAACATCCCGTTGAAGGCGCGGCCGTCCACGACCTTCAGGACGAGCTCGATGTTGTTGGGCGAGAAGAACCAGAAGTAGCCCGTATCGCCGGTCAGCGCGACGCCGGTCCCGACACCGCTCGTGCCCTGGGACGGGACGCGCCAGTTGACGCGGACCTGGAAGCGGCCGCCGTTCAAGCAGAGCGTCAGAGAATCCGTGACGCACGGGGCGGCGACCGCGAGCGGAGCCGCGTCCGAAGGGCGGCTCGCCGGTGCGAACTGGCGCTCCTGGCCCATTCCGGCCAGCAGCGACAGGCCGGCGAGAGCCAGGATTCTGAGGATGGAATGGAAGGAGTTCATGGGGCCAGAAATTAGTCCGAATTGGCCCTCCAAACGGGCCTTTAAACATGTTTTAACGGCCGTGCTAGATTCCGAAAGCCTTCATGAACATAGCGATGGCGTGCCTGCTCGGGATCGTGCAGGGGCTGACCGAGTTCCTGCCGGTCTCTTCCAGCGCCCATCTCTACATCGTCCAGGCTCTGCTCGGGATCCGCAACGACGAGATCACGCTCGCCTTCGACGTGGTCCTTCACCTGGGCACCGTCGCCGCCCTTTTCCTGGTGTTCGCCAGGGAGCTCCTCGCGATCTTGCAGGAGCTCCTTCTCTGGATCTCCGGACGGCCGGCTCGCGACGAGGAGGCCCGCGCCCTCATCCTTCCCCTTTTCGTTGGAACGATTCCCGGGGTCCTCGCCGGCCTGTTCCTCCTGAAGCGGTTCGAGAGCGTCCGCTCGCTGGCCCTGATCGGCGCCTCGATGCTCGTCGCGTGCGCCTACTTCCTGATGGCCGAACGGCTCGGCGCGCGGGCCCGGCGCGAACGTCCCTTGACCGAGATCACCATCGCCGACGCCCTCTGGATCGGGCTGGCGCAGGCCGCGGCGGGTCTCATGGCGGGGTTCTCGCGCTCCGGCTTCACGATCTCCACCGGGCGCGTGCGCGGCTTCGAGCGGGGGGCGGCGGCGCGCTTCTCCTTCCTCCTCGCGCTGCCGATCATCCTCGGCGCGGGGGCCAAGGCGCTGCTGGACCTGCGCAAGGCGCACGAACCCGCCGGATCCGCGTCGGTGCTGGCCGCGGGGTTTCTCTGCGCGGCCGTCGTCGGCTACCTCGTGGTGCGGTTTCTCCTGCGGTACCTGAGGACCCACACCTTGAGACCGTTCGCCTTCTACCTCGGCGGTCTCGGCCTCGTCCTCCTCGCCGTGAGCTTGAACCGCTAGGCGGCGGTCACGCGGCAGGGGCTCCGGCGCGCACCAGCCAGGCCTTCATCTGATCGGCTCCGACGGCGCCCGCCTGCTGGTGGAGGAGCAGGCCTCTCTTGAGGACCACGAAATTGGGGATGCCTCGCACTCCGTACTGGGCCGCGATCTGCGGGTGCTTCTCCGTGTCCACTTTCAGGACGATCGCCCGCCCCGCCATCTCCGCCGCGGTCCTCGCGACCTCGGGCGCGGCGATCTTGCACGGCCCGCACCAGGCCGCCCAGAAATCCACGAGCACCGGCACCGGGGCGTTTCGGGTGACGTCCCGAAAGACTTCGGAATCGGCGTCGATGGGCCGGGACACCGGCGAGATCTGCGTCTTGCAGTTCCCGCAGCGTCCGAGGTCAGCCAGCTTCTCCGCCGGCGAGCGATTCTTCTTCCCGCAGGACGGGCACTGGAGGATCACTTCTTGACCTTCGCCAGATATGCGCGGGCCTGCTTCGCATCCTCACGGTCGGGACGGCGGTCGCCCAGGTTGTCGAGGAGTTTTGCGTAGAGAGTCCGCGCCTTCTCCGGGTTTCCGGACAACTCGGCGGCGCGTGCCGCGCCATAAAGGCCGTTGAAGCGGTTCGGAGTCTCCTTGAGGGACTTTTCGTACTCGGCCATCGCCTCGGCCGGCTTGTTCATTTCCAGGAGAAGGTCGCCGAGAAGCTCGCGCGCCGGCAAGACGCTGCCCGGGGTCACGGGGTGCTTGCCGGTCTTGTCCTCGAGGTCGGCGGCGGAGCGGGCAAGCGACAACGCCTCATCGTTCTTACCGTTGGCGTACGCGAGCCACGCGGCGGCGGCCAGGCGCATGGACTCGACCTGGCTGGCCCAGTCATAAGGACCGGGGATCGGCGTCTTGACCAGCGCGGCGTGGACGTCTTCGATTCGGGCCACCGCGGCGCGCGCCTTCTCGTTCTGGCCGGTGCGAGCCGCGCCGAGCGCCTGCGCGAAGGGCGTGATCGCGTTGACGTAGGAGAATCGATCCCAGGGAAGCTCCGCCTTCGGAGGCTCGAGCTTCGCGGCGTCTTCCCAGCGCCGCCGCTCCAGCGCGTAACGGGCGGGGATCGCCGCGAGGGCGTATCCGGCCGCAAAGCTTCCTTCGTCGAAGGTCTTCGCCGCCGCCGACTGTTCGACCACCTGCTTCGCCTTCGCCTCGTCGCCGATCTGCAGGTACGCGTACTCGAGGTAATCCATCGCGTGGGCCGCGTCGAAAGACTCGGCGCCCGGGTGCGCGCGCGCGACGTACCGGCGGGCCGTTTCGGCCGAGGCGATGTTCGAGTCGATCGATTCCTGCCAGAGGCCGAGCCTCGTGAAGATGTGCGACGGCATGTGGAGGGCGTGCGCGGAGGAGGGGGCGATCTTCGAATAGGACCGCGCTGCGGGCAGCGCGAGGGATGCGAGCGCGGGATAGTCGAACGCGTGGATCAGGTAGTGCGCGACCCCGGGGTGATCCGGCTCCTCGACGAGCAGTCCGTTCAAGATCTCCGCCGCTTTCTTCTGGTTCGCGTAAGTCGCGTCGGCCGGCGTCGCCGTGGCGAGAAGCGATAGCGCGTAGAAGATCAGGGCCTCGTGGTCTTCGGGAAAGCGCTTCGTGAGGTCTTCCATCGCGGCCTTGTAGGCCAGGGCGCGCGTGCGGTGATCGACCTTGTCCGAGTCCTTGTAGAACGCGCCGATCGCGGCGATGTAACCCTTCTCGCGGTCCGTCTTCGCGCCCGCCGTCGCGGCCTTCTCCGAGGCGGCGCGGCCGGCGGCCAGCTCGACCGGCGACGGAGGAGCCCAGATGGGGTGGTAATAGGTCATCGCCACTCCCCAGGAGGCGATGCCGCAGGAGGGATCCTTCGCGGCGGCCGCGGTGAAAGAGTCCCGGGACTCCTCGTACCCGAACGAGTGGAGAAACGCGAGGCCCCGGATGAAGTCGGCCCGCGTCGCCTCGGAGCAGGAGATCGGGAAGTTGACCTTACCCAGGCTCTCGCCCGGCCCGTGGTGGTGCGCGTGGGACTCCTGGGCAGCCCTGAGCGCGGACGCGGAAAGGCAGAGGAGAAGGGAGAGAGAGGCGGCGGGAATCTTCATACGACCTCCGAAATGCATTCGTCCGGAACACCCCCCGGTCCGGACTGTCGAAGGATAACCACCGGACACCGGCCCTTACAATGACGCTCGCTTCTTCAAGGAGGATTCATGTTTCTTACGGCCGCCGCCCTGGCCCTGGTCCTCGCCGGTCCCGCTCCGGCTCCGCCTCCCCATCCCGGCCAGGATTTCTTCAAGTCTCACCGGGAGAAGCTCCTCGCGCGGCTTCCGGCCGGCTCCGTCGCGGTCTTCCGAGCGCCGGCGGAGACCGCCGCCGACGCCCGCGCGGACTCTCACCGCCAGGACTCGGACTTCTGGTACCTGACGGGCCTCGACGACCCCAACGCAGTCGCGGTGCTTCAGGCGGGAAGCGGCCGATACGTCCTCTTCGTGCAGCCGAAAGATTTCGCGGCCGAGCAGTGGACCGGCTGGCGGACGGGCGTGGACGCCGCGAAGAAGGAGTATGGCGCCGCCGACGCCTACTCCGTGGCGGAGTTCTGGGACCGGTTGCCGGCGCTCTTCTCCGGAGCGCAGAGCCTCTACTACGGGTCGGGCGGAGACCGGGAGTTCCAGCGCCGGCTGCTCGAGGTCTGGAATACCCCCAACGCCAACGCGACGGCCGCGCGGCCCGCCGCCGACGCGCTCCCGATCCTCGCGGCGCTGCGGCTCCTCAAGGACCCCGCCGAGCAGGCGCTCCTTCGCGAGGCGAGCCGGCTCTCCGCGGAAGCTCATCAAGCGGCGATGGCGCGCGTGGCGCCGGGGCTCCACGAGTACGACCTCAAGGCCGCGATGGTCGACCGGTGCCTTCTGGGCGGCGCCGCGAGGATGTCTTACCCGCCGATCGTCGCGTCCGGGAGGAACTCCGTCATCCTTCACCACGAGAAGGACGACAAGCTCCTGGAAGCGGGTGAAGTCCTCGTCAACGACACGGCCTGCGAGTACTCCATGTACGCCTCCGACGTGACGCGCAGCTACCCGGTGACCGGCCGCTTCTCGGCGGAGCAGCGGAGCATCTACGAGATCGTCCTCGCGGCCCAGAAGGCCGGGTTCGCGGAGTGCCGGCAGGGCGTCCCGATCAAGGACGTCCACAACGCGACCGTCCGGGTCATCGTGGACGGACTGCTGCGGCTCGGGATCCTGACGGGCGACCGCGAGGAGATCGTCAAGTCCCGCTCCTACCAGCGCTTCTACCCGCACGGGTCGAGCCACTGGATCGGGCTGAACGTCCACGACGTCGGCAGCTACGGCAATCCTCCCGACGTCACGCGCCTCGAGCGCTACGGAAAGGCCGAGACGAAGCTCGAGCCCGGCATGGCGCTGACGGTCGAGCCCGGCATCTACATTCCCGAGCGCTCCACGCAGGACCCAAGGTGGTGGAACATCGGGATCCGGATCGAGGACGTCGTCCTCGTGACTCCGAGCGGGATGGACTGCCTCTCCTGCTCCGCCCCCCGCGAGATCGCCGACGTCGAGAAGCTCATCCAGGACTCGCGGCGTGGCACGAGTCGGTAGGCTTCTTTCCCTCTTCGCCTCCGTCCTCCTGGCGGAGGCGTGCGCTCCCGCGCGACCGGCGCCGGCGCCCCACGCCGCGCCTCCGCCTGTCGCCGCCGCGAGGCGGGCGGTCCTGGTTTCGTTCGATGGGACCTCGGGGGTGAGGCTCGCCCGCCTGCTTTCGGAGCCGGGCAAACTCGCAACGGGCGGGTTCCGGCGACTGGCCGAGAACGGGTTCCTCGCCGTGCGGTCGATCCCCTGCTCGCCGTCCCTGACCCCCGCGGCCCACGCCACGCACATCACCGGCGCACTTCCCCGCGACACGGGAATCGTCGGCAACGTCCTTCTCGATCCGACCAGGCCGTTCGGAGCGCGCCGCAACGGCTTCGACACCCCACTGCGGGCGGAGACGCTGTGCGAGGCGGCCCGCCGGCAGGGAAAGCGGGTCGGCGTGATGGCTTACCCGCATGGCGCCGGCACGCCGCCGACCGGATGCGCCGGATTCGGGATGAACTGGGTCGCGGACCCCGTTTCGCGGCCGCGGGTCACCCGCTTCGCCGCCGGGTCCTGGTCGCCGTCGGCCGCCGCGGGCGTTCCAAGCTATTCCCCGCCGAAGGGGGCGGTCCTCGAGTTCCCGCCCACGGCCCATCGCGCCGCGATCGTCGCGCTCGACTCGACCAACGACGGCCGGCTCGACTACGACAGCCTCCGCGTCCAGCCGGAAGTCGGAGCGGCGGTGATCGTCCATCCCGGCGAAACCTTTCCCGTCGAGGTCCGCGGAAAGAGCGGCCGCGCCGGGTCGTGGTGCAAGCTGCTCTCGATCGCCGCTGACCTCTCGAAGACCGAGGTCTACTGCGGCGGTCTCTGGGAGTCCGACGTCTTCCCGGAGGAGTTCCGCCGTGAGGTCGACCGGAAGGCCGGCTTCTGGCCGGGCCGCGCGGACTACAACGTCTTCGGACCGCATTCCGAGCACCCGGAGGTCTACCTGGAGCAGTCCGACCGGCTGACCGAGTTCCTGACGAAGGCCGACCTGGCCGCGCTCGCGAGACCCGACTGGGACCTGCTCCTCCTCTACCAGTCCGAGGTGGACGCGGTCGAGCACCACTTCCTGCTGGCCGATCCGAAGCAGGAGGAGTACACGCCGGAGCGAGCCGCCCGCTTCGCCGGGTTCATCGACCACGCCTACGCGGACGCCGACCGCGCCATCTCGCGGTTCCTGGCGCTCCTGACCCCGCGAGATTCCCTCTTCGTCACCTCCGACCACGGGATGACTCCCCTTCACACGGAGATCTATCCGCCGGAGCTTCTCGTGGAAAACGGCTTTACGAAGCTCGGGAAGGACAGGAATTTCGATCCTTCCTCGACCGCCGTGGCGATGGTCTCGAGCGGCGCCGCTCACGTCTACGTCAATCCGACGGCGCCGGCGGGAACCCTCGACTCGGTCGAGAAGCTCCTCTCCGCGTTCCGCGTCCGCGGCGAGTCCCCGTGGGACGTGGTCGTGCGGCGGGAAGCGGCCGGAGACCTCGCCCTCGATGCTCCCGAGTCCGGCGACCTGATCCTTCTCGCCAAGCCGGGCTACCACCTTTCGATGAGCCTGAGGCCGGGGCGACTCTCGGGCCCGTCCGAGGAGTACGGAGGCCACGGTTACCGCGCGGCATATCCGGAGATCGACGCCACGTTTCTCGCGATGGGGCCGGGGATCTCGAACGAGAAGATCGACGAGATGTCCTCGACCCTCATCGCCTCCCGCGTCGCCGCCGCGCTCGGGATCGATCCGCCCCGAAACGCCCGGCGCTGACGGGACCACCTGGCAGGACTAGCGGGAGGCCGGCCGCGCGACGACGAGGAGCCTTCGGCTCGAGGGCGACCAGGGGCCACGCGAGTAACTTCCCCAGACCGTCTCGACTTCGAGCCCGCAGGAGGAGAAGAGCGCCGCGATGGTCGCGGGGTCCCAGGCGCGCGCCAGGAACGTGGCCCGGGTCGGCGCCTGGCCTCTTCGGCGGCCCGGCACCTCGTAGGTGTAGGTCCCCCGCCAGAGGTTCCGCTCTCCGGCCGGTTCCCAGTCCTCCCGAATTCGCAGCTGCCCCCGCCGGTCGCGGAGCACCCGCTCGAAGCTCACGGGCCCGCTCTCGCGCCGCACGAGGGCGTCGAGCACGAACCGGCCGCCCGGCAGGAGCTGCCGCGCCACGGCCGTCAGTGCCCGGCGGCGGTGGCCGGGCCGGCTCAGGTGGCAGATCGGATCGCTCGGGGCGACGATCAGGTCGAAACGGCGCGCGAAGACGGCTGATCGGAAATCCGCCGCGAGGAAGCTCGTCCGTCCCTTCGCGCCGGCGCCGGCGCGCGCTCGACGCAGCAGGTCAAAAGAGACGTCGATCCCGACGGCCGGCGCCGACTTCGACAGGGCCCGCGTCACCCGGCCGGTTCCGCAGCCGATCTCGAGAATCCGGCGGGGCTTCCACCGGCGGGCCAGCCCCTCCCAGAACGGGATGTCCTTTCGCGCGGCGATTTCCCGCTCGAAGTACGGCAGGATCTTCGAGTAGTAGGCGCGAACCTCCTCGATCTCGCGCACGGCACCCGGTGTATACCATCGCCGTGGCGCGCCTTCTCTTCGTCACCGGGACCCCGGCGGACGTGAGCGGAGGCAGCGGCACCTTCGTCGGCATCTCCGTCCTGCGGCGCGCGCTCGAAGCCCGCGGGCACGAGGTCGCCTTCCTCGCGCCGGCGCCGGGACGCGGCGCCTCGCTGGCCGGACGGCTGCTCTTCAACCTGCTGGCGAGGTGGCGAGCGCCGGCTCTTCGCGCCGACGTCGTCGTCGGGTTCGATCTCGACGGCGTCTTCCTGCGAAGTGACGGCGCGCCCTCGATCGCGTCGCTGAAAGGGGTCCTCGCCGACGAGGCGCGGTTCGAGCACGGAGTCCCCCGGGTTCGATTGACGACCGAATCTCTGTTCGAGAGGGCGCGCGCGCGAAAGGCCGACCTCGTGCTGACGTCGAGCCTGTACTCGGCCGCGGTCATCGAGCGGGAGTACGGCGTGGCGGCCCCGCGCATCCGGGTCGTCCCCGAGGGGATCGAGCTCGATCGTTGGAGGTCGGCGCTCGATTCCGCCGAGCGGCTTCCGAAAGACCCGCCGGGGATCCTGTGCGTGGCTCACCTCTACCCTCGCAAGAGCGTTGCGGTCCTCCTGGAAGCCGTGTCGCTTCTGAAGACGCGCGCGGTCCTGCGGGTCATCGGGACAGGCCCGGAGCTGGCGCGGCTCCGGCGGCGGGCGGACGTGTTGCGCCTGGGCGACCGGGTCGAGTTCGCGGGCCACGTCCCGTTTGCCCGGCTGGCCGCGGAGTACCGGCGCTCGGCGGTCTTCTGCCTCCCGTCGCGGCAGGAGGGATTCGGGATCGTCTTCCTTGAGGCGATGGCGGCCGGCCTCCCGATCGTCGCGGCGAAGGCCGGCGCGGTGCCGGAGGTCGTCGGCGAGGAGTGCGGCGTGCTCGTGCCGCCGGGCGACCCGCTCTCCCTGGCCTTGGCCCTGGAGGAGCTGCTCCCCGACTCGGCCCGGCGCTCGAGCCTCGGCGCGGCTGGACGGCTGCGGGTCGAGCGCTTCGAGGCGGACGCCGTCGCCTCGGAGTTCCTGGAGGCCATCGGCGTCCCCGAGCACGCTTGAGCCCGCGCCGTTGTTATCCTCTACCGGGAGAAGAACCGTGGAGACTGTCGGGACGGTAGCCGGCCCGGACGAGCCGAAGGAGCCCGCGAGGCCGAGAATCATCACCGTGATCGGCCGGATCTGGCTCGTCGGCGGGATCTTCTGCCTCGCCATCGCGGTCGTGGACGTGATCGTCTGGGTGGCGCTGCGGCCCGCGATGCCGACGATCCTGGGCTATGCCGAACAGAAGGCGCCCGGGATCCGGGTCCTGGGGCCCTACTTCGAGCACTACGCCGCGATCAAGTCGATCGAAGCCGTGCTCGCGGCGACCGTCATCGTCTTCGCATACCAGTTCCTCAAGATGCGCGCCTGGGCGCGCGCGGCTCTCGAAGTCGCGTCCTGGTTCTACCTGGTCTACGTCCTCGGTCTCTTCGGCTTCTCTTATTACTTGCAGCTCCTCGGAACGGTCCAGGGCGTCTCCGAGTCCGGCCCGCGCGCGGCGGGACGCCTCGTTGGCAGCCTGGGGGTGGGCGTTCTGATCGCGGGCGCGCTGATCTGGATGATCGTGGTCCTGCGCGGAAAGAAGGTTCGCGCGGCCGTCGCGACTGAGCCCCGCTGATGCACTGATGCGCTGATGCGCGAGGTCTACGTTTCCTCCTTCGAGACCTGGCGCGACGCCGCGCGGCGACTGCTCGCGGAGGGCGTCGGTCCGGAAGAGATCGTCTGGCGAGAGCCGAAGGCGCCCACGCAGCCCCGGACCCTCTTCGACACTCCGCCGGAACCCCCTGGCACTGCGAGTCCCGAGTCCCGAGTCCCGAGTCCCGACTTCATGGTGCCCCGCGCCTTCCTGGACCTGGCCCGCGCCGTGGCGCCGAATCCCGACCCCGACAAATGGAAGCTCCTCTACTCGGTCCTGTTCCGTCTCGCGAGAGGCGACCACTCTCTGATGCTCCGTCCCGGAGACGCGGAGCTTCAGAGGCTGCGGCGCCTTGCGGACGAGGCGCCCGCGGCCGCTCCGGCAGGCGCCGAGAGTTTCGTTCCGAGGACTTCGGACCTCGAGGAGCTGCGCCGCGCCGCCGCCTCCTGCCAGGGCTGCGACCTCTATCGCCTCGCTACGCAGACGGTCTTTGGACGCGGCCCGGCGACGGCCCGCGCGATGCTTGTCGGCGAGGCGCCGGGAGACCAGGAGGACATCCAGGGGGCTCCCTTCGTCGGCCCCGCGGGAGAGGTGCTGGACCGCGCCCTCGTCGAGGCGGGCATCCCGAGGCCGGACGTCTACGTCACCAACGTCGTCAAGCACTTCAAGTTCGTCCGCTCACCCAAGCGACGCATCCACCAGACTCCGGGAACCGTCGAGATCGGCGCCTGCCGTCCGTGGCTGGACGCGGAGCTCGCCGCGATCCATCCCGAGATGCTCGTCTGCCTGGGAGCGACTGCGTCGAAGGCGCTGCTGGGCGCCGGCTTCCGCTTGATGCAGGAGCGCGGCCGCCTGCTCAAGAGCCCGCTCGCTCCGAAGGTCCTCGCGACACTCCACCCTTCGGCCGTCCTGCGCGCCGAGGACAAAGCAGGCCAGGACCGGCTCTATGGTTTCCTGCTGATGGACCTGAAGCTCGTCGCCCGCGAGATCTCGGCCTCTCCCGGCTGAGGCCCGTCAGAACCGGGCGAGCTGGTTGCTGCTGACGAGCGCGATCCAGAAGTTCGCGCCGTCGCTGCAAACGCCGAGGGGCTCGGCGCCGAGCGGAAAGAAGCCGATCTCCGAAAGGTCCGCGGCCTTCCACACGGAAGCGACCTGGCTGGAGATGTTGGTCACGAGGACGCGCTCGCCGTCGAACGAAGCCGAGTGGGAGCCGCTCACGCCGTTGCCGGTCAGCGTCGCCAGGATGGCTCCGCTCGACGCGCGAACGACGGAGACCTGGCTGCCGGTCGGGACCCAGATGTTGGTGCCGTCGAAGGCCGGGTAGAAGGGATTTCCACCGACCGTGACCGTTTGGAGGACTGAGGCGGAGCCATCGAGCTTCAGCAGCGTCCCGGCGCCGAAATCCGCGACCCAGATGTTCGCTCCGTCGTAGAGGATGCCTTCCAGGCGGGGAAAACCCGAGGTCGTCGTCACCGTCCACGGAATGGATGCGCTCGGCGTCAGCCTCGAGATCGAGCCGCCGCCGTTGGCCGTCCAGACGACCGATCCGTCGAAGGCGATGCCGTTCACGGTGTTCCCGAGTTGGCTCGATACGGTCGTGACGGCGCCGGCGGACTGCGACGGGTCGATGCGGTAGAGCAAGCCCGGGCTCTCGCGCCCGGTGACTAGGATCTGGCCCATCGCGGAGAGCACGCCCTTGGCTCCCGTCGCTCCCGTCCAAGTTTCCTGAAGGACTCCATCGGAGCTCCGGACGCGATAGACGACGCCGGCGCCCGGGTTGGAGACCCAGACGTCGGCACCGTCCGATGCGGCGAGCGTGGGCCCCACGGCGCCGGGAAGCGCCGTCACTCCGAGGCTCTGACTGTTCTGCGGCGTGAAGAATTCGCGCCGGGCGGTCCGCCGTGATCCGCGGCGGAGGCTCTGGTCCACCGTCCGGGCCAGGAAGGCCGCCATCTGGAGGCGACTCACGTCGCCGGTGGGATCGTAGGTCGCCGCGGTCGTTCCCGTCGTGATCCCGAGCGTGAAGATCTCCAGCACGAACGGGCAGAAGACGGCGTCCGTCACGTCGGTGAAAGGGCCGCAAGCGCCGAAGAGAGAGCTCGACGCCCCCGCGAGAGAAGCCAGGGCTGCGAAGAGAACGCCGAAGGTCCAGGGCACGCGCCTGGAGCTGGGACGAAGACGGGCGAAGACTTGCCTGGCCGGTCTCATCAGAAGCGCACCAACGAGCCGGAGCCGAGCGCCACCCAGAAATCCACACCATCGCTGGCAGCGACGACCGGAGAGGTCCCGATCGCGACGGATCCCTGAGGCGTCAGGTCCGCCGCTTTCCACAGCGATACGCTGCCGCCGAGCTTGTTCACTACGAGGACGCGCTGCCCGTCACAGGCCGCCCACGTCGGGAGGTCCAAACCATTCCCGGTCAGGGTCGCAAGCAGCGCTCCGCTCGAGGCGCGAACAACGCTGACCGAGGACCCGTTGGGGACCCAGATGCTCGAACCGTCGAAAACCGGACCCCTCGGGCCCTGGCCTACGGTCACCGTTTGAAGAATCGCCCCGGAGGCATCCAGCCTCAACAGCTTGTTCGCGGCGATATCCGTCACCCAGATATTCGTCCCGTCGTAGAGGATGGCGGACGGACTGGCGAATACGAAGAGGACCGTGGTCACCGTCCAGGGAATCGTGGCGCCCGGAGTCACGACGGAGACGCTTCCGGTCGGGCCGACGTCGGCCGTCCAGAGTCGGGCCCCGTCGAACGCGATCGAGACAGGGTCTACTCCCAGGTTGCTCGCCAGGGTCGAGGCCAGGCCCGGTGGCAGGGTGGGATCGATGCCGTAGAGCTTTCCCGGACTGGTGGCGCCCGTGACGAAGATCCTTCCCATGGCGGCGAGCACGCCGGCTCCGGCGCCGGTTCCGACGTCCACTCCCGTCCAGGTTCCCAGAACTCTCCCGTCACTCGTGCTCACGCGGGAAACCGGGCCGTTTTCGACGATCCCGGCGACCCAGAGGTCCTCGCCGTCGTATTCGATCGAGCCGCCGGTACCGATCGAGGTCACGCCGAGGATGGGTGTCCCAGGCGACCAGAACCGCTGGAGCGCCGCGCGCTTGCTCCCGCGCTGCAGGACACGGTCCACCGTGCGCGAGAGAAACGCCGCCATCTGGAGACGAGTCACGTTGCCGGTGGGGTCGTACGTCGTGGCGGTCGTTCCGGTCGTGATCGCCAGGGTGAAAATCTCCAACACGAACGGGCAGAACGCGTCGGCGGCGACGTCGGTAAACGGACCGCAGGTGCCGAGCAGCG